>NZ_JRMB01000004.1:0-367500 GCF_000759445.1 Pseudomonas lutea
CTTCGCGAGTAACAAGGCTCGTGTTGCCCATCGTGCGGAGCTGATTCCACTCATCCGACAGGCCACAGTATTCAAGACCACCGCAGAATGGGTAACGGCGTTGGAGCGAGCGGGCGTGCCTTGCGGGCCTATCAATGATGTTGCCGAAGTGTTTGCTGACCCGCAGGTTCTGTCGCGCGGCCTGCAAGTTGAGTTGCCTCACTCATTGGGTGGTACGGTGCCTCAGGTTGCAAGTCCGATTCGCCTGTCCGCCACCCCCGTTGAATACCGCTATGCGCCGCCGTTGCTGGGGGAGCATACGTTGGAAGTGCTTGCCGGCGTGTTGGGATTGTCCAGTTCCGAAGTGAATGCTCTACGTGAGGCTGGCGTCCTTTAACAGGAGGCTGTCCGGGAGCCTATATAAACAGAAGGAAATTGCTGATTCTCCTGAAGTTTTACCTTTTTCACAAAAAGTTCAAATTAGGTGTTGACGCTCCTCTGGATCTGTCTATAATTCGCCCCACTTCCGGCGCAGACGAAACGGAAAACTCCTTGGTAATCAAAGGGTTGGACGAAGTAAGCAGCGAGGAATGCTTCGGTTCAGATGCTTGAATCGACAGCGGTGAAAAAGGCAGTTGACAGCAGGTTGTAACGCTGTAGAATTCGCCTCCCGCTGACGTGAGACGCCAAGTCGAACGAAGCGCAAGTGGTTGAAGTTGATAAGGAAACTTTGAAAACTTCTTAAAATAACCGCTTGACAGATACAAGAGACGCTGTAGAATGCGCGCCTCGGTTGAGACGAAAGATCTTAACCACCCGCTCTTTAACAACTGAATCAAGCAATTCGTGTGGGTGCTTGTGCTGTAAGACTGAAGTCGCAAGATTATCAGCATCGCAAGTTACTCCACGAGAAATCATGGTTTAACCAACGATTGCTGAGCCAAGTTTATAAGGTTTTCTCAAAACCTAATTGCAGTATTGAACTGAAGAGTTTGATCATGGCTCAGATTGAACGCTGGCGGCAGGCCTAACACATGCAAGTCGAGCGGATGAAGGGAGCTTGCTCCCTGATTCAGCGGCGGACGGGTGAGTAATGCCTAGGAATCTGCCTGGTAGTGGGGGACAACGTCTCGAAAGGGACGCTAATACCGCATACGTCCTACGGGAGAAAGCAGGGGACCTTCGGGCCTTGCGCTATCAGATGAGCCTAGGTCGGATTAGCTAGTTGGTGAGGTAATGGCTCACCAAGGCGACGATCCGTAACTGGTCTGAGAGGATGATCAGTCACACTGGAACTGAGACACGGTCCAGACTCCTACGGGAGGCAGCAGTGGGGAATATTGGACAATGGGCGAAAGCCTGATCCAGCCATGCCGCGTGTGTGAAGAAGGTCTTCGGATTGTAAAGCACTTTAAGTTGGGAGGAAGGGCAGCTAATTAATACTTCGCTGTTTTGACGTTACCGACAGAATAAGCACCGGCTAACTCTGTGCCAGCAGCCGCGGTAATACAGAGGGTGCAAGCGTTAATCGGAATTACTGGGCGTAAAGCGCGCGTAGGGTGGTTTGTTAAGTTGAATGTGAAATCCCCGGGCTCAACCTGGGAACTGCATCCAAAACTGGCAAGCTAGAGTAGGGCAGAGGGTGGTGGAATTTCCTGTGTAGCGGTGAAATGCGTAGATATAGGAAGGGAACACCAGTGGCGAAGGCGACCACCTGGGCTCATACTGACACTGAGGTGCGAAAGCGTGGGGAGCAAACAGGATTAGATACCCTGGTAGTCCACGCCGTAAACGATGTCAACTAGCCGTTGGGAAGCCTTGAGCTTTTAGTGGGCGCAGCTAACGCATTAAGTTGACCGCCTGGGGAGTACGGCCGCAAGGTTAAAACTCAAATGAATTGACGGGGGGCCCGCACAAGCGGTGGAGCATTGTGGTTTAATTCGAAGCAACGCGAAGAACCTTACCAGGCCTTGACATCCAATGAACTTTCCAGAGATGGATTGGTGCCTTCGGGAACATTGAGACAGGTGCTGCATGGCTGTCGTCAGCTCGTGTCGTGAGATGTTGGGTTAAGTCCCGTAACGAGCGCAACCCTTGTCCTTAGTTACCAGCACGTTAAGGTGGGCACTCTAAGGAGACTGCCGGGTGACAAACCGGAGGAAGGTGGGGATGACGTCAAGTCATCATGGCCCTTACGGCCTGGGCTACACACGTGCTACAATGGTCGGTACAAGAGGGTTGCCAAGCCGCGAGGTGGAGCTAATCCCAGAAAACCGATCGTAGTCCGGATCGCAGTCTGCAACTCGACTGCGTGAAGTCGGAATCGCTAGTAATCGCGAATCAGAATGTCGCGGTGAATACGTTCCCGGGCCTTGTACACACCGCCCGTCACACCCATGGGAGTGGGTTGCACCAGAAGTAGCTAGTCTAACCTTCGGGAGGACGGTTACCACGGTGTGATTCATGACTGGGGTGAAGTCGTAACAAGGTAGCCGTAGGGGAACCTGCGGCTGGATCACCTCCTTAATCGAAGACTCAGCTTCTTCGCAAGTTCCCACACGAATTGCTTGATTCATTGAAGAAGACGATAGAAGCAGCTTTAAGCTCCAAGCTGATAGCTCACGCTAACAGTTACAAGCTCGAAATTGGGTCTGTAGCTCAGTTGGTTAGAGCGCACCCCTGATAAGGGTGGAGGTCGGCAGTTCGAATCTGCCCAGACCCCACCAATTTTGTTATGGGGCCATAGCTCAGCTGGGAGAGCGCCTGCCTTGCACGCAGGAGGTCAACGGTTCGATCCCGTTTGGCTCCACCATAACTGCTTCTGACTGCTGAAAGCTTAGAAATGAGCGCTCCATCCGATGGATGATGGAGTGTTTGATTTCTAGTCTTTTGATTAGATCGTTCTTTAAAAATTTGGGTATGTGATTGAAATATAGACTGGGGCACCTCTTTCCACTGGTGCGTGTCCAGGCTAAGGTAAAGTTTGTGAAATGCAAACTTTCGGCGAATGTCGTCTTCACAGTATAACCAGATTGCTTGGGGTTATATGGTCAAGTGAAGAAGCGCATACGGTGGATGCCTTGGCAGTCAGAGGCGATGAAAGACGTGGTAGCCTGCGAAAAGCTTCGGGGAGTCGGCAAACAGACTGTGATCCGGAGATGTCTGAATGGGGGAACCCAGCTGTCATAAGACAGTTACCTTACACTGAATACATAGGTGTATGGAGCGAACCAGGGGAACTGAAACATCTAAGTACCCTGAGGAAAAGAAATCAACCGAGATTCCCTTAGTAGTGGCGACGCGAACGGGGACCAGCCCTTAAGTTGATTTGAGATTAGCGGAACGCTCTGGAAAGTGCGGCCATAGTGGGTGATAGCCCTGTACGCGAAAATCTCTTGTCAATGAAATCGAGTAGGACGGGGCACGAGAAACCTTGTCTGAACATGGGGGGACCATCCTCCAAGGCTAAATACTACTGACTGACCGATAGTGAACCAGTACCGTGAGGGAAAGGCGAAAAGAACCGCGGAGAGCGGAGTGAAATAGATCCTGAAACCGTATGCGTACAAGCAGTGGGAGCCCACTTTGTTGGGTGACTGCGTACCTTTTGTATAATGGGTCAGCGACTTATTTTCAGTGGCGAGCTTAACCGAATAGGGGAGGCGTAGCGAAAGCGAGTCTTAATAGGGCGTCTAGTCGCTGGGAATAGACCCGAAACCGGGCGATCTATCCATGGGCAGGTTGAAGGTTAGGTAACACTGACTGGAGGACCGAACCGACTACCGTTGAAAAGTTAGCGGATGACCTGTGGATCGGAGTGAAAGGCTAATCAAGCTCGGAGATAGCTGGTTCTCCTCGAAAGCTATTTAGGTAGCGCCTCATGTATCACTGTAGGGGGTAGAGCACTGTTTCGGCTAGGGGGTCATCCCGACTTACCAAACCGATGCAAACTCCGAATACCTACAAGTGCCGAGCATGGGAGACACACGGCGGGTGCTAACGTCCGTCGTGAAAAGGGAAACAACCCAGACCGTCAGCTAAGGTCCCAAAGTCATGGTTAAGTGGGAAACGATGTGGGAAGGCTTAGACAGCTAGGAGGTTGGCTTAGAAGCAGCCACCCTTTAAAGAAAGCGTAATAGCTCACTAGTCGAGTCGGCCTGCGCGGAAGATGTAACGGGGCTCAAACCATGCACCGAAGCTACGGGTATCACGCAAGTGATGCGGTAGAGGAGCGTTCTGTAAGCCTGTGAAGGTGAGTTGAGAAGCTTGCTGGAGGTATCAGAAGTGCGAATGCTGACATGAGTAACGACAATGGGTGTGAAAAACACCCACGCCGAAAGACCAAGGTTTCCTGCGCAACGTTAATCGACGCAGGGTTAGTCGGTCCCTAAGGCGAGGCTGAAAAGCGTAGTCGATGGAAAACAGGTTAATATTCCTGTACTTCTGGTTATTGCGATGGAGGGACGGAGAAGGCTAGGCCAGCCTGGCGTTGGTTGTCCAGGTTTAAGGTGGTAGGCTGAAATCTTAGGTAAATCCGGGGTTTCAAGGCCGAGAGCTGATGACGAGTGTTCTTTTAGAACACGAAGTGGTTGATGCCATGCTTCCAAGAAAAGCTTCTAAGCTTCAGGTAACCAGGAACCGTACCCCAAACCGACACAGGTGGTTGGGTAGAGAATACCAAGGCGCTTGAGAGAACTCGGGTGAAGGAACTAGGCAAAATGGCACCGTAACTTCGGGAGAAGGTGCGCCGGTGAGGGTGAAGGACTTGCTCCGTAAGCTCATGCCGGTCGAAGATACCAGGCCGCTGCGACTGTTTATTAAAAACACAGCACTCTGCAAACACGAAAGTGGACGTATAGGGTGTGACGCCTGCCCGGTGCCGGAAGGTTAATTGATGGGGTTAGCTAACGCGAAGCTCTTGATCGAAGCCCCGGTAAACGGCGGCCGTAACTATAACGGTCCTAAGGTAGCGAAATTCCTTGTCGGGTAAGTTCCGACCTGCACGAATGGCGTAACGATGGCGGCGCTGTCTCCACCCGAGACTCAGTGAAATTGAAATCGCTGTGAAGATGCAGTGTATCCGCGGCTAGACGGAAAGACCCCGTGAACCTTTACTATAGCTTTGCACTGGACTTTGAATTTGCTTGTGTAGGATAGGTGGGAGGCTTTGAAGCGTGGACGCCAGTCTGCGTGGAGCCAACCTTGAAATACCACCCTGGCAACTTTGAGGTTCTAACTCAGGTCCGTTATCCGGATCGAGGACAGTGTATGGTGGGTAGTTTGACTGGGGCGGTCTCCTCCTAAAGAGTAACGGAGGAGTACGAAGGTGCGCTCAGACCGGTCGGAAATCGGTCGTAGAGTATAAAGGCAAAAGCGCGCTTGACTGCGAGACAGACACGTCGAGCAGGTACGAAAGTAGGTCTTAGTGATCCGGTGGTTCTGTATGGAAGGGCCATCGCTCAACGGATAAAAGGTACTCCGGGGATAACAGGCTGATACCGCCCAAGAGTTCATATCGACGGCGGTGTTTGGCACCTCGATGTCGGCTCATCACATCCTGGGGCTGAAGCCGGTCCCAAGGGTATGGCTGTTCGCCATTTAAAGTGGTACGCGAGCTGGGTTTAGAACGTCGTGAGACAGTTCGGTCCCTATCTGCCGTGGACGTTTGAGATTTGAGAGGGGCTGCTCCTAGTACGAGAGGACCGGAGTGGACGAACCTCTGGTGTTCCGGTTGTCACGCCAGTGGCATTGCCGGGTAGCTATGTTCGGAAAAGATAACCGCTGAAAGCATCTAAGCGGGAAACTTGCCTCAAGATGAGATCTCACTGGAACCTTGAGTTCCCTGAAGGGCCGTCGAAGACTACGACGTTGATAGGTTGGGTGTGTAAGCGCTGTGAGGCGTTGAGCTAACCAATACTAATTGCCCGTGAGGCTTGACCATATAACACCCAAGCAATCTGCAGACAGACAGCAGATTGCGGTGTGTGAAGACGCATGAAGACGAAAGTTTGCGACCACACAGACAGACACCTGATCACATACCCGATTTGCCGAAGCGTTCGAGAGGACGAGTCGGTACCCGAATTTCTTGACGACCATAGAGCGTTGGAACCACCTGATCCCATCCCGAACTCAGCAGTGAAACGATGCATCGCCGATGGTAGTGTGGGGTTTCCCCATGTGAGAGTAGGTCATCGTCAAGATTAAATTCCAGAACCCCATCTGCTTACGCAGATGGGGTTTTGTTTTAAGTGAAGGTCATACATTTTCGCTGGTGCGTTACTGATGTTCGTAACGAGTCGGCAACAGAATTTCTTGACGACCATAGAGTGCTGGAACCACCTGATCCCATCCCGAACTCAGCAGTGAAACGGTGCATCGCCGATGGTAGTGTGGGGTTTCCCCATGTGAGAGTAGGTCATCGTCAAGATCAAATTCCAAAACCCCATCTGCTCACGCAGATGGGGTTTTGTCGTTTAGCCTAACCACAGATGTGTAAATGGCCGGCATTCACACCCTCATGCGTGCTGTCGAAATAGCGATGCTACGTTGGCCATTGCATCATCGGCAAAACCCTGCAAGAAGCTCTTGAACTCGTCAGCGCTCATCGGGCTCCCATTAGCCGGTTCAGCCATGATGGTCCAGGTTGCGTTACAACCTCCGCGGTCTTGAGGCTCGACTGCCATTGATGCCCAAAGCTTGCCGATCCCCAGACTGTTGTGGAGAGTCGTCCAAGTCATCGTCATGTTGTGATCATTGCGTGAGTTAAGTTGCTCCACAACGACGTGGCCACCTTCCTTGAATTTCTTGTAACGTACCGAGCCTGGGCCATTACCTACCACCTCAATGCTGGCGAGTGCAGGAATGAATTGGGCAAAGCCTCCGAAGTCGCCTACAACCTGCCATACGTCACTCGCGGGTGCGTCGACCGATACTGTTGATATGACCCGTTCACCTACTGGATTGGTGATCAACGTGTCAGGGCTGAGCTGGTTGGTCTTACTGATAGCATTCATGGTGTTCTCCGTAGTTTAAGGGGTTCTTGCATCAGGTTTCAGGCACAAGCACATCAAATGAAGTCGATTTCCTTCAGGTACTCGCAGCCCTTACGCAGCAGCGCTGGTGTTTTGAGTGGGTAGGACTCACCCATCCGCTGAATGCCTGCCAGGGCGTTTTGGTGCGCAATCATCGAGATATCGCCGATGTCCTCCTCAAACCCGTCGAGATAGAAGCCCAGTACGCCAAATAAGGCGTTATCACTGTCCACCCTGCTCAACTGGGCTTGCCATTCGCTGACACTCACCGTCTCGAAACACCTACCAGCGTCTCGAAATGCGCTGACGTAGTTGCTCCAGCTCAACGGCTCGGGATTGTGGAGGTTGAAAACGGCGTGCGCCGGTTGGTAGCGACTGGCATGAAATCCTATGAAGCGGGCGAGAAAATCCACCGGCATCAGGTCGAAGTTCATGGCAAAGCCCGGGACCTGACCCAGCTGGATCGACCCTTTTAGCATTAGCATCAGGCGGTTTTTGTGTGGCTGGCAGACGCCGGTGGAGCTGTTGAATGCGATGTTGCCGGGGCGATAGATATTCACCCACGCGCCCCGCTCACAGGCTTGCTGCAGGATGCTCTCGGCGACCCACTTGGAGAGGTTGTAACCATTCTTGATGTAGATCGGCGGAGTCTTGGCGGCTGGTGCTTCCAGGACGCTACCGTCTATCCCGACGGCGCTGCAGGCAGAGAGCGTCGAGACGAAATTGAAGATTTTTTTGCTACGCCCTTCGCACAAGTTCAGGCATTCAAAAATCGGCGCCACATTGTCTTTGGCGAGAGTCTCGTAGTCCTGAACGTGATTGACGTTGGCAGCGTTATGTATCAATGCACCAAAGTCTTTATCCAGGCGCTCATAGACCTGACTGGTCAACCCCAGTTGTGGCTGAGTGATGTCGGCGGCGTAGACGCGAACCCGCGCCAAATCCAGATGCTCAAGTCGGTTTTCATGTAGCGCCTGGACGAAGCGATCCTGTGCCGTGAATCCGCCTCCTTCACGCACCAGGCACGCCACCTCAGTTGCCCCCCAATTCAACAAAGCTTCCACGATGTGCACACCAAGGAAACCGTTAGCGCCAGTGACGATGACTTTATGCACATCGCCCAGTCGGTCAACAGGCAGCGCTGGGAGTTCGAGCGTCACGGCAGCATCGTTGAACGCCTGAGCGCTGACGCTCCATGAGGCTGTACCTTCGCTGTCCAGCAACGAAGCCAGATTGGTTAAGGTCGGGGCCTCGATGAAACGGTTGATGGGAACGGTGCGGCCGAACCGCTCTCGAATCCCGAGGAGCATCTGCGACAACAGAATGGAGTGGCCACCCAGATTGAAGAAGCTCTCGTCTGTAGAGATATCACCAGGGGCAAGCTCCAGCAGGTTCGCCCAAAGCTCAAGAAGTAAACGCTCATTCTCTGTTTCAGGCAGACGCCGATGAGCGGGTTCCAATAACGTCACGGGCAATTGCAGAAGGGCCTTGCGATCGACCTTCCCGTTGCTTGCAAACGGCATGCTGCTCAGCTCCATGTACGCCGTTGGCCGCATGTAATCGGGCAACCTGGCGTCAACGTGAGCCTTGAGCAGTCGCCGCGCAGTGTCAGGCTCCGCCTCCTGCGGCTGAGCAGCAAAGGCCAGGATGCGCCGCTGCTCATCGATCACCACTGCGACTTGGCGGTAGAGCTGACTGTCGCGGAGGCAGTGCTCGATCTCCTCAGGCTCAACCCTGAAACCGCGGATCTTGACTTGATTATCCAGTCGCCCGGAGAGCTCGATGCCCTCCGTTGTCCATTTGCCGATATCGCCAGTTCGATAAGCGCGCGTGCTCTTGCCATCTCCAAGCGCGACATGCGCGTAACGCTCGTCCGTAAGCGAAGAGTTGTTGACATAACCCAGACATACCCCAGGCCCGACGATGTATATTTCTCCGGGCATCTGGTCCGCAACAGGCTGCATATTTTCGTCGAGGATCAACACCTCACTGTTAGCGATAGGGCGACCCAGACAACGATTGCTCCCGCCGGGTTGAAACTGGCCAGCGGTTATCAACACCGTTGCTTCAGTAGGGCCGTACAGATTATGGAAGTGACATTGCGCTGCCAGGCGGTCAATGACAAAAGGCTCGCAGACGTCGCCCCCGGTACATAGGTGTTTGAGCCTTATTGGCCTATCCATTGGCAGGATGCTTAACAAGGCCGGCGGCAGAAACGCATGGCTGAGGTTCTCTCCCAGCAGTTCGGACAGCAGGAGCGGATCGCGACGCTGGTCCTCATTCGCCACCACCAGCTCGGCTCCGCTGAGCAGCGTGGGAAATATATCGATGACCGACGAGTCAAAGCTCAGCGTCGAGAACTGCAGCACCCGACTGTGCTCAGAGAGCTCGACGTAATGCGCGTACCAGGCGGTGAAGTGGCTGAGGTTACGTTGGCTGAGCATCACTCCCTTTGGGTGCCCTGTTGTGCCCGAGGTATAAAGCGCCATGCAGGCCGTATTGATGTCTGGACAATGAAGCATCAATGACTGGCTGGTCGGCTCGATGACAATACTGCTGATGTCCAGCCCCGGCAGCACAACACCGGCAAGCGGATGACTGCCATCGTGCAGTAGCAATGTGGCCCCTGCGTTTTCAAGGATGTACTGCTGACGTTGCAACGGTTGGCTGGGATCCAGCGGCAGATACACCGCGCCACTGCCGAGAATGGCGAGGATGCCGGCGAAAAGAGCAGCAGATTTCGGCATGCAGATACCGATGACTACCGGCTTACCCGCTGCGAGCTGAATCAGGGTTGGAAATTGCAGCTGGATAGCGACGCTGTGGGTGCGCAGTGCGTCATAGCTGATGCCTTTGCCGTCGATATTCAGCGCAGTGCGATCGGCGAACCTCACAAAGCTATGGTCCAGCCGAGCGATCAGTGGCTGCTCTGCAATGCTCAACAGACCCGGTGCAGTCGTGAAGTTGAAGCAATGCTCAAAGGCAAGTCGATCCAGTCGCAGCAGACTTTCCTCGTGCTCGCTGCCTGATGCGCCGACGTGTTGGGCTTGTGTCAAATCCTCGGAATCACGAGAGAGCTGGCTGACCAGCATCGCAACCGCGTCCACCAGCGTTGCAACTGCAGCATCACGCAAAACGCGGCCATTGCCGGAGTGCACAGCGGCAACGGCCCTGCGCGCGACCAAGCGTCGTGTGGTGGCCGGCCCGAACCAACACAGGACCTCCAGCTGCGGCAGCACCAGGTCGCCCTCCGATGTGAGTCCCAAGCGCAGGCCGAGATGAGCTGATAGCCCATAAGCGCCTGCCGGGGCGAGGCTCAGGTCCAGCGTGCCGTCCTCAATAAGAAGCATCGCGCCTTTCAAGACACTTCGCTTGACGGCCTCCGCATCCCGCAGCGTATGAATCAGATGCCCATGGGTCTCCAGCTCGGTTCCCACTTCACTGATTGCCTGGCTATGACCAACAAGCACAATCTCCAGGCGTTTCATTGAAGACCTCCTGCCGGCAGATATTCGGCAAGAGCTTCTTGTACGCAGAGGCTGTTTAGCATCGAGCTGTTGGTGAAGAAGCGCATGACGTTGCCCACCAGCGGATGGTGGCGATTGATCGGGAAGCACATCGCATGCGTTTCAGCCCTCAGCGATTGCTTAACGGACTCGTCAACCGGCAGGCTGTCGATCAAGACAAAGTCAAAGGACTTCTGGATGTCGTTGGTAAGGTACTGAGCGATGAACACCGGCAGAATCTGCGCGATCAGTTGCTGGTCGCTAGCCGCCGCTGTGTGCCAGTAGATCTTCACCAAACGCGCCCAAAACCCCGAATGCCGGCCCTCGTCAAGCAAGTGGTCCGCCATAAGCCCCTTGATGGACTGCTTTACTGTGTCGTCTCGCGCGAAGGCCGCGACGTCGTTGGTGACGGTATTCTCGGCGATCGCCACGCAGATGAGCTCGACGGCGCTGCGCAGATGATCGGGTGCCAGCGCCAAAGCTGCGGGAATAGCCCGGCTAAGCTCAATCTCCTGAGGTAATTGAATCGGCTGGATACCGGTCAGTGCGATGGTTTGCTGCATGAAGTCCATCGCGACCAGCGCGTGGTAATCCTCATCGACGACCACCGTCATGGCGTCATAGCGGCAGGCGAAGGGGAAACGGATCGCAAAATTGTCTTTGGCGATGCTTCGCGCGGTTTTATCGACGATTTCAGTTTCGAAAATCACGACGTCGTTGATGAACTTGTACAGGCTCTGCACCAGAGCGAAATCGCGTAAATGAGCACATTCGCGGGTGAAGGTCTCGCTAAGCACCAGCGGCTGGCGGCTGAGCGGATAAATCAGTTTTTCGTCGTTTTCGACCATGCGGCGCGGGCGGGTACGGATCGTCGCCCGGCCTTCCCAGGCATCGACGAAGGACAGATAGTCTTCGGCTTTCATGATTGCGTCCTTGTGTGAAGATTGATTCGGCTAAAGAGGCAGAGCCAGTTCATGCACTGACTTCCCGCGCAGGCTCGCGCATGGTCAGTCGCAGGGCGTCCCACAGCGCTATGCGGCTTTCCACTGCTGCAATGGCGGCGGCGTAGACTTCGCGTTGATGTTGTTCGTTGCCAGCAACCAATCTGGTCAGCAAAGACTCTGCAGCGGGACCGTGGTCTTCTGAGTCCACTTCGATGTGGCGCTCAAGGTAGTAGCGAAAGGTTGGGGCCTTGTCGGCAGTGATGCCCCAGTCATCGAGAATCCGCTGAAACATCTGAGGGATAACGCTTTCTCGACCGTGCAGAAACGCAGCGGCCACGCAATGCGCCGGCGCGTTGAGTGCGACATCTAGGGTGTCACGGACGAAGTGAGCGGCCGCTCTGCTTGCTCCAGCGCTGTCGAGCGCTGTCTGGTAGTGGATGCCGTCGCGCTGCAACTCAACGAAGCGCTCGATGCGCGCCGTGCTTGCGCCGATCTCCCGCATGGCGTCCAGGTACAGTTCGAAGTGGCTGTAGTGCCCACGGTCCTGTCCCGGCCGATCATCTGATTCCTCACCCAACACGATTTCATTGATCAGCCGTGCAGCCTTCGGGTCCCGTGGCGGTAGCCAGGGGAGCCTGATGCACGTAAGTTCCTGTTGTAAACGCTTGGTCAGTGACATGAAGTCCCAGACGGCAAACACATGCACTTCCATAAATCGCTGAAGTGCGCGCAATGAATCGATTTCGCAGAAAACAGGGTGTGCGCTGAGTTCTTCTTTTTTGGCCGCTAATTGCAATTCGAGAGTCGTCATTTAACTTCCTTGATTAGGTTCATGCGTCGCAGACACGTCTTCGTCATTACGAGAACTTACGGGTGAATATCCAGTTACACAGCCCGGCAATAACCCGCCCATTAATGAATGGCAGCGAAGTGCTGTGACGCTCATTGATTAAGCATTTGAGTGTGCAGGTCCGAACAGCATGTCGGGATATCACATGCTGGTGCCGGTAAGCATTTGCGGTGCATTTGCCCAATAAGTGATACCGGCCAGAAAACGTTAGAACAGTTTCAAATGGTTTCGCAAATACTTTTTAAACTATTTTAAGTTTGGATAAACTGCGCGCAAGCGAAGACGATAAAACTTGTCATTAAAGTTTTATTAGTTCGAGCGCAACCCTTCCAGCTAATTGGAGCCAGAATTGAAGTTAATGAACGAGTGCCTCGTCCAGCGTTGCGCTTTAACGGGCTAATACAGTTTTAGGGGTTTTGGGGTGAGCGACATTAAGTCGCTGACTCAATGTCTCCGCTCAGGGCATTGCTCCTTTTAACGCTCCATGAGAACCGCCTTCCTGGAATCAGCTGCAGACCGATTCGTCGTTCGAGTTTGCCTGAACGCGGCGCGTCAACGCGTCAGCGACTGTGAAGATTCACCATAGGCGCATCAGTGGCGACCCGGAGGGCGCGCGGGCGGGCTTTTAGTCTTAGAAGGGGAATAAACAGGAGGAATGGCGCAAGGCGATGCAGGCGCAGGGGCGGCGCTGTTGTCAGCTGCCCAGCAGGCCGAGGTGGGTATTGATGATATGCAGCAAGCGGTCGCGCTGCGACCTGAGAAAATCGTGGGTACCGCGCACCTCAATCAGTTCGAATTCCCGGCGCGTGAACTCTCGCCATCTCATCATGCTGGCGGCAGTGGCAACCGGATCATCGCTGCCGTAGAGGCCGGTCAGTGGGATGTCCAGACCTTCGTCTGCGCAGTGTGACCAGATTTCGGAAAGCTTCACATCGCTACGCACGACAGGCTCCAGCTGTTTCAGCCGTTGTTTGTCCTGCAAGAAAGTGTTCGGGAGCACACTCAGCCTGATCAGCGCTTGAATAAAATCATCCTGCGGCAGCGTGTGAAGGTAGGGCCAGGGCTGTTGGCTGTCAGGGCTTCGGCAGCCGGAGATGAAGAGGTGACGCGTCAGGCTCGGATAATGGTGCTGGGCAAGCCTGGCCATTTCGTACGCAACTCTTCCGCCAAAGCTGTGGCCGTAAAACGCATGGGGTTCGGTAAGGAAAGGCTTTAACGCGAGGAAGGTGTCATGCAGCAGGGGCGCCCACTGATCGTAGGGCGTTTCCTTGAGCCGGCTGCCGTGCCCTGGCAGGCGCAGGGTAACCAATTCAATGTGATCGGCGAGGCTTTCCGCCCAGTCGCGAAAATGCTCCGGATCGCCTCCTACGTGAGGAAAGCAGATCAGGCGAGTTCTGACCGGTTGCCCAGAGTTGACCACCATCAGCCATTTGTTTTTTTCAGCGTGCACTCAGCTTCCCCGTGCCTTGTTCAAGGCGTCATAACCGTGGAGCCGGGTCCTTCGGCGCATACGCCGTGATGAACGGCGTGGATTGATCCCTTGTGCTTTACGAGCGGTGCCCCAGGGGCAGCAAGTAAGGTTAAAGACAGTCATGACCCCTCAGTGAGCGAGGGCGCGTTTCTTTAATCCAGGTGCCGGTTTTGCGTCTTCTGCCTTGCGAGCGGTCAGGTAAGCGTTGATGGCTTCAACACCGCGATTCAAGTGATGAGCCAGCGCCTCTATCGTCGCTTCCACATTGCCGGCGGCAGCCATCTCCAGCAGCTCAAGATGGTCATTCTGGGACACCTTGCCCAGATTCATGTGCTCAAGGTTGAAACGCAAAAAGCGCTCTTCCTCATTCAAACCGTCCTCGACCAGCTTGAGCAGGCGCGTGTTATGCGCCTTTGAATACAGCGTCATGTGGAAAAGGCGGTTGAGCGTGCCCATAACGGTGTAATCAGTCTCAACCTCGAGCTTTTCGATGTAGCCGCGCGCGGTGTTGATGTCGTCGGGCGTTAGCAGCGGGATCGACTGGCGTAAGGCTTCGGACTCCAACAGGATGCGTAGCGCATAGGCGTCTGTAGCGTCCTCGTTGATCAACGGAGCGACGACCGCGCCTTTATGGGTTTCGACGCGCAACAGTGACTGCGCTTCCAGTTGCCGCAGCGCTTCGCGAACGGGCATGCGGCTGACACCGAAAAGCGTCGCCAGCTCTTGTTGACGCAGGGCAATGCCCGCCGGAAGACGACCATCAAGAATGGCGCTGCGCAGTTTTTCTTCGATGATTGCGCGCGCCTGGTGCGCAGGCGGCTGCTCATCACCCAGCGTTTCCCGCAGAAATTGCTCTTTCTCAGTCCTGCGCATGCTTGATCTTCTCAGGCCGACCAGTTATTGGATCCAATGAAACACTAGAGACCGCCACCAAGCTTGTCAAACTTTGATACAAGTTGGCGGAGTCGCTCCGGGGCGGCATTCTACAAGGGATTGGCCGCTCGGGTGGTGCCATCAATCGGGCGAGTCTTTAAGCGGCGCCAGCGCATATTGACCTTGATACAAGGTGGATTCAGGGCTGGCACCGCGACAGGACGGCCTCAGATATAGCGGCCAGTCACAAAATGCTGCACATCGTTGAAGCCTGGCGTGGATGCATGTCCCGGGGTCACGAGCGAGTCAACGAACGCCTCGTCTTCCGCGGTAATGCTTACGCTGAGCGCTTTGGTGTAGCTGTCCCATTGCTCCTCGGTGCGAGGGCCGACAATCGCTGACGTCACTGCCTGGTTATTCAGCACCCATGCGATTGCGAATTCCACCAGGCCGACGCCTTTGGCCTGGGTGTACGCCTGTAATTTCTGGGCGATGTGCAACGACTCACTGCGCCACTCGGTTTCAAGGATGCGTTTGTCCTGACGCCCGGCGCGGGTGCTGCTGTCCGGTGTCACATCGGGGGCATACTTGCCGCTGAGCACGCCGCGGGCCAGCGGGCTGTAGGGGACGACACCCAAGCCGTAGAACTTCGCAGCAGTGATCTGCTCCAGCTCGGCCTGGCGATTGACGATGTTGTACAGCGGCTGACTGATCACCGGCTTGTCCACACCCAGACGCTGAGCGACGCTGACCACCTCAGCGATACGCCACCCGCGGAAATTGGAGACGCCCCAATAGCGGATCTTGCCCTCGCGTATCAAGTCGCCGATGGCAGACACGGTCACTTCAAGCGGCGTGTTGTGATCTTCTTTATGCAGGTAATGGATATCGATGTAGTCGGTGTCGAGCCGACGCAGGCTGGATTCGATCTCGTTGAAAATGTGCTTGCGGTTGAGTCCGCTGGAATTTGGGGCAGTGTTGCCCGAGCTGCTGCCGACTTTGGTGGCGAGGACCCATTCGCTGCGGCGCTTGGCGATGGCTTCGCCCACGATCTCTTCCGACCGTCCGGCGTTATAGACGTTGGCAGTGTCGATGAAGTTGACGCCTTCATCCCAGGCCTTGTCGATGATGCGCAGGGATTCTTCAGTGCTCGTCTGTACGCCGAACATCATCGAGCCCAGTGTCAGGGTTGATACCTGGAGGCCGGATTGGCCAAGGGTGCGGTATTTCATTACTCGATATCCTTTTCGTCGGAGAAGTGGAAATCAGGACAGTCTGCGACAGCCTTGCAAGGGGGCTCATAAAGACCGTTCAGACCGGCGGCTCTAGGCCGGACATACTCACCTGTTTGGGCGGGGTTTGAAAAGTGACAAATCAACTGAGCTGCGGGCGAGGCCGATTACGGTCAAAGGGCGACATCAGCGTGGCTGAGCCTGGCGTGGCGCCCCGCCAGAAAGCACAGAGTGCCGCCGACCGCCGTGAGGCACGCGAGGACATAGAACATCGTCGGCGCGGGGCTGTTGATCAGTAGATACCCGCAGATTACCGGGCTCAATGCACCGCCGAATGCCGCCAGGTTCTGCGCACCCAGATAGCTGCCACGCAAGCGCTCGGGCGCAATGGTGTCGACGAACAGGTATTCGGCGGGATAGATGATCATCTCGCCCAGCGTGAAGACGAACATTGCAGCACACCAGGCCAAGGTTGTTGTGGCGAAGCCGAAGCCGATCAGCCCGATCGCGAACAATGCCGTTCCCAGGCAGATCCAGTACGGGAGCTGCTCGCGCTTGAGGAATCGACCGATCTGATATTGCATCAGGATCACGGTCACTGCGTTACAGGCCAGCACCGCAGAAAGGATTCTCAGCGCCTGTTCAGGGGTATGCGTTACCAAAAGAAATTGGGACAGGTACAACGTATACCGCCCGTGCACGACGGTGCTGAGCAAGCTGCCACCCGTGAACAGAATCAGCGTGCGATCGTTCTTCAGCGTGACCAGCGTGTCGAAGAAGCTGCGCGGAACGTGGTGCGGATCGGCAGCAGTGCGCGGAATGCCGACCATCAGAAACAGACTACAGAACGCAATGGCGCTGGCGATGAAAAAAGGCGCCACCGGCAGGTGCCCGGCAATCACCACGCCCAGCATCGGCCCCGTTGCGTAGCCAATGTTGGTCAGGGTGTAGCGCAGCGAAAACACCTTTGCACGCTGCCCGACAGGCAGGTTCTCGCTGATGATGGCTTTGGAGCCGATCAGAAAGAGCGCCGAAGCGGTTTCGGTGATCACCAGCGTCAGGGTCGTCAGGTAAACATTGTGAGCAAACGTCAGCAGCGAAAATCCGACAGCGCTTGAGAGCATCGCCAGGATCAGCAGCTTGCGCTTCTCCAGCCGGTCGATGATGTAGCCGCCGTACAACCCCAGCAGTGTGGCGATGAAGACCGCGATGCCCATCAACAACCCGACGTCTTGCTGGTTGAGCTCCAGCCGGCTGCTCAAAAACAGCGTCAGCAACGGACTGGTCATTGCCCGGCTCATGACGATGGTCAGCGAGCAGATCATCAGGCGACGGATCACGAGGGAATAAGTGGTCACTCTGGGGTTCCTTTATGTCAGCGCTTCTCTGCAGGAGCGAGTGCGATGGCGCTCCTGCAGAAGCCATGCTGAAGCTTCGTCCGTGACTTGCCATGAACCGCTTACCGGCCTTGATTCATCCCCACTTTGGTCACGGCGCCTTGTTCAAGGTCCCATTTCTTGAGGATTTTGCCGTAGGTGCCATCGTCAACCATGGTCTGGATCGCCTCGGCAATGGCCGTCGCGAGCTCGGGATTGTTCTTGCTGACGCCCAGGCCGGTGAATTGTTTGGAGATGGCTTCGCCAAGCGGCTTATAGGTGTCCTTCTCCTGTGCCATCAGATAGGGGAGAGTTTCGCTGCCCTGCATGGCTGCATCAAGGCGACCCTGGCGCAGTTGTGCCCGGGCGTCAGCAGAGCCTTCCGAGCCGCTGACGATGATCGCCGGCTTACCCTTCGCTTCGCAGTTTTCCTTGCTCCACGCTGAAATTTCCGCAGGCCAGGTGGTACGGCGGCTGGTGCCGACTTTCTTGCCGCACAGATCGGCAGGCTCACTCAAGTCAGCATTTTTAGTCAGCGTGTAGAGCTGTGGGCCGCTGGCGAAGTAATCAATGAATGTCACCGTCTTCTGCCGCTCGGCGGTGTCAGTCATGCCCGACAGAATGATATCGAAACGTTTGGTCACCAGACCGCTGACCATCTGCTCGAACGCTGTTTCCTGCCATTTGATTTTCACACCGAGGCGCTCGGCCAAGGCGTTGCCCAAGTCCACGTCGAGCCCGGTCAAGGTGTTGGTGCTGGTGTCTTTGAAATCCATGGGCGGATAGTTGGGCACGATGGCGGCGGTGATTTCACCTTTGTCCTTGAGGCTGGCAGGGGGCGCGGCAAACACCGACGCAGACGCCAACATGCCGACAAGCAAACTGGGGATGAAGATCTTTTTCATGGTCGTTCTCGTTTGTTCTGGTTTAAGTGCGAACGGCAGAAATGAAGCTTTGGGTTCTTGGATTTTGTGGGCTTATTAGAATGTCTTCCGGGGTGCCGGCCTCCACAATCTGGCCGCCGTCCATGAACACCATCCGGTTGGAAACTTCGCGAGCAAACCCCAGCTCATGGGTGACCACAATCATGGTCATGCCGCTGTGCGCCAGGTCACGCATGACTGACAACACTTCACCCACCAGCTCTGGGTCCAGGGCGGAGGTGGGCTCATCGAACAGCATCAGCTTGGGCCGCATCGCCAATGCGCGCGCGATCGCTACTCTCTGCTGCTGACCGCCCGAAAGCTCGACCGGATACGCATGGCGTTTATCGGCCAGACCGACACGAGCGAGCAATTCGGTGGCCTCCTCGGTGGCTTCCTTGGGGGAACGCTTCAGGACCTGGATTGGGCCCTCAATCACATTTTGCAGCGCGGTCATGTGCGGGAAAAGATTGAAGCGCTGAAAAACCATGCCCGTACTAAGACGCTGCCGGGCGATCTGAGCATCCGTGAGCTCATGCAGCTTGTTGCCGACGATGCGGTAACCCACCAGTTCGCCGTCCACCCACAAGCCGCCCTTGTCGATCTTTTCGAGCTGATTGACGCAGCGCAACAACGTGCTTTTGCCCGAGCCCGAAGGCCCAATGATGCACAGAACCTCACCCTGTTCGACCTCAATGCTGACGTCTTTGAGGGCGTGGAACTGGTCGTAGTATTTGTTCAGGCCGACGGCTTTGACGATGCTTCTCATGGTGAGTCTCCTGGGCCTGACTTACGAACGCTTGCCGGCGCCGCGAGCAAAGCGCAGCTCCAGTCGGCTTTGGCCAAACGACAGGACGGTGACCACCGCCAGGTACCAGATCCCGGCGACGATCAACAGCTCCATGACGCGAGCGTTGGCGTAGTAGATGTTCTGCGCGTTATGCAGCAATTCGGAGTACTGGATCACGCTGGCCAGACTGGTCATTTTCACCATGCTGATGAATTCGTTGCCCACGGGCGGAATAATCACGCGCATGGCCTGAGGCAAAATCACTCGACGCAGCGCCTGCAAACGCGGCATGCCGATGGACTTGGCAGCTTCGTATTGCCCGGTATCTACAGACAGCAAGCCTGCGCGCACCACCTCGGCGGTATAGGCGCCCTGGTTGATGCTCAGGCCCAGCAGCGCGGCAACAAAGGGCGTCATGAGGCTAACGGTATCGATTTCCATGACGCCGGGAATCCCGATGACAGGGAAAATGAGCGCCAGGTTGAACCACAACAGCAATTGCAAAATCAGCGGCGTGCCGCGGAACAGCCAGGTATAGGTAATCGCTACGTACCGCAAAATCGGGTTGGCGGACATGCGCATGATTGCGGTGATCACGCCGATGATCACCCCAAGGATCATCGCCAGAATCGACATGACGATGGTATTGAGCAGCCCCCATAGAATGGCTTCGGACGTCAGAAACTGGCCGATGTAGCTCCATTCGATCTGCCCATTGGCAAAGGCGCGCGCGAGCCCTGCGAGGGCAACGATGATCAGCGTTGCAAAGAATATGCGTCCGTAATAGCGGCGGGGCACATGTTCGTATTGGGTAATGTCAAATGTGTTCTCGCTTTTCCTGCGCTCGGCTTGCAGCTGCTCTGCCTGATTCTGATTCATGTGTTTCTCCAAAGCCTTATGCAGACCAGGCCTGCCTGAATGTGCCACGCGTCCCCAATCATTTTTGCGATGACGGCGTCTTCAGCGCGGTATCCAAAGGCCCTCAATCGGCAGTAACTCCGCACTGAAAGATCTGATCAAAGTGTCAGCTTATTTATATTTTCATGGACATTTGGTCGAGGAATTGTGCGCGATGCGCAAGGTTGCCAATCAGCTTTTTCTGTGTTCATTATTGTTGATCGGGCATGTTTTGTTGTGAGTCAGAGCCTGTTGAATTCAATAGGTGAGGTCAATAAGCATTATGGAAACTCCACTTTCCAGTTCTGGAAACGTGCCGCCGAAACCGGGAATTCGCCCGCCGCTGACCCTTAGCGGAATGGACTTCAAGCTGCTGCGGGTATTTCAGGCCGTGGTCGAGGCGGGCGGTTTCAGTGCCGCCCAGAATGAGCTGAATGTCGGACTCGCTGCCATCAGCAAACAGATTTCGGACCTTGAAATCCGGATCGGCATGCGCCTCTGCACGCGCGGTCGTGAGGGGTTTCACCTGACTGAAGAAGGCAAGCTCGTCTACCAGGCGGCCATCGAACTTTTTGCGTCGGTCGACAGTTTTCGCGATCGGATTAGTTCGGCGCAGAACGAGTTGATTGGCGACCTCAGCATTGGCGTGATCGATAACACCTTGTCCGATCAAAGTTCGCCGCTCATTGCCGCGCTTAGAGCAATGCACGATGAAGCGCCCAAAGTCAGATTGCGCCTTCAAGCCTCTCAGCTGGATGAAGTGGAACGGGGAATGGTAGAAGGGCGGATGAGTCTAGGCATTGTGCCGGTGTATCAGCGACGCGAGGAGTTTGATTATTTCGAACTGTATGAAGAGACTTCTTACGCCTATTGCGCAATGGGGCATCCGCTGTTTGAGGTCGCGGACAGCGCCCTGAGCATCGACAGCCTGCGTGCATTCGAGATTGTTAATCATCGCTACGCTATTCACCGGGACAAGGCGAGCTTCATCAATTACGACAGCCAATGCGCCTCGGCTTCTCAAGTCGAAGCGGTCGCGATGATGATCCTCACCGGGCGCTTCATCGGGTTCCTTCCCGAGCATTACACGCGCAATTTGGTGCGCGACGGTCAGCTTCGGGCACTGCGTCCCGACCTGATCGTTCTGCGCACGCCCGTTAATTTGATCCTCAGGCACAACGCCCCACGAAGCCCGCTGGTCAAGGCCTTCGCGAGGGCGCTGGGGGTGGATTTGAGCGTAAGCAGCTGACGTTGTTCCAGCGCTTTCCTACTGATCAGGATGAGGATTTTGCCTAGAAATCCACCGTCGCCGACACCTTGAGCGTTCTGGGCTCGCCCTGCGTCAGGTAGTTATTGGCGGTCGAAGCCGATGCCCAATAGGCTTTGTTAGCGACGTTTTCGACATTGGCGCGCAGCGTGATGTATTTGTCGTCGGCCTTGAAACCGTAGCGTGCGCCCAGGTCAAAGCGGGTCCATGCCGGGATGCTCAGGGTGTTTTCGGCGTTGATGTACTCGCCGCCGGTTCTTAGCATTCGGCCGCTCAGCGCCGCGCCTTTCAGGCCCGGAATATCCCAGTCGGCGCCCAGGTTGTACTGGAATCGCGGCACGCCGGCGGCGCGATTGCCATCGGTCAGGCCGTTGGAGGTTTTCTTCAGCTCCGTGTCCATCCATGTCGCACCTGCCAGCAAGCGCAAGCCCTCGACAGGCTCGCCAAACAGATTCAGCTCGACGCCTTTGTTGATCTGCTCGCCGTCGACGCTGAACGTGCCCAACGTACTGCCGGGCCTGAATGTCGTGGCGCTGTTGGGCTGCTCGATTCTGTAGACGCCGAACGTCGCGCCGTAGCTGTCCCAATCCAGCTTTACCCCGGCTTCGGTTTGCTTGCTGCGCCGCGGGGGAAACACCTCACCGATGTTTGTAACGCCGCCCGAGGGCGCGGTCGGGCCTTGGGCCAGCCCCTCGATTCGGTTCGCATAAAACGAAACGTGTTCCCATGGTTTGATCACCAAACCGTAGACCGGCGTGGTGATGGATTCATCGTAGTTGGCGTTGCGCACGCCAGATGCCGTGTTCCAGGCATCGACTTCGATGGTCTGACGTCGCACGCCCAGGGTCAGCAGCACGCGGTCATCGACAAACCCCAAGGTGTCGGACATGGCTGCACTCTTGACCCGGTTTTTCCCGACGATTCGCGGATCATAAATATCGCTGCCGAAGTAGGTCGTGGACGGTCGAGGAACTTGCACGGGGTTGTAAAGATTATTGGGCTGGCGGTTGGCAACCAGAATTGCCTCGTACGACGAGCGTTGCTCACCCCAGATACCCGAGAGGCCGAAGTTCATCTGGTGCGTGATCGGCCCGGTCGTGAAGTGCCCGTTCAAGCCTGCAATAGCACTTTTATTGTCCTCGTCGTGTGGCGAGTACAAGAAGCCGGTACGTGCGGCGCCGGTCTGGTTGCTGACGTACAGCGAGGAATAAACGCCGTTCTCCCGCGTATGCTTCGCACCCATGCCGGCATAAGCCGTCCAGTTGTCGTTCAAGTCATACTCGCCATTGAGCATCCCGTAGGTGTCTTCGAGTTGCGACCACGTCCAGTCCTGAGCGTAATTGTCCTTGGCTGACGGCACATGGGGCACCGAGGTACCGTTGGGATACACCACGGAGCGACCCTGATTGATGCGTTCTTTCTGATAGCCGAAATCGGTCGACAGACGCAGCCGATCGCCGCGGTAGTCCAGCGCCACGGCAATCAGTTGCGAACGTTTGGTTTCGTCGTCAATCGCCGTGTCGCCGCCATGCTCAGCGAGATTGATGCGGGCGCCGAACCGGTTGTCTTCGCCGAAGCGCTCGCCCAGATCGAGATGGCCGCCGGCCTGGCTGTCGCTGGTGTAGTCCAGGCTGATGCTGCGCGTACTCACGTCTTTTGCGCGTTTGGGTACGATGTTGACGCTGCCGCCAATGCCGCTGCCTTGTGGCGAAACGCCGTTGACGAATGCGTTAGGCCCTTTGAACAGCTCAACCCGCTCCACCGCTTCAGTGGTGATGATTTGCCGTGGCAACACGCCGTACATGCCGTTAAAGGCGATGTCGTCAGTTTGCAGCGGCAGGCCGCGAATGGTGAACACTTGGGAAAAGTTACCAAAGCCGGCTGACTGACGCACCGAGGCGTCATTGAGCAGCACGTCGCCCAGCGTTCTCGCCTGCTGATCGGCAATCGTCTTCGCGGTGTAGCTGACCACGCTAAATGGGACGTCCTTGATTTCCTGAGTGCCTAGCACGCCGAGCCTGGCTGACCGTGCGACCTGGCCACCTGCGTAGGCATCGCCTTGGACGACCTGGTCACCTTCGATCATGGTCGCGCCCAACTCCATGGCACCGCCGGCATTCGGTTGGGCCACCACTGTGTACCCGTTGGAACCAGCGCTCGCCACGGTGTAACCGCTGCCCTTGAGCAGTTCGGCGAACCCTGCCGAGATCGAGTATTCGCCGTGCAGACCACTGCTGTTGCGACCGTCAAGCAAGCCGGAATCGAACGACAATTGCACGCCCGCCATGGCGGCAAACTGCGCAAGCGCGTCTGATAAAGCACCCGGCCCTATGGCATAGCTGCGCATGCCGCTGGGCTGAGTGAGATCGGCCGCGAGCAGCATGTGACTGGGCAGCATGCCCGTCAGGGCCACAGCCAGGCTCATCGCTTTGATATTGGAGCCGATTCTTCGTGAAAGCGGGTGCGGGCTGAGGGGCATTCGGCAGTCCTGTCGACGCAGAGGAATGTAAGGGTTCTTCTGCTTACCGAACGACGTTGAAAAAAGTATCAATTTTTTTGGTAGCGCTCCGAGGACCTTCAGCTGACAGGCTCGACCGCCACCCAATACCGCGTGAGGCTGCTGATGCTGACAGGTAGTGTGTCCTGCAACAGGCGCAAGCTGGCGTCAGTGTCACGCAGAGAAAAGGCACCCGAGACCTTCAGGTCTGCCACCGAAGAATGGCAGCGCAACACGCCCGGCCGATAGCGGCCCAGCTCAGCCAGTAGATCCGCCAGACGCATCTGTTTGGCGACCATCATTCCGTTTTCCCATGTCAGGCTAGCTGGATCCAGCGCCTCAACGGGCCCGATAAGGGTCGAGCTGAACCCGCTCTGCTCGCCCGCCCTCACAATCACCGGCGCCGACTGCTCGGCCGCGCGAATCTCTACAGCTCCCTCAAGAACCGCCAACCTTGTTAGCGGAGCATCGACCCGTACGCTAAACCGGGTGCCCAGCGCCCGGGCAATGCCATCGCGCGTGTGGACGGTGAAAGGACGGTGTGTGGGTGAGGGATCCCTCGCCGTAGTGATCAGCACTTCGCCGCTGATGAGGTTGATCCGGCGCTCATTTGTGTTGAACGCGATGTTCAGCGAACTGTTCGTGTTGATCAGCAGGTGAGTGCCGTCGGGAAGCGTCAGGGTTTTCTGCTCACCAATCGCGGTGCGCTGTTCGGCCATCCATTGCTGCCAGGGCAGTTCACGCTGCGCCAGCCAGACCGCAGGCCCGGCCAGCAACAGCAAGCCGATACGATTGAGCGCCTGACGTCGACTGATGCCAGTATTGCGGCCGATGCGTCGGATCGTATCGCTGGCGATGGAGCCGGGTACGGAGCGGAAATCCCCGATGATCGCCTCGGCGCGTTGCCACGCTTGCGCATGCTGCGCGCTCCGGTCGCGCCACACCTGAATCGCGCGGCGGTCTTCGTCGGTGGCGGTACCCGACTGCAGCTGCACCAGCCAGTCCGCTGCCTCGCCGAGGATTTCAGGGTCGATGGGTTGAGTCATCACGCCACGCTCAGGCAAGCCAGAAAGGCGTCGCGCATGTATCGCTTGACGGTGATCAGCGACACATCCAGCGCCTCGGCGATCTGTGAATACGTCATGCCGTCGAGCTGCGACATCAGAAACGCCCTGCGTGCCTTGTCAGGCATTGCGCTCAACATCGCATCGATGCGGTAAAGCGCTTCGAGGATCAGCCAGCGGATTTCAGGGGAGGGCACCTCAGGCTCAGGCAGGTGCGCGATGGTATCGAGGTAAGCGCGTTCTACATCCTGTCGGCGCCACCGATCAATCACCAGCCCCTTGGCGATATGCGTCAGCAGCGCGCGCGGTTCGGCGCCAAAGCTTGTGGCCGATTGGCGTGTCAGCAGCCGAACAAAGGTGTCGTGCGCCA
The DNA here is from genome assembly GCF_000759445.1 of Pseudomonas lutea. Lineage (NCBI taxonomy): Bacteria > Pseudomonadati > Pseudomonadota > Gammaproteobacteria > Pseudomonadales > Pseudomonadaceae > Pseudomonas > Pseudomonas lutea. The sequence goes on from NZ_JRMB01000004.1 coordinate 25,074, forward strand.
GGTCGGCGGCATCGCTGGTGTTGCCCAACTTGCGATCCAGCCAGCGGTGCAGCCAGCCGTGGTGTTCACAGTACAGACTCTGGACATGCTGATTGAGCGCTCGATCGGCTGACGACATAGAGACCATTTGCGACCGTCCGGAAGTGTTGCCGGATGTAATTAAGAATTGATCGCATTCTATAGTCGTTAGCCGAGCGCTGGCAATTTCATTGCACGTATTTGATCAGCGAGCGAATCCCGGCAAACCCCAATCTTCCAGGGGAAACTCGGTCAGCGAGCCCAGCACCAGATCGGCGTGTGCATACTGCTCGACCGGCATGTGGGGATCCGGCACAGCCACCGCGTACATGCCTGCGGTCTTGGCAGCGGTCACCCCGAAAGGGGAGTCCTCAAACACCAGACAATCCTTCGGGTCCACTCCCAGGCTGCGTGCAGCCGCCAGGAAGATATCCGGCGCAGGCTTGGCGGCCGTGACCTCGGCATGGTCTGCCGTCACAACGTCTTTAAACAGCTCAAACCAGGTGCGGTGATTGCTCGTCTTCACATGGAAGTAATGCAGGGAGGAACTGGTGCCCACCGCAATCGGAATGTTGTGCCTGGCCAGATGACGCACCAAGGCCTCGGCGCCACGCATCGGTTTGGCATCCGGAAAACGCTCATCAAGCATCGGTTGGCGGACGGTGAGGAACTCCTCGGGTGACATCGGCAGCTCAAGGGCACGGATCACGTACTCGGCAAAATCCTGCGAACCGCGGCCAATGGAGTGCTGTTTAACAGCCCAGTCGAACGTCTTGCCGTGCCACTTGGCGATCGTGTCGGTCACCTCGGTGTAAATGCCTTCGGTGTCCAGCAGCAGGCCGTCCATGTCGAAGATCACCGCCTTGACCGGTCCCTTGGGCTTTTGCGCTTCGCTCATTTCATCGATCCCGTTAGCAAATTGGCGTCCAGCCTAACGCTTAGGCGATTGCCATGGCTAGGCGCAACGGCTGCAAAACGCACTCGCCAAGTGCTAATCTCGCCGGGCTCTCGACAGCGCATGTGCTGCTCGGCCGCTTCGTGTGGCGCCGAAACCCTCAGGGGTCAAGGAAGGCAAGACCTCTCTTCAAGAACGGACATCTTCGAGTCGACACATGAAAAAATCAGTCAACATCGCCATAGGCGTCATTGTGGTTGCCGGCGTCCTGGTCACTGCAGGCGCCTGGTACACCGGTAAACGGCTGGAAGGCGCGCTGGGTGATGCCATCCAGCAAGGCAATCAGCAACTTCAAGCCGCGTTCGTCGGGCATGAAGGCAAGGCGAGCGTTGAACTGCTGTCGCTGGACCGGCACTTTTTCACCAGCACTGCGCACTACAAACTGAACGTCCAGGACCCCAAATTCAATGACGGCAAGCCGGTGGAGTTGCTGTTTGTCGACAACATCGAGCACGGGCCATTGCCGTGGAGCCGCGTGAAGTCGTTGCAACTGGTGCCCGTGATGGCGGCCAGCAACATGCAAATCGAGAAGAACGCTTTCTCGGAAAAGTGGTTTGCCATGACCAACGGCCAGCCGCCGCTGACCGGCCATTTCAGCATGGGCTACGACCGAGCTGCACTGGGCCGCGTGGATCTACTGCCGTTTGAGTTCAATGATCAGACCGGTGCGTTCAAGTTTTCGGGCTTCACCCTGAACGCTTCCGGCTCAGGCGACGGACAGAAGCTTGAAGCCAATGGTGTGCTGGGCAGCGTCGACGTCACTGCGACGTCCGAAGAGGGCCCGGTGCATCTCACGCTCAAAGACTTCACCTTCAACACCGGCGGCACTAAAGGCCAGTCAGGTTTCTACCTGGGGCATACCGACGCAAAGATCGCCTCCGCCGAGTTCCAGGCAGCCGGCCAGCCGGCCGTTCAGCTCAAGGATTTCGTCAACACCAGTCTGCTTCAGGAAGTGGAAGGCAACCTGAATGCTCAGGTGACGTATGACATCGGCAACGTCAGCTTCGACGGCAACAACATCGGCGCCATGCAGATGCTCTGGAAGTTCGGTAACTTCGACATCGCCTCGACCCAGGCGCTGATGAAGCTCTATCAGGAAAAAGTCCAGCCACAGGCCCAGGCCGCCGCTGCCGTTGGCGAGACTTACACGCCGCATTTGAGCCCTGCCGATCAGGCATTGGTGCAGGCCGAAGTCAGTAAATTGCTGGCGGCAAAACCGCATATCGAGCTGGAAAAGCTGTCGCTGAAAACGGCGAGCGGCGAGAGCCAGTTCAACCTGTCGATGGACCTGGGTAACCCGTCGGCGCTGGATCAGCCGGGAGCTGAGTTGCTCAAGCAGTTGCTAACGCAACTGAACGCCAAGCTGGTGCTCTCTAAACCGATGATTAAAGACTTGGCTGCTCTGCGCGCCAAATCCGCGGGCCTCACCGACCCCGCAGCCATCGCGCAACAAGCCGACGCCGCCGCAGAGTCGGTCGGCGGTATGGCGGTCATGTTGCAGCTGGGCAAGGTCGAGGGCGACAACATCGTGTCCAGCCTGCAATACGCCAATGACGTGGTTAATTTCAACGGCGTGAAGATGTCGGCGCAGCAATTTGCAGCGGCCATGATGGGCAAATTCGTGATGTTCAACGGCGGGCAGTGATTGCAGGCCCGGCGACTGCTCAAGTCGCCGGGTAACCGGTCTTCACACTGGCGGCTGACGCGCGATTTCGGTCGGGGCTTCGTGGCCTTCGCGTTCTGGCTGGACGGTGCGTGAGGACATCTCGGCGCGCAATTGCGGCAGGCACTCCGGGTATTGGCGGGCGACGAAACTGATCAGGCGTTCGCGCATGTGGCACCGCGCGTCCCAGCTGCGGGAAGAATCCGCCGAACTCAACAGCACCCGCAACTGCATCGCCTTTGCGGTGGTGTCGGTGACCTGCAGCACGCAGACTCGGCCATCCCACAGGTGGGGAATTTCCTTACAGATGCGCTCCGCTTCTTCTCGCAGTTCCTCCAGTGGCAACGCGTAATCCACCCACAGAAATACCGAGCCAATCAGGCTAGACGTGCTTCGCGTCCAGTTCTGGAATGGCTTCTCGATGAAGTACTGCAGCGGAATCACCATCCGCCGCTCATCCCAGATCTTCAGCACCACGTAGGTGCCGCTGATCTCTTCGATGCGCCCCCACTCACCTTCGACAATCACCACGTCATCCAGGCGAATGGGCTGTGATATGGCGATCTGCAGGCCTGCGATCAAATTGCCCAGCACCGGTTTGGCGGCGAAACCGGCCGCCAGGCCAGCGAGCCCAGCCGATGCCAGCAGGCTCGTGCCGATCTGGCGTACGGGTGGAAAGCTCATCAGGATCAGGCCTGTACCGAACAGCAACACCAGTACGTTCAGGCAACGCACCAGCACCCGCACCTGGGTCTGGATCCGGCGCGCCTGCAGGTTGTCTTCGATGTCCAGCGGGTTTCGGATCGCGACCGCTTCGCCAATGGCCTTCACCGAGCTCAGCGCCAGCCAGGTAAACCCGGCCACCACCAGCATGCCGTTCAGGTGCCTGACGCCGTTGATCAACGGCAGATCGTCCGGCGCGGAGGTCCATACCGTTTGCAGTGCCAGCAACGGGATCAGCCACAAGGTGGGCGGCTCGGCGCGGTGAAGGAGCTGTTGGGCGAAAACGAATGATTTGGCCACCCGTCGCAGCAAAATCAGCGCGATCCAGCGGCCCAACAGCGCGATGCCTATGGCCACGGCGGCAGCCACGAGGGTGTTGAGCCACGGCAACGGCAGGGCGTTCAGCCAGGCCTGCGGGAGTAACTGTTCCATAAAAAAGGTCACCAGCAAGACGGTTCAAAGGCATGAGGTGTGAACCCCCTCGCTGCGCATTGTTCCCCGGCTGGCCCATATCCACCCAAATCAGCCAGCGTCGAAATCCGCGTGCCAGAGCATCTGGCAGGCGCTTCACTCGCTCGAGCGCCTGCTGGCTGTGCTATTGACCTTGAGTCGCCTGAATGCCCAGCTCACGTTGCAATCGGGTTCGAAGACGCCAGCACTGGCTGATCTTCTGCTCCCGCGAGTAATCCGCGCAGCGCTCCGGCAGCACTGCGTTTCTGCATTCCTTGTCCATCAACTCCATGGCCTGCTCGCTGCTGCAATCGAGCTGGCCGGGCAGCGCTTGCGCTGTTTGTTCGGAGTGATGGGCAGGCGCCGGCTTTGTGATTGGCGGGTTAAGGCTGGCGTAGATTGCGAAGGCCGCGATGACAACGATCGACAAAAAGATTTTGCGCGCATTGACGTGGAGGAATGTTTTTACCGCCTCCCGGATTGGGGCGTAGACCTGCGGGTGGCGGTACGGCGATAGAAATACCCACGCCACCATCAGCAGCGAATAGCACAGCTGCGCGGCTGGCCCCTGGGAATGAAGGATCACTCCAATCAGCACCAACGGCACCCCATGTCGGACCAGCAACGCTTGTGAAGCGGGCCAGTGCAGCCACTCCGGAAGCAACAGATCGCTGATCCATTCATCGGCCTCTTCTATGGCCAGACAAACCGGGCGCCAGACGCGCATGGCGAACAGGCACAACCCGGTCATGAATAATGGATACATCAGCAGCATCACCGCTGCCTTTACGCCGTCGAGCGGGCCTTTCATCATTTCGTTCGGGATCATGAACAGAGCGGTAAAAAGCATCCAGCCGATCCATGTCCAGACAGCCGCATTCATCGGCTCGACTCGTAAGGTCCGCCAACTCTGCAGATCCGCCTCGGGAAACGCCTCGAGCATTTCGGGATAGCGATGGTTGATCGTCGAGCACAGACGCTCGCAGGCGATCCAGACATCCGCGTTGCAGTACCGCGCCAGTCGCAGTCGATCGACTTTGCGACCCGGCTGGAGCACTAGCCGCGCCGCCTTCTCTTCAACGCTGTCAGTCTTGCCGCCTGCCAGCAAGCGCTGCCAATGTTCGATATAGGCGTACTTTTCGCATCGCTCCACCAAGTGCCGCCAGATGAACTCAGGTTCGGGAAACACCCCCTTGCGGTCATCCCATCCAAACAGCTCGCAGACTCTGTCGAACAACGCAGCTGACCAGCCTTTATGGTTGTGAAGGAAAAACATCACCCAGCGCTGCAACTGATCGCGGCGTTCAAGGGAGGCCAGCCAGGGTTGCTGAGTCAGTTCCTGAAGGGCCGCGAGAAATTGACGCTCTTTGCTTTCAGTCAGCGCGAGTTCAAGGGACACGCCTTCGTTGTCCAGCAATCGTTGAGTCAGCTGGATTTCCCGGTCCGCGCTGATTCGCAACGACTGCCACGGCGTCAGCCATTGCAGCTCCTGGATAGCGGCTTTGAGCAGATCGCAGTCAGACGAATCGACCTCCAGACATCGGTCCAGCAAGCGTCGCTGGAAGAGCAAGTCGCAGCCCTGTTCCACGGCAAGTCGATGTTGATGCGTGAGGTTTTGCGCGGTGGTCTGCTCAACCAGCTGACGTGCAGCCTGCCGCGCAAAGGTATCAGCGTCCTGTGCCGGCTGAACGATATCGCTGGGGCTGTGCGCAGGCATCGCCGTCTTGAGCGAACGCTCCATTGCCGGTCCTTCGGCGACCGTAGGCGGATATGGGTCATCTTCGTCAGCACGATTCCGAGCCCAGTCGAGCACCCTTTCGTAGGCTTCCCGCAGGCGCTGAAAAGCTTCCGGATCGTCATCCGGCCGGGTGACCTTCAGCAGTTTTGCATATTGACGTTTGACGGCGCGCTCATCGGCGTCGTCGTTTAGGCCCAGCAAAGTCCAAGGGTTCATGGCGCTTACCAGTCCCCTCGCTCGAAGCGTTCAAGTTGCTCGGTGAGCTTATTCCGCACTTCGCTGATCTGCCGCTCATCCTGCGTGTCGAGCACGTGCTGAAACTGACTGGCCCAGGCACCGACCAGCTCCCGGGCCTCGCCCAGGTACTCCTGATAAAGCCGCTCAAGCTTCGCAGTCATGTGCGTGTTGACTTGCTGTTCGCGGGGATGAGTCTTCAACGACTCAAGCGCCTTCAGCCGCTCCTTAATCTCGACAGGCGTCAGCACGCCAGGGTTGTTTTCGATCACCAGCGTGTGTGCTTCACCTGTCATCGGGATGCGCACGTCGGCTTCCAGAATGCCGTTATTGTCGTAAGTAAATCGCACCTCCAGTTCGACCTCTCCAGCCGGACGGCGCGGCACCTTGATGTCGAGTTCGCCCAACGCCACGTTGTCCTTCACCTTGCGGCTTTCGCCCTGAAAGATTCTCACGATGACGGATTGTTGGTGGTCGCTGAGGGTGTTGACCGTCCTCACCCGACTTACCGGCACGACCGTGTTGCGTTCGATGATCGGCAGGTAGTGACCGCTTTCGAAATGCTCGCCAATGCGCTGCGTGGTTTCGATCCCGAGGGTGTACGGGCAGACATCGGTCAGCACCACTTCTTCAAGCGCCGAGTCCCGGGCTTTGAGGCCGGCCTGGATCGCCGCGCCCTGCGCTACCACTTCGTCGGGGTTGAGCGTGAGGGAAGGGAAGCGGCCAAACAGGCTGGCGGTCAGTTTGCGAATCAGCGGCATGCGCGTGGTGCCGCCCACCAGGAGGATTTCATCGAGGTCCGCGACACGAATGCGCGCATCCCTCAGTGCGCGCTCGATCGGCGCGCGCAGACGTTCGAGCAGCGGTGCATACAGCTCGACCAGCTTGTCCTGAGTCACCGGTTTACGCCATTCGTGGTCGGCATGCCGCAGCACGAAATCCGCACTCGCTTGCTGCCCCAGCGCTTTGCGCACGCGCTCCGCCTCGCGACGAAGCGTTTGCATCACCGTTGCCGCTGGGGGGAATTGGGGTTCCTGTTTGTGTAACGCCACAAAGTGCTCAAGCAGCACGTTGTCGAAATCTTCGCCGCCGAGGAAGTTATCCCCCGCGCTGGCGCGTACTTCCATCACACCGTCGAACAGCTCAAGAATCGACACGTCGAAGGTGCCGCCACCCAGGTCGAAGACCAGAAATGAAGTCTCGCCTTCCTTTTGATGAAGCCCGTAGGCCAGCGCGGCGGCCGTTGGCTCGTTGATCAACTTCTCGACCTTGAGCCCCGCCAACTCGCCAGCCACTTTGGTGGCCTTGCGTTGCGCGTCGCTGAAATACGCCGGCACGCTGATCACCGCTTCCGTCACCGGTTCGCCGAACGCACGCTCAACGTCGGCTTTCAGGCTTTTCAGCACCAGCGCCGAGAGTTCTTCCGGACGGTATTTACGCGCGCCCAGCTTCACTTCATGCGCACTGCCCATGTGCCGCTTGAACAATGCCGTCGTCTTGCCCGGATGGGTCTGAAGACGTTCACGCGCAGCTTTGCCCACCAGTACGTGACCTTCATCGTCCAGCCCGACAACACTGGGGGTCAACAGATCACCCAATGCATTGCTGACCAATTGCGTCGCGCCATCGCGCCAGACGGCCACCAGACTGTTGGTGGTGCCGAGATCTATTCCGACGATCATGCCGAAGATGCTCCATGCGGGACTGCTGTGAAGCTGTCCGGGGAAAAAGTGAGGTCCAGGCAGAAAGTATCGGCGCCTGCTCGCGCAGCTTTAGCCATAAAGATGGCCTTTGAATGGCACCGCGAAGGTGGAAGTTTGGTGTGGCTGGCATGACAAGGCGCTAAAGCACCTGACGAACTCACTCACATTTATCTAACCTAATGCCCATCGCCCTTATCGGTTTTCGGATAACGCCCACATGGATCTCTTCCCCCGTCTACGCCCTTTGTGGGTATTGCTCATTTGCGTGGTGCCAGTCGCGCTGGCCCACGCCACGCCGTGCCATCAATACGAGCCCGCTGAAACGACGCTGAGTGGCACGCTGACGCGTCAGGTATTCCCCGGCCCGCCGAGTTTTGAAGACGTCGTTACGGGCGATGAGCCCCAAGTGGGTTTCTATCTCTCACTGGCCGAACCTTTGTGCATGGACGGCAGTGAAAACGGGGCAGATGTCAGCGTCGAAGACGGCCAGACGTTAGTGCAACTGGTGCTTGGCGCTCCCGACTTCGACACCTTGCGGCCGTACCTGGATCAGCCCGTTGTGCTCAAAGGCACCTTGTTTGGCGCTGTGTCCGGCTATCACCACACCCAGGTCCTGCTGCAGCAGGTTGAGCTTGTCAGCGGAGCGGTGGCGCCGCCTGTCAATTGCGAGGCAGTAAAGCAGTCCGCCAGACGTGAGCTTGAGAACTTCGACCCGGCGCTGCAGGGCAAAATCATCGGCAACAAAGCGTGGGTCTACCAGGCGCCTCATCCAGCCTGTACCGACAAACTCGCATCGCTTGCGCCTGACACCCTGGTGAGCGTGAAAGGCATTGGAACGGGCGGCTGGGTACGAGCGCAATTCACGGGAAGTGATGGCAAAGAGCATTCGGCTTGGCTGGATCAGGCGTATGTACTGATCGGGGCGGGGGAGGTGGAGGAGTGAGCGAGAGGGTGGTGAGCGTCACCGCTATCTTCGATTCAGACGGGATACGTTTAGTGGGACTGGCTTTAGCCGGGAAGAGCCAGGTCTCTTAACGCAGGACTGAGAATGGCCCCTTGGTTTCGGCTGTACTTCCCGCTTAGCGCAGGTCGTTGCTGGCATAAGGGCTGAGCCTGGAGTCTTGAACAGCGCTCGAAAAGTAAACAACAAAAAACCCGCACATTGGGCGGGTTTTTTGTTGTAGCGGCTTTCGGATCGCATTTAGCGAGGCGAAAAAAATGATGGTGCACCTGACGGGATTCGAACCCATGACCCCTGCCTTCGGAGGGCAGTACTCTATCCAGCTGAGCTACAGGTGCAACGCGGGCGCCATAATACTCATCTGGCCTGCGTGCGTCCATGCTGGCGATCCAATGATCGCAAATCGGCGGACCTCCTCCGATAACCAGCTCCTTCGCTCACGAACATTTACGCCCTTGCGCAGCTACGCTTGTCCGATTTCCACACCGCCCGAACCCCAGGCGTTCTTTTTTTCGAACGCACTATTGTCCTTTAACCCTGTAGTCCCTAGGATTCGTTTGAGATTTCAAACGCCCAGCCTGCTTTTATTGCAAACCCCAAGGGCTCGGCGGCAGATTCCCCGGCGGCGATCTCGCTCGAGACGCCCGCACTCATAATCGTTCGCTCCGCCGTGCGCGGTGCTGTTCAGGAGGCCGACATGCAGCTCAAAGACTCGAAGTTGTTCCGCCAACAGGCGTACATCAATGGCGCGTGGGCGGATGCCGACGGCGGTCAGACCATCAAGGTCAACAACCCGTCGACCAACGAGATCCTTGGCACCGTGCCCAAGATGGGCGCCGCTGAAACCCGCCGCGCCATCGAAGCGGCCAACAAGGCATTACCCGCCTGGCGTGCACTGACCGCCAAAGAGCGTGGCGCCAAGCTGCGTCGCTGGTTCGAGCTGATGATTGAAAACCAGGATGACCTCGGCCGGTTGATGACCCTGGAGCAGGGCAAGCCACTGGCTGAGGCCAAAGGTGAAATCGCCTACGCCGCATCCTTTATTGAGTGGTTTTCCGAAGAAGCCAAGCGCGTCTACGGCGACGTCATTCCGGGCCACCAGCCTGACAAGCGTCTGATCGTGCTCAAGCAGCCGATCGGCGTGACCGCGGCCATCACGCCGTGGAATTTCCCTGCGGCGATGATCACCCGTAAAGCCGGCCCAGCGCTGGCGGCAGGCTGCACCATGGTGCTCAAGCCCGCTTCGCAAACGCCTTACTCGGCATTGGCGCTGGCTGAGCTGGCCGAGCGTGCTGGCATTCCGGCTGGCGTGTTCAGCGTGGTGACCGGCAGCGCCGGTGACATCGGCAGCGAGCTGACCAGCAACCCGATCGTGCGCAAGCTGTCGTTCACCGGCTCGACCGAGATCGGTCGCCAGTTGATGGCCGAATGCGCCCACGACATTAAGAAAGTCTCGCTGGAGCTGGGCGGCAATGCGCCCTTTATCGTGTTCGACGACGCCGATCTGGACAAGGCCGTTGAAGGCGCGATCATCTCCAAGTACCGCAACAACGGCCAGACGTGCGTGTGTGCCAACCGCATCTACGTGCAGGACGCGGTATACGACGCCTTCGCCGAGAAGCTGCAGGTCGCCGTTGCCAAGCTTAAAGTCGGTGATGGTCTGACCGAAGGCACCACCACCGGCCCGTTGATTGATGAAAAGGCGGTGGCCAAGGTCAAGGAGCACATCGCCGACGCGCTGAGCAAAGGCGCGAAGGTGCTGAGCGGTGGCAACAGCCTGGAAGGTAACTTCTTCGAACCGACTATTCTGGTCAACGTGCCGAAAAACGCAGCCGTGGCGAAGGAAGAGACATTTGGCCCGCTGGCGCCTCTGTTCCGCTTCAAAGACGAAGACGAAGTGATCGCCATGGCCAACGACACCGAGTTTGGGTTGGCGTCGTATTTCTACGCCCAGAACCTGAGCCGCGTCTTCCGCGTGGCGGAAGCGCTGGAATACGGCATGGTGGGCATCAACACCGGCCTGATTTCCAACGAAGTGGCACCGTTCGGTGGCGTCAAGGCGTCGGGTCTGGGCCGTGAAGGCTCCAAATACGGCATCGAAGATTATCTGGAAATCAAATACCTTTGCCTCAGCGTCTGAAGTCGCTGCACGACAGAGTTAAGTGAATGTTCGACAGCCTGCGGTACGCGAGAGCGCCGTGCCGCAGGTTTGAGTGGCACCAACCTATTTGGTGGCCGGGAGGCCGCGACAGTCGATCATCGTATGCTGTCGTTGTTGACCCCCGCCGCTTGATCCTTGAACCGCGCCGCCCGATGAGCGGCGAATGAGGAAATGATGAGCAAAACCAACGCATCCCTGATGAAACGCCGCGAAGCTGCTATCCCCCGCGGCGTTGGTCAAATCCACCCGATCTTCGCCGACTCCGCGAAGAACGCTACCGTCACCGACGTTGAAGGCAACGAGTTCATCGACTTCGCCGGCGGGATTGCGGTACTGAACACCGGTCACCTGCACCCGAAAATCGTCGCAGCGGTCCAGGAGCAACTCACCAAGCTGACGCACACTTGCTTCCAGGTGCTGGCTTACGAGCCTTACGTTGAGCTGTGCGAGAAGATCAACGCCAAGGTGCCGGGTGACTTCGACAAGAAAACCTTTCTGGTAACCACTGGCTCCGAAGCGGTTGAAAACGCCGTGAAGATTGCCCGTGCCGCCACCGGTCGCGCCGGTGTGATTGCCTTCACTGGCGCCTACCACGGTCGCACCATGATGACCCTTGGTCTGACCGGTAAAGTCGTGCCGTACTCGGCCGGCATGGGCCTGATGCCAGGCGGTATCTTCCGCGCCATCTACCCGAACGAGCTGCACGGTGTGAGCGTGGATGACTCGATCGCCAGCATCGAGCGCATCTTCAAGAACGACGCCGAGCCTAAAGACATCGCCGCGATCATCATCGAGCCGGTGCAGGGCGAGGGCGGTTTCTACGTCGCACCCAAAGCGTTCATGGCGCGTCTGCGTGAGCTGTGCGACAAGCACGGCATCCTGCTGATCGCCGATGAAGTGCAAACCGGTGCTGGCCGTACGGGCACCTTCTTCGCCATGGAGCAAATGGGCGTTTCGGCTGACCTGACCACGTTCGCCAAATCCATCGCCGGTGGTTTCCCGCTCGCAGGCGTGTGTGGCAAGGCTGAATACATGGACGCCATCGCGCCTGGCGGTCTGGGCGGCACCTATGCCGGTAGCCCGATCGCTTGCGCTGCTGCACTGGCGGTAATGGAAGTGTTTGAGGAAGAGCACCTGCTCGACCGCTGCAAAGCCGTTGGCGAGCGTCTGGTTACGGGCTTGCGCGCCATCCAGGCCAAGTACCCGGTCATCGGTGAAGTTCGTGCGCTGGGCGCAATGATCGCCGTCGAATGCTTCGAGAATGGCGATACCCACAAGCCAAACGCTGCAGCGGTCGCGCAAGTGATTGCCAAGGCGCGTGACAAGGGGCTGATCCTGCTGTCCTGCGGCACCTACGGCAACGTGTTGCGCGTGCTGGTCCCGCTGACCTCGCCGGACGAGCAGCTGGACAAAGGCCTGAAGATCATCGAAGAATGTTTCGCTGAAATCGCCTGACGCTGTACCGATGAGCCCGCGGGACGTTTGATCAAAACGTAACCGTTTCGTCTGAGAAAACCTGCTTCGGCAGGTTTTTTCGTTTCTGGATCCATAAAACTTTCTTTCTGCCTGTCTCAGTCCTCAGTCTTTGACTAAGGTAAGTGGACAGTTGCCGGAGAGTCATGATGACCGTGGTAGAGGCACTCACCGTACCCCGCGTATTGATCGCTGAATCGGACCCTTGGGCGCGTGAGATGCTCAACGAATTGGTCCTGAACGTGCGTTGCGACGCGCAATTGGATATCTGTGCGAACGGCAGGGAGGCTGTCGAAATCATGCGCGGGTACATCCCTGACCTGGTGATCGCGTCACGCGAGCTGCCCGGTATCGATGGTTTGAGCCTGCTTCGAACACTGCGGCAATTGCGCCGCCAGCCGCCGGTTCGGTTCATTCTGCTGAGCAGTCGCAACGACAGCGCCAGCGTCCGGGAGGCTGTGCAGTTGGCGCCCACTGCCTACCTGACCAAACCCTTGAACATGGAAAGTCTGCGCCAGCGGCTGGAGACCTTGCTGCTGCAGGATGGCGCGCAGGTCGCCTGCGCCGTCCCCGCGCTTGAAGCGGGCGTTGGCCTTGATGCCTTTCTTGATAAGCGCCGGGAAATGGCCGACGGCGGGCCGCTGTTCGTGGACGTCGCTGCGGCGGTGGCAGGCAGTCGCGGGGCGTCGGGCGTTGATCTCAAGCTGCTGGAGCAGGCTTTGGCCAAGGACCCACATATCACTGCGCTGTTGATCGCAGCCGCGAGCAGCGCGACGCAACACCAAGGCAAGCCTGTGCAGAATCTGGGCAGGGCGCTCGCCGTGCTCGGTGCCCCTCAAAGCGTTAACTTGATTCAGGGGATCGCGCTGAAGCGTGGTGCCGTCCTTACTGACGCCACCCTGCTGTTGCACGCCACCGAAATCTGGGAGGTGTCGCAACGCACCGCTGAGTGCGCCCGTACGTTGGCCCGCAAACTGGAGCTGGACCACGAGCGCTGCTATTGCGCGGGTTTGCTGAGAGGATTGGGCGATCTGACGGTGGTGCGCTGTCTGCAGGACTGGCTGCATGCGGGCGGCACACTGGATGAAGCAACCATTCGCCGAGCGCTGGCGCAGTATTCGGCCTCGTTCGGATCGGCGCTGCGGACGCGCTGGCGGCTGCCGCTGGAGCTGCGTGAGCTGATCGCAGCGGTGTATCAGTACAACACCGGCGTTTTCACACGTGAGGTATTGGCAATGAATGTCGCCGGGCAGATGGGCTTGCTTGGGCTCGAAGACCCGCTGGAAGCACTGGCGAAAAGCAAATCGGCGCGGCTGTTGAAGATCAGCGAGTCGGATCTGGAAGGGATGCGGCGCAGGACAGTGGCTTGAAAGAATCGGCGAAGCTGAGCTGAGAGACCAGCTTCAGACCAGTACGATCTGGTTCTTGCCCTGCCGTTTGGCCTGATACATCGCGGCATCCGAGCGCGCATAGAGTGCTTCCAGGCTTTGATCCTGCTCACCGAGGTTGGTCAGCCCCTGGCTTGCGGTGATCCCGAAAGTCTTGTCGTTGCACTGAAAGCTCAGGCGCTGGATTTCCCGCTGCAACCGCTCGGCGATCTGCTGGGCCATCTCTGGCGCACAGCCCGGAAACACCGCAGCAAACTCTTCGCCACCGATACGCCCGAACAAATCCCCGCGGCGCAGTGTCTTGCGTCCGCATTCGGCAATCCGCTGCAGCACCAGATCGCCTTCCTGGTGACCGTAGGTGTCGTTGACCAGTTTGAAGTCATCCACGTCCAAGAGCAGAAATGCCATTGGCGTGCCCTGCAGTCGGGCTTGTTCGAACTCGCGCTGGGCGCATTCGAAGAAATGCCGACGGTTGCTGCTCTGGGTCAGCACGTCGGTGGTAGCCAGACGCTGCAGCTCGTCTTCGAGATGCTTCTTCTCGGTGATGTCCTCGGCAATGCCGACCACGATCAAACGCTGGCTGTGCTCGGCCTGATGGCTGACGAAGCACTTGTCGCTGAGCCAACGCACCTGACCGTCTGCGCGGATGATGCGGTACTCACGGTCTTCGATTGAGCCCTTCTCGAGCACTTCGGTAAGGCTGCGCTCGGCGTAGTCGAGATCGTCGGGGTAGATGCTGTCGCGCCACTCGTTGTAATCGGCGAGCAACAGGCCGGCCGAGCGGCCGAAAATGCGTTCGTAGGCGGGGCTGACGTAAATCATGCGCTGCGTCTGCCAGTCAAACGCCCACAACACGGCGTTCACGCTGACCAGCAGGGAGCTGAACAGCTGCTCTCGCTCGCTCAGACGTGCCACTTCGGCCTGGGCGTGCATCAGCGCCAGAAGGGTCTCTGCTGCGGCGGGGGTCTCAACGCGGGGATTCTGGTTGTCCATGAGCACTGCATCTCAAGATAAGGTGCGGCGCACGCCACAACATGTCACACAGCATAGTGCGAAGGTGCTAATGAGATAGGAGTAATGGCACTAAGTTCCGATCGGGCCCATTCAGACGAATGGGCGCCGATCAACGGCATCAAGCGTGCTGAGGCCGCAGGGAGTACGTTTTCAGCTGATCGGCGAAGTCTCGCAGCGATTGAATCCCGCTGGCTTCCGCCTCGTGGACCCATTCCTTGATGGCCGCCAGCATGTCATGACCGTTGCTGCTGGTCTTCGCCCAGATCTGCTGCAGCGCCAAACGCTTTTCGTAGATGACCTTCAAGGCATGACTGTGCTCGAGCATGGTCTGGATCCGCGCTTGATGCTTGTCTTCCAGCAGGCTGGGCTCGCGGGAGAGCAACCGTTTGGCGCGGTGGAACTGATGGCGCACCGAGGCATCCGCTTTCGCCAGTTCCTGAGCCACCAGCGGTGCGATCACCAGCTTGCGGTACTGAGCCATGATCTGGAACCGGTTGTTCAGAATGGCCATGGCCGTGTCCATATCCAGGTGACCCTTGCCTTCCACGCGGTGGGCGATCGGTGCGACACGCTGCACCTTAGCCAGTCGCAGCCAGCTGAACACTTTGATCCACGCCCAGCCCATGTCGAACTCCCAGCGCTTGACCGAGAGCTTGGCAGAGTTGGGGTAGGTGTGATGGTTGTTATGAAGCTCTTCGCCGCCGATCAGAATGCCCCACGGCACCAGATTGGTCGCCGCGTCGCGGCACTCGAAGTTGCGATAGCCCACCGCATGACCGAGGCCATTGACCACGCCCGCGGCCCACACTGGAATCCACATCATCTGAATGGCCCAGACGGTGATGCCGATCACGCCGAAGAGCGCCAGGTCAATCACGCCCATGATCGCCACACCCAGCAGGGGATAACGCGAATACAGGTTGCGCTCGATCCAGTCTTCAGGGCAGTTTTTGCCGTAAATACGCAGCGTTTCGGGGTTCTCCGCTTCGGCGCGGTACAACTCCGCGCCCTTGCGCAGCACGGTTGACAGGCCTTTGATGACCGGGCTATGAGGGTCATCGACGGTTTCGCATTTCGCGTGATGCTTGCGGTGAATGGCGGTCCACTCGCGGGTGTTCTGTGCGGTGGTGAGCCACAGCCAGAAACGGAAGAAGTGCTTGAGCCCGGCGTTGAGTTCCAGGGAGCGGTGAGCTGAGTAACGATGAAGATAGACCGTGACGCCGACGATGGTGACATGAGTCATCGCCAGGGTGACTGCGACCAATTGCCAGACGGAAAGGTCGAGCAGACCGTTGTTCCACATAGGCTGAGTTGCCCTCGGTTGTAACGCGTGCGATGTACGGATCCGCCTGAGCAGACCCTGAGACAGAAGCGCGCATTATCACTTAGCCCACAGATAAAACCAGCCGCTCTTTTACATAAGCGTCGCAAGATGTTTCTTGTTCTATAATTTCTGACTTTCGCAAGGTCGTTTCTATTTATGTCGAGCATTACCCGGGATGCGCTACGCACCGCAACGTTGTACGGGCTTGTGTCGATTGTGTGGTTGGCGACCAGGGACTACCTACTGCCGCGACTGATCGAGGACCCGACCGTGCTGGCGCGGGCGCAACAAGTCGGGGGCTATGTCTGGCTGGCCCTCAGTGCGGTCCTGATCTTTCTGGCCCGCTCGCGGCTGTTGGGGTTCATGGGCATCACCGAGCTGGCGCGCAGAGATGAGGATATGCAGCGCCTGCGTCTGGCGGCTGCGGTGTTCGACACGACGCTGGAAGGCGTGCTCGTCACCGACGCCTCGGGTGTGATCGTGCACGTCAATCGCGCCTTCAGCGAGATCACGGGCTACCAGCAGGACGAGGTACTGGGCCTGCGCCCGAGCACGTTCAAATCAGGACGCCACGGGCCCGAGTTTTATGAACGGATGTTCAAAACCATCATCAGCGCCGGGCAGTGGAGCGGCGAGATATGGAATCGGCGCAAGAGCGGAGAGATCTATCCGCAATGGCAAAGCATTCGTCCGATCCGCGACGAGCGCGGAGAAATCACTCAATTCGTTGCGGTGTTTTCCGACATCTCGTCGATCAAGCATTCAGAGCGCGAGCTGGCTCACCTGGCTCATTATGATGCGCTGACCGGCTTGCCCAACCGGTTGCTGTTCACCGACCGTACCGAGCAGGCGCATACCTACGCACGTCGCAGTAAACGCAGCCTGGCGCTGCTGCTCGTGGACCTTGACCACTTCAAGCACATCAATGAAAGCCTCGGTCACAACGCCGGTGACGAAGTGCTGAAAGCGGCTGCCGAACGCCTTGCCTGCCACTTGGAGAAGGGGGTGACGCTGGCCCGCCTTGGAGGGGACGAGTTCGCGATTCTGCTCGAAAATGCCCAGCAGGTCGCCCAGTCTGCGGAACTGGCGCAAGGCATTCTTGAGGCTCTACGTGAGCCGTTTCAGGTCAGCGGGCAATCGCTTTTTCTGACGGCCAGCGTTGGCATCAGTATCTTTCCTCACGACGCGCTGACCGCTGAACAATTGCTGCGTAATGCGGATGCCGCGCTGTCACAGGCCAAGCATCAGGGCCGGGAAAGCTACGCGATGTACACGGCCGAGTTGACCGCTCACGCCCAGCTTCGCGTCGAATTGGCGGCCGAGCTGCGTCAGGCAGTGGAGCAAAACGAGCTGCGGGTGTTTTACCAGCCGATCCACAGCCTTCAAAGCCGCTGCATCGAGGGGGTTGAAGCCCTGGTGCGTTGGCAGCATCCATTGCGTGGCATGGTGGCGCCTGGTGAGTTCATTCCCATCGCCGAGCAGAGCGGGCTGATTGCTGACATCGACAACTGGGTGTTGACCGAAGCCTGTCGGCAGATGGGGGAGTGGCTGGCGCAAGGTGTGGACATCTCGTTCGTCGCGGTCAACGTTTCCAGTCGGTTGTTTGGCCGCGGTGACCTTGATCGGCGGGTGGCCAAGGTATTGGAGCAAACGGGCCTGGCGCCCGAGTTTCTGGAACTGGAAGTCACCGAGAGCGCGATCATGGACGACCCGGATCAAGCCATCGAACAGATGCACCGGCTACGTGGGTTAGGGCTGAAGCTTTCCATTGATGATTTCGGGACGGGGTATTCATCCTTGCTGCGGCTCAAGCGCATGCCCGTGCAGAAGCTGAAGATCGATCAGGGCTTTGTCGCCGGCCTCCCGTATGACGAGGACGATATTGCGATCGTGAACGCGATTATCGCCCTGGCGCGGGCGATGGGCATGCGCGTCCTGGCAGAAGGTATCGAGCAAGCCAATCAGGCACAGTTTCTCCTCGATCACGACTGTGAACTGGGTCAGGGCTACTGGTTCGGGCGGCCGATGCCTGCCGGGCGAATCAACTGGCAGCATGCGCCGATGTTTGTATCTGGGTGAGGCAACAGCCGCCACGCGAAGCTTCTGCGGGGGGGGCCATTCCCGGAAAACGATAGTGCGGTGATTCTGATAAACCGCAGCGTCTGCATCGCGGGCAAGCGCGCTCCTACAGGAGATCGGCGTCACACGGGGCTGGCGCGAACCCCAAACCACCGGCGTCATGCCGGGGCTGGCGCGAACCCCAACCTGTCGGCGTCACACTGGGGTTGGGGTGAACGCAAAACTGTAGGAGCCGGCTTGCTGGCGAATGCGTTGGTTCAGGCACATCGACGACGGCTGATAGATCCGGTTCGCCAGCAAGCCAGCGCCTAGAGATCCATGGTTGCCTGCGCACACCAAACTCAAATACCTTTTGGTTATATCTGCATTCTTAAATAGTCTTTTTAAGAATATCTCTGCGTCTCTAAGATTGCGCTTACGCCACAAGCAGCGGCCGCCCACGCTGCGGGCACATCTTTCAAGGAGCACGAGCATGAGCGCATCCCTGCGTAGCGTTGACGGCCAGGACGAAGCAAGCATTTTGCGTGAAATTCAAAGCGCGTTGCGGGACCTGCGTTTTGGTGCGGTCGAGATCACCGTGCACAACGCACAGGTGGTGCAGATCGAGCGCAAGGAAAAATTCCGTCTGCAGAACCCTGGCAACAAGCAGAGCTGACGACGGGCGGCCTGCCCGATGACCACCGCGACCCAAAACTAAAAAAAGCCAACAACACCTTTGTTCAGGAGCTTGATTCATGTCCATTCGTCGTTATGCGCTGGCCGCTCTGGCCAGTGCAGTATTTGCCGGTTCAGCCGTCGCCAAGGACTTCACGCTGCTCAACGTGTCGTACGACCCGACGCGCGAGCTGTACCAGGACTACAACGCCGAATTCATCATCTTCTGGAAAAAATCCCACCCGGGCGACACTGTCAAAATCAACCAGTCCCACGGTGGCTCGGGCAAGCAGGGTCGCTCGGTGATCGACGGTTCGCCGGCCGACGTCGTGACGTTGGCGCTTGCAGGCGACATCGACGAAATCGCCAAGTTGGGCAAGACCCTTCCTGCGGACTGGCAAACCAAACTGCCGGACGCCAGCACTCCCTACACCTCGACCATCGTGTTCCTGGTGCGCAAGGGCAACCCCAAAGGCATCCATGACTGGGGCGACCTGATCAAGGACGGTGTGTCGGTCATTACCCCTAACCCGAAAACCTCTGGCGGCGCTCGCTGGAATTTTCTGGCCGCTTACGGCTATGGCCTGAAGTCCAATGGCGGCGATGAAGCCAAGGCCAAGGATTACATCGGCAAGCTGTTCAAGCACGTTCCGGTGCTGGACACCGGTGCGCGCGGGTCGACCATCACCTTCGTCAACAATGGCCAGGGTGACGTGTTGCTGGCCTGGGAGAACGAAGCGTTCCTGGCGTTGAAAGAAGACGGCGGCGCGGACAAGTTCGACATCGTGGTGCCCTCCCTGTCGATCCTCGCCGAACCCCCCGTGGCCGTGGTCGAGAAAAACGCCGAGAAGCACGGCAATACCGAGATCGCCACCGAATACCTCAAGCACCTGTACAGCAAGGAAGGCCAGGAGATCGCGGCGAAAAACTTCTACCGGCCGCGTGACAAGGAAATCGCTGCCAAGTACCAGAAACAGTTTCCCGAGCTGAACCTGCTGACCATCGATAAGGACTTCGGCGGCTGGAAATCCGCTCAGCCCAAGTTCTTCGACGACGGCGGCGTGTTCGACCAGATCTACATTGCGCAGTAATCGCTGAACCCGGTACGAGCGCGCTTGCCCGCGAAGGCGCGGTGTCAGTCGGTGCATTTGGCGCACGCAGATGGCTAATCGCGGGCAAGCGCGTTCCTACAGGTGGATCACTGGCATCGGGTGCTGTTTCTGATAGATTTCCGCGCAGCGCCAGCGCAATAAATGGACCCGGACTTGCTCCGGGTAACGTGTGTTAACCAAGGACTTTTATGTCTCGACGCATATCCCCCGTCATACCCGGCTTCGGGCTGACGCTGGGTTACACATTGGTGTACCTCAGCCTGATTGTGCTGATACCGCTTGCGGTCATGTTCATCCACGCCTCACAACTCAGTGCGGTCCAGTTCTGGAATATCGTCACGGCGCCTCGCGTGCTTGCCGCCCTTCAACTGAGCTTCGGCACGGCGTTTTGTGCCGCCGTCATCAACGGCATCATCGGTACCTTGCTCGCCTGGGTGCTGGTGCGTTACACCTTCCCCGGGCGAAAGATCATCGACGCAATGATCGATCTGCCATTTGCCTTGCCCACCGCCGTCGCCGGTATCGCACTGACTGCGCTGTACACACCGAACGGTTTCATCGGCCAGTTCGCCGCTGACATGGGCATCAAAATCGCCTATACCCCCTTCGGCATCACGCTGGCCCTGACCTTTGTCACCCTGCCTTTCGTGGTGCGCACGGTCCAGCCGGTGCTGGCGGACATCCCCCGCGAAGTCGAAGAAGCCGCCGCCTGCCTCGGTGCCAGACCTATTCAGGTGTTCCGTCACATTCTCGTACCGGCCTTGTTGCCTGCCTGGCTGACCGGCTTCGCGCTGGCCTTTGCTCGCGGTGTAGGTGAGTACGGCTCGGTGATCTTCATCGCCGGCAACATGCCGATGAAGACGGAAATCCTGCCGTTGCTGATCATGGTCAAGCTCGATCAGTACGACTACACCGGCGCCACAGCGATTGGCGTGATGATGCTGTTGGTGTCGTTCGTACTGTTGCTGCTGATCAATCTGCTGCAACGACGCATCGAAACCCCTAACTGAGGAGGCGCACGTATGTCTGGTTCATCGCTCATTGCTGCGTCCTCCGCCAATGCTGCCCGTCGTGGCAGCGCGGTTTCGCGGCGCATTCTGATCGGCCTTGGCTGGCTGGTCTTCGCGTTGTTTCTGTTGCTTCCGTTAGTAGTGGTCATCGGCCAGGGCTTGAGTAACGGCCTCGGCGGATTCTTCTCGGCCATCCTTGAGCCCGATGCGTTGTCGGCACTCAAGCTCACCGTGTTCGCGGTGCTGATTTCCGTCCCGCTTAACGTGGTCTTCGGCGTCGCGGCGGCCTGGTGTGTGAGCAAATACTCATTCCGTGGCAAAGCCATTCTGGTCACCTTGATTGACCTGCCGTTTTCGGTTTCCCCGGTGATTGCCGGTTTGATCTACGTGTTGATGTTCGGCGCCCGTGGTGTGTTCGGCCCCTGGCTGCAGGACCACGACATTCAGATCGTCTTCGCCCTGCCGGGCATCGTGCTGGCGACCATCTTCGTGACGGTGCCGTTCGTGGCCCGCGAGCTGATCCCGCTGATGCAGGAGCAGGGCACGCAGGAAGAAGAGGCGGCGCGCCTGCTGGGCGCCAATGGCTGGCAAATGTTCTGGCACGTGACCGTCCCCAACATCAAATGGGGCCTGATCTATGGCGTGGTGCTATGTACTGCGCGGGCCATGGGTGAGTTCGGCGCGGTATCGGTGGTGTCCGGCCACATTCGCGGCGTGACCAACACCCTGCCGCTGCATGTCGAGATTCTCTACAACGAGTACAACCACGTGGCTGCATTTGCCGTGGCGAGCCTGTTATTGATCCTTGCGCTGTTCATCCTGCTGCTCAAGCAGTGGAGCGAAGCGCGCATTAGCCGTCTGCGCAAAAACGCGGCGGAGGAATAATTCATGTCGATCGAAGTCCGTAACGTCAGCAAGAATTTCAACGCCTTCAAGGCCCTCGACGGCATCAGTCTGGACATCCAGAGTGGCGAGCTCGTTGCGCTGCTGGGCCCGTCCGGCTGCGGCAAGACTACCCTGCTGCGCATCATCGCCGGGCTGGAAACGCCGGACCAGGGCAGCATCGTGTTCCATGGTGAAGATGTCTCGGGGCACGACGTCCGCGATCGCAACGTGGGTTTCGTGTTTCAGCACTACGCACTGTTCCGGCACATGACGGTGTTCGACAACGTCGCTTTTGGCCTGCGCATGAAGCCGAAAAGCCTCCGTCCGAGCGAGAGCCAGATTGCAGTCAAAGTCCATGAGCTGCTGAACATGGTGCAACTGGACTGGCTATCCGATCGCTACCCGGAGCAATTGTCGGGCGGTCAGCGCCAGCGGATTGCCCTGGCGCGCGCGTTGGCGGTAGAGCCCAAGGTGTTGCTGCTGGACGAGCCATTTGGTGCGCTGGACGCCAAGGTGCGCAAGGAGCTGCGTCGCTGGCTGGCGCGGTTGCACGAAGACATCAACCTGACCTCGGTCTTCGTCACTCACGATCAGGAAGAGGCGATGGAGGTCGCTGACCGCATCGTGGTGATGAACAAGGGGGTCATCGAACAAATTGGCTCACCGGGAGACGTTTACGAGAACCCGGCCAGCGATTTTGTGTATCACTTCCTCGGCGATTCGAACCGTCTGCACCTGGGTGAAGACAACCATGTGCTGTTTAGGCCGCATGAGGTCTCGCTGTCACGGCACGAGGTGGAAGGGCATCACGCAGCCGAAGTCCGCGACATCCGGCCTTTGGGTGCGACCACCCGCGTCACGCTGAAGGTGGAAGGTCAGCCGGAGCTGATCGAGGCCGAAGTGGTCAAGGACCACGACAGCCTGACCGGGCTGGCCCGGGGCGAGACGCTGTTCTTCAAGCCAAAGGTCTGGCAAAAGGTGGAGGGCATTTAAGCCTGGCCTGCTCCGCTTGACGCTGCTGACTTTGACGCCAACGCTGCTGCCTGACGCTGGGGGCGTTGACACCAAACGCCGCCTGGCGCTGCATGACTACGACGCCAAACGCTGCCGCTTGCTTCGAGCACTGTAGGAGCGCGCTTGCCCGCGAAGAGGCCGGTACAGCCGATACATCTTCAGCGGCTGGAATGCCGTCTTCGCGGGCAAGCGCGCTCCTACAGGTGTGCTGTTGCCCGAGAGGGCTGGAGCAGCCGATACATCTTCGGCGGCTGGAATACCGTCTTCGCGGGCAAGCGCGCTCCTACAGGTGTGCTGTTGCCCGAGAGGGCTGGAGCAGCCGATACATATTCGGCGGCTGGAATGCCGTCTTCGCGGGCAAGCGCGCTCCTACAGGCCTGTCGTTCGCCAGAGACTGAGCGATACCTTTTACGAGTCGGGCTGCTTCAGATCGCAGCCTTTTTCATGTCCCGCCGGTGCGTTTTGCCGACTCGCGCTTCGATGGCGTGCTGCAGCTTCTTTCTCATCCCCAGCAAAAAAGCCGCTTCTGCGACGACAAACAACGGGCCGATGATCAGGCCTGTGATGTCGTCGACGAACGCCGGCTTGCGGCCTTCGTAATAATGGCCCACAAACTGGATCACCCAACCGAGCACGAACAACCCGACCCCGGCGCTGAGCCAGATCAAGAGGGTCTGCTGCGCCAGATTAGCGCCGAGCCAGAGGCATAGTGCTAGCAAAGCCCCCATCAGCACACCAAAAAATACGTCCAGACGCAGGTAGAAAAAAGTCGCCGCCAGGCTCACCAGCAGCGCGGGAGACACCCAAAGCCCGCCCAGCGCCCAACTGGTCCAACCGGGGCGAGAGAGCAGCACGGCGACTGCGATCACGATCAAGGGAATACCCACAAAATGGGTGACGATGTTGCGGGTGTCGCGGTGGTACGCCGCGTACTGGCTGAGATGATCGACGAGGTTTTTCATTGTTATTCCTCTATGGATACAGGGATCATGCCGCTGGTTTTTTCGAGCTGAAACGCTGAGCGACTCAGCCTGCAACAAAAGGCTGGCCATCAAAAGGAGATTCACATGACGAATGGAGCCCAATGGCACTCATGGCTGATCAACGACCGCTGGTTCCGTGATCTTCCTGCGCTTTTGCAGGATAGCTTGCTGACCGGCATGCGGCAGCGGCGGGTGACGCCCGGCAAATCAATTTTCCTGCGCGGTGAGCCAGCACCGGGGCTATACGCGTTGCTCACCGGTTCGCTGCGGATCAATCCCGGCAGGCCACAGCTGGCTCGCTCACCCCACGCAGAAGATTATCGGCCTTACTGGTTCGGCGAAGCCTCGTTATTTGATGACCTCCCCGCCACGCACGACGTAATCGCCCAGGACGCAGTGATCGTGCTGCACATGGCGGACGCTCCGCTCAAGCAATTGCTGGCCGAGCATCCGACGCTGTGGCGCCATTTCCGGATACTGCTGGGCAGCAAACTCGGCATCGAAGTGCCCGCTGTCCAGGACATCACCCTGTTGCCTACCCAGGAACGCGTGGCGTTTAGGCTGCTGATGCTCGCCGAAGCCTACGGCGGCGTGGATGGCTCTCTGCGCAGCGTCATGCGGGGCGATATGGCCTCCACCCGTTGCCTCGGTCTGACCAGTGAGGTTGTGGAGCGAGTGTTGACGTATTTCGAGGAGCGCCAGATCGTCCGTCGCGATCACGATCGCATCGACATACTCGACACCGACTGGCTCCGCGACGCAGCACTTCATCGCTTGACTGGCGCGGAGGCATGAAGCACATCCGTCGCTCAGCGGTTCAGGCCTTCGCGATACTGGCTGGGCGTCATGCCAGTCCACCGCTTGAACGCGCGACTGAAACTGCTGGTGTCGGCGAATCCGAGCAGGTACGCGACTTCGGTGAGTGAACTGGCGGGGTCACGCATGTGCTGCAGCGCCAGATTCTGTCGGCACTGATTGAGCAGCAAATCGTAGCGGCAACCTTCATCGGCCAAGTGACGCTGCAGGCTGCGCAAACTCAAGTGCAGCGCGTGAGCGATGCGCTCGGCGGAGGGTTCGCCGTCCGGCAGTTGACGCTCGATGGCGTCCCGCACTTTTCGCTCCCAGGTCAACGCGCTGAGTTGCTCCAGGGTACGGTTGAGAACGGTCTCGTTGTGCCGGGCCAGCTCCGGGTTGGCGTCGTCAAGATGGCTGTCAAAGTCATCACAGGCAAAACTCAACAGGTTCTCCGTCGCGGCGAAGAACAGCGGGGCGCGAAACACGTCATGCCAGGGCTGCGGGTCTTCAGGCTGCGGGCGCATCAGATGCACAGCCAGCGGCGCGTAATGACGTCCCAGCCGGTTGCGGCATGTGCGAACGTAGATCGCAGCGAAGGCGTCCATGGCTTCATTGGCCGGCATAGGACTGCCATCGGGTACGCGGAAGCGGAACTCGTACCGATCCTCGACCCGCTCGAAGCTCATGACCAGCGCATCGCTCACCACCGGGTGATAACGCACAATGCGCTCGAACACTTCCCGCAACGAGCCGCTGGCGACCAGCGCGTAACCGAGCGCATGAAAGGTCGTCGGGCTGACGAAACGTGACACCCTCAGGCCCAGCGCCGGATCGCCACTGGCCTGCACAGCCAGTTCCCAGAAACGTGTCGTGACGGTTACCGGGTAGCGAGCGTTGGGATCATCCATCAATTGCGGATCCAGGCCCGCAGCGCGGCTCAGCGCGAGGCTATCGAGGCCGAGGGCGTCGAGCTGCTTGCGCAGGGCGCGGGTCCAACTGGCGAGGATGCTCGGCTCAGACATACACGTTGGCGCTTCCGGTCTACAGATTGGCGTTCCAGGTCAGGCGGGGATCTGCCCGAAGCGGCACAGTGGCGTCACGCTTTTTACCCTGAAACCGGAGAATGGAAGCATGCACGACACTTCTGCAAGTGCTGCCGGACTGAATGCACAACAACGATCGGCGCACATTCGTGCGGTGGTTTCAGCCCATGGTGCCTCACTGCGCGAGCGCTACCCGGTGCTGCAGCACCAGGACGCTATCGGCGCCGGCATTCTGCTGTTCGCATTGGCGGGCATGGTCGGCAGCGCAACGCTCTATCTTCAGGGTCATATGGCGTGGTGGGTCTGTGTGCTGCTCAATGCGTTCTTCGCGTCGCTGACCCACGAACTGGAACATGACCTGATCCACAGCATGTATTTCCGCAAACGCCGCGTGCCGCATAACCTCATGCTGGCGCTGGTCTGGATGGCACGGCCGAGCACCATCAACCCCTGGATCCGTCGGCACCTGCACCTCAACCATCACAAAGTCTCCGGCACCGAAGCCGACCTGGAGGAGCGGGCCATCACCAACGGTGAGCCGTGGGGGCTGGCGCGATTGCTGATGGTTGGTGATAACGTCATGTCCTCGGTGATCCGCATGCTGCGAGCGAAAACATTCGCGCATAAATTCAGCATTCTCAGGCGGACTCTGCGGGTCTACGCGCCGCTGGCGCTGCTCAACTGGGGCGCGTGGTACGTGTTTCTGGGGTTTCATGCCGCGAACGGAATTGCTGCGTTATCGGGCAGCTCGATTGATTGGTCGGCGAACACGCTGGCGGTGATGCAGGTCATCGATGTCGCGGTCGTGGTGCTCGTTGGGCCGAACGTGTTGCGCACGTTCTGCCTGCATTTCGTCAGTTCAAACATGCATTACTACGGTGACCTCGAGCCGGGCAATGTGATGCAGCAGACCCAGGTGCTCAATCCATGGTGGATGTGGCCCATGCAGGCGTTCTGTTTCAACTTTGGCAGCACCCACGGCATTCATCACTTCGTAGTAAAAGAGCCGTTTTACATTCGCCAGATGACGGCGCCTGTTGCGCACAAAGTAATGGCCGAGATGGGTGTGCGCTTCAATGATTTTGGCACATTCGGCCGGGCCAACCGATTTGAACGGCGGCAGGAAAGAGCAGCCATGCCGGACCCCGTGCGCAGTTGACCTCGCCTCATCGACGCCTGCCGCACATGGCCTCTTGGCGGCTGCGCAGATGTAGCGCGCGCGGGAAACCGCGACGTTCCATCCAAACCAGGCGCTGAGCACCTGTAGGAGCGCGCTTGCCCGCGAAAAGGCGTGAATCCGGCGTAAATGTGTCGTTCGTACCGACGTCTTCGCGGGCAAGCGCGCTCCACAGATGGTGTCCGGCTGTATTGACGCGGTGAGCGCGGCAGCTGCGCAGATTTGCGGGCGGCAGCACTCTTCCCAAGCCAGGCGCTGAGCACCTGAGGAGCGCGCTTGCCCGCGAAAAGGCGTCAAACCGGCATAGATGTGTCGGTCGTACCGACGTCTTCGCGGGCAAGCGCGCTCCTACAGATGGTGTCCGGCTGTATTGACGCGGTGAGCGCGGCAGCTGCGCAGATTTGCGGGCGGCAGCACTCTTCCCAAGCCAGGCGCTGAGCAAATGTAGGAGCGCGCTTGCCCGCGAAAAGGCGTCAAACCGGCATAGATGTGTCGGTCGTACCGTCGTCTTCGCGGGCAAGCGCGCTCCTGCAGATGGTGTCCGGCTGTATTGATGTGGTGAGCGCAGCAGCTGCGCAGATTTGCCGGCGGCATCACTCTTCCCAAGCCAGACGCTGAGCACCTGTAGGAGCGCGCTTGCCCGCGAAAAGGCGTGAATCTGGCATAAGTGTGTGGTTCGTACCGACGTCTTCGCGGGCAAGCGCGCTCCTACAGGTTCTGCGCCTGATGGTGAGACCATTCCCGGCCACCCTATAGCCGGCTTGCCCGCGAAACCGGCTTGTCGCACTGCTCGCAGGAAAACGTCGGCGGATAAAAATTCTGTAACAACTGCGCCGTAAGCTCTGCTCATCCCTGGCGAGCCGGGGGCAGACAGCGTGATTATCAGGGTCACCCCTTTAAGGCAGGGGGTGGCCCTCTTTTTTGCCGAGTCATGGGCATTCATATATTTTCAAGCTATTAATAAATAGCGTCTTATTCTTTTTCGAATATATATCCCATCCCTATACTCGCCCCATGAACGCAACATGCAGGAGGCGAAGGCCATGCAGAACGAATCGATCCGTTACCTGATCGTGCCAGGCTGGCAAGGATCTGCCGATGACCATTGGCAAACTCACTGGCAGAACAGCTTGCCCAACAGCGTACGGGTTGAGCAGGCCGACTGGCTCAAGCCTCGCCGAGAGGACTGGATCGGAGAGCTCCAACGCGCCATTGCTTCCGAGAGCACACCGGTGATTCTCATCGCTCACAGCCTGGGATGCGTGGCCGTCGCGCATTGGGCGCAGTTGGCACCGCTGGACAGCCTTCGCCAGGTGCGTGGGGCATTGCTGGTCGCTCCCGCTGACGTCGAACGGCCGAATTGCCCGCCTGCCATCCGCAATTTTTCGCCAATCCCAGAGCACTTGCTGCCGTTTCCGACGCAAGTGGTCAGCTCCGACAATGACTCTGCCGTCAGCGCATTGCGCGCTATGGAAATGGCCCGCAACTGGGGCGCCGAGATCGGCATTCTCAGCGGCGCTGGCCACATCAATGTGAAGTCCGGCCACCAGCGTTGGGAGCAGGGATTCGCTTACCTGTACCGACTGCAAGGACGAATCGAGCAACTCACCCGCCGCCGCGCATGAGCACAGCACGCGCACCTGCAATTGCGCATGAGCCGGCTTTTCTCACGATCATTTTCGCCGCAGTGAACCGAGAGGCGCTGCGGCCTTTTTTTAAACGCTCGGGTCATCCAATGGCCGGGGCGGGAGCCTGCCATGAGCCTTTCCGACATCTCGAACAATCCCTTGCTGACCTTCCCTGACGCTGAAAAAAGCCCTTTGAGCATCCGCGCCAAGGCATTGGTGTTCATTGACCCAAGGTCGCGGCAGTTGCGCGAAGAGATGGAGCTTTTGGCGCCCTTGGACTTACCCGTGTTGATTCGCGGCGAGTCCGGCACCGGCAAGGAATTGCTGGCGCGTCATATTCATCGCGGCAGTGATCGCTCCGGTTTGTTCGTGTCGGTCAACTGCGGTGCGATCAGCTCGACCTACGCAGAGGCGGAGCTCTTCGGCTATGCCGCGGGTGCGCACAGCGGCTCGGCGAGCAGTCGGGCCGGCTGGTTTGGCTCGGCCACCGGCGGCACGTTGTACCTGGATGAAATCGCCGATCTGCCCATGACAATCCAGAACAAATTGCTGGCAGCGCTGGAAAACCATGAAGTGACCCGCGTGGGCGCCACGCAGCCGAGCCCGGTCGACGTCAGGCTGGTCGCGGCGACCAGCATCGATCTGCGTCTGGCAGTCGCCGCCGGTAAATTCCATGAGCGGTTGTACCGCTACTTGAATGAAGGCCGCCTCGACCTGCCGGCACTTCGCGAACAGCCCGGCAATATCCTGCCCCTGGCCGAGTATTTCCTGGGCATCTACAGCCAGCGTTTCGATTTTCAGGTGCCCCTGATCAGCGAAGACGCACAGCGCGTGCTCGAAGCGCATTACTGGCCAGGTAACACGCGTGAGCTGGAGAACGTCATCCACTTTGCGTTACTGGTCAGCAGCGGTGTGGAAATCCTGCCGGAGCATTTGAATCTGCCGGCCCGCTAGCGCTTGTCCCTGCCCACCGTTGTGAAGTGGCAAAACGCCTATTGAGATCAAAAAAGCATAACCATCCGACTAAAAAGTATTGTCTCGGAATAAATAATCTCGGTACTGTCCGCATCAGCCGCCACCCTGCCCGGGGTCGATCCTGCGGCAGACCGAAAACAAAGTTGCCCACGAGGCGACCCGATTTCTCTAAGGACATCGCATGAAGAAGACGTTTTTGTTCACCGCACTGGCAGCTGCTCTCTCCCTCGGCATCAGCGCAGCCCAGGCTGCCGAAAAGCTTGTGGTGGGCGCCACCGCTGTTCCGCACGCTGAAATCCTTGAGCTGATCAAGCCGGAACTGGCCAAAGAAGGCGTTGACCTGCAGATCAAGGTCTTCACTGACTACGTGCAGCCCAACGTGCAACTGAACGAGAAGCGTCTTGACGCCAACTACTTCCAGACCAAGCCTTACCTGGATGGCTTCAACAAGGGCAAGGGTGCAACCTTGGTGACCGGCGTGGGCGTACACGTCGAACCGTTCGGCGGCTACTCGAAAAAGTGGAAATCCATCGACCAGATTCCTGAAGGCGCCACCGTTGCCATCCCTAACGAAGGCAGCAATGCCGGTCGCGCCCTGCTGTTGCTGCAGAAAAACGGCCTGATCACCCTGAAAGACCCGACCAATGCCTTGTCGACACCAAAGGACATTGCTACCAATCCGAAAAAACTGAAGTTCCGCGAGCTTGAGTCGGCCTTGCTGCCGCGCGCGCTGGATCAGGTTGACCTGGATCTGATCAACACCAACTACGCGCTGGAAGCCAAGCTCAGCCCTAAAAAGGATGCGCTGATTCTCGAAGGCTCCGACTCGCCGTACGTGAACTATCTGGTGACTCGCACCGATAACGCTCACACCGACGCAATCGAGAAGCTGTCCAAAGCGCTGACCAGCCAGCAGGTCAAAGACTTCATCAACAAGAAGTACGACGGCGCGGTACTGCCGGCGTTCTGATAATCCTCTGAACGCTTGCTTGCCACGCGCTCAGACTTGAAACGCGCTGGCTTGCCGTTTCCCTCCTGCCCTGACCAACAGTCATCGGCACCAGGGCTCGGCGGGCCAGCGCGTTTTTCGTTTCGGCTTACGGATTCGGCAAGCCGCCTGGCGCAAGCCGCTGCACGCAGAACGGCTGAGGGCGGACGCGGGTGCCTAGGTCTTTCGGCGCTATGCATATGCTGTAACGATATTTAAACTTCGCTTCTTATAGCTTTAAAGTTCTCCCTCCTTACAGATGCTTTCTGGCTACGCCTTCGTGGTCAGGCTTTTATGGAGTCGGAGTTCTCATGCCAGCAGCCTCCCACGCTTCGTCCGCGCAAGCTCCCGGCCAGCAGTTCGATGTGCGTCCATTCGCCGAAAAGGTGGGCGCGGAAATCGTCGGTCTGGATCTGTCCCGCCCGCTCGACGACGCCGATTTTGCCCGCGTCCACCAAGCGCACCTGGATTACCACGTGGTGGTTTTCCGTGATCAGCGCATCACCCCGCAGCAGCAGATCGATTTCAGTCGCCGGTTCGGCGTGCTGCAGATCCACGTGCTGAAGCAGTTCTTGCTCGCCAATCATCCAGAGATTCTGATCGTCTCCAATATCGTGGAAAACGGTCAGCCTGTCGGGCTGGGCGATGCCGGTAAGTATTGGCATTCGGACTTGTCCTACAAAGAGCTGCCAAGCCTTGGGTCCATGCTCTACGCCCAGGAGCTGCCAAGCGAGGGCGGCGACACCTTGTTCGCCGACATGCATCTGGCATGGGACACGCTGCCCGAGCATCTGCGCAAAGCGGTTGAAGGGCGCAATGCCGTGCACAGTTACACGGCTCGCTATAGCCATGGCCGCAACGCCGAAAACTGGCGTCCCACGCTCAGCGCCGAGCAACTGGCGCAGGTCGCCGTGGTCAGCCATCCGATCGTGCGCACTCACCCGGAGAACGGCCGCAAGGCGTTGTTCGTCAGTGAGGGGTTCACCACTCATATCGTCGGCCTGCCAGAAGACGAGAGCCAGGCCATTCTCACCGAGCTGTATGCCCACAGCGTTCGCCCGGAAGGCGTCTACCGCCACAAGTGGCAGGAAAACGACATGGTGTTCTGGGACAACCGCTCCCTGATCCATCTCGCCGGCGGCACGCCCGATCACCTGCGCCGTCGTCTGCACCGCACCACTATCCAGGGCGATGCGCCTTTCTGATACGCACCGCGCCGGGATCATCGCCCGGGTTCACCTGATAATTCCGGCTGCCCTGCCAAGGAGCTCCGCTGCATGAACGCTGCTCTGCAAAGCCACACGGCTAGCGATCACTTGAACGCGCAACAGGCCAATCAGCCTACCGCTGAAGCGCTGTTGCAAGTACAGGGCGTCAGCCTTGAATACCGCACGCCGGAACGCGTGGTGCGGGCCACTCATCAAGTCAGCTTTGAAATCGATCCGGCCGATCGATTTGTCCTGCTCGGCCCTTCAGGTTGCGGCAAATCTACGCTGCTCAAGGCCGTGGCCGGGTTCATCCAGCCCAGTGAAGGTCAGATTCGTCTGGCCGGCCAACGGGTGAAGGAGCCGGGGCCGGACCGAATCGTGGTGTTTCAGGAGTTTGATCAACTGCCGCCATGGAAGACGGTGATTCAGAACGTCATGTTTCCACTGCTGGCCTCGCGCACGCTCAAGCGTCGTGAGGCCGAGGAGCGTGCACGGCATTACCTGGTGAAAGTCGGCTTGAGTGCCTTCGCCGATGCCTATCCGCATACTTTGTCGGGTGGCATGAAGGCGCGCGTGGCGATCGCCAGAGCGCTGGCGATGCAGCCCAAAATTCTGTTGATGGACGAACCGTTTGCCGCGCTTGATGCATTGACCCGCCGCAAGATGCAGGAAGAGCTTCTGGAGTTGTGGGAAGAGGTGCGCTTTACGCTGCTGTTCGTGACGCACTCCATTGAGGAAGCACTGGTGGTGGGTAACCGGATTCTGTTGCTGTCGCCACACCCCGGGCGTGTGCGTGCCGAGATCAACAGCCATCAATACAACTTGAAAAGCCTCGGGGGCGTCGAGTTTCAGGCGTCTGCGCAGCGAATCCACCGGCTGTTGTTCGACGAAGGCGAAGCGCCGGCGGTCGAGCCTGATCTTCGGTTTCAAGACGTTCGCATTGCCTATTAACAGCGCTGCCGACGGCATCCACTGCCGGCCGCACGAATTGGACATATCTCTGTAGGAGCCGGCTTGCTGGCGAACCCATCCGTCATTCATCGAAAAGGTGTCGGACCCGACGCGTTCGCCAGCAAGCCGGCTCCTACAGGGAGCGTCGACTTAAGAGACATACCCATGAGCCTTTCACCCCCCATCCGGGAAGAATACGAAGTCGCGCTGGAGCCTTTCACCCAGGAAGACCTGGCCCGGGACATCCCCCTCGCTCACCGCATATGGCAAGTCAGCTGGGTGCGCAAGGCCGTGATCCTCGTTGCGCTGGCGATCATCTGGGAAATCGCCGCGCGCATTCAGGGCAACGATTTGCTGCTGCCGAGTTTCCTGCAAACCGCCCAGGCGTTCATCGATGGCATCGCCACCGGCGAGTTGCCCGCCAAGGTCTGGATATCCCTGACGGTGTTGGTCAAGGGTTACCTGATCGGCATTGTCCTGGCGTTTGGCCTCACCACACTGGCCGTCTCCACGCAGTTGGGCCGCGACTTGCTCGGCACGCTAACGGCCATGTTCAACCCCCTGCCCGCCATCGCGTTGCTGCCTTTGTCCCTGTTGTGGTTTGGCCTGGGCGAAAACAGCCTGATCTTCGTGCTGGTGCACTCGGTGCTCTGGGCGCTGGCGCTCAATACGTATGCGGGGTTTCTTGGCGTCTCTGAAACCCAGCGCATGGCCGGGCGCAATTACGGTCTCAAGGGCCTGCGGTTTGTCTGGTACATCCTCATCCCTGCCGCACTGCCTTCGATTCTCGCAGGCCTGAAAATCGGCTGGGCATTCGCCTGGCGGACTCTGATCGCCGCCGAGCTGGTGTTTGGCGCCTCTTCCGGCAAGGGCGGCCTGGGCTGGTACATCTTTCAGAACCGCAATGAGCTGTACACCGACAAGGTCTTCGCGGGCCTGGCGGCGGTGATCATCATCGGGCTGCTCGTGGAAAATCTGCTGTTCAGCAATGTGGAACGCCTGACCGTCAAGCGATGGGGCATGCAGCGCTGATCCGAGTCACCGAACAAAATGGCGCCTCGTGACAGCTAGTGGCTACGAGGCCTTCGACGCTTTTGCCTTTATCGCGAGGAATGTATGGATTTGTCACTGACCGCTGGACCCTTCAAACGCCCGAAACTCACCGCCATCGCAGCTGCCCTGGGCCTCGCTGGCGCCTTGTTGAGTGGCGGTGCCCAGGCCGAGGGCAAGATCAGCATCGCCCAGCAGTTCGGTATCGGCTATCTGATTCTGGACGTTGTTCAGCAGCAAAAGCTGATCGAGAAGCATGGCAAAGAGCAGGGCCTGGACATCAAGGTCGACTGGAACAGCATTTCCGGCGCCACGGCCATGAACGAAGCGCTGTTGGCTGGCGCGCTGGATGTGGTGTCTGCGGGCGTGCCGCCCATGCTGACGATCTGGGACAGGACCAAGGGCAAGCAGAACGTCAAGGCCATCGCCTCGCTGGGCTCGATGCCCAACTACCTGCTCAGCAACAAACCTGACGTGAAGACCCTCAACGACTTCACCGATAAGGACCGCATTGCAGTTCCCGCAGCCGGGGTGGGTTTCCAGTCGCGCACGTTGCAGATCGAGACCGCGAAACTGTTCGGGAACGACAACTTCAAGAAGTTCGACAACATCTCGGTCAGCCTGCCGCACCCGGATGCGACCTCGGCGCTGATCGCCGGCGGCTCTGAAATCAGCGCGCACTTCTCCAGCCCGCCGTTTCAGTATCAGGAGCTGGAAAACCCCAACGTGCATAAAGTGCTGAGCTCGTATGACGTGCTCGGGGGCCAGGCGACGTTCAACGTGCTGTACACCACTCAGAAATTCCACGACGAGAACCCCAAGACCTACAAGGCGTTTTACGACGCGCTGGCCGAGGCCGAGAAAATCATCAAGGCCGACAAGCCTGCCGCGGCCAAGACCTACATTGAGGTAGAGAAGTCCAAGCTGCCGTTGCCGCTGGTGGAGAAGATCGTCTCCGATCCTGAAATCGACTTCACCGTTGTGCCTCAGCGTACGTTTATCTACGCCGAAAAATTGCATGAACTCGGCGTGCTGAAGAACAAGGCCGACAGCTGGAAGGATTTCTTCTTTGAAGAAGCCCACGGTGGCGCGGGGAGTTGATCCGCAATGCTCAACGCCCAGCCTCAGTCAGCCCGATACAGGAGGCAGTGTGTCAGTGACACCCCCTTCGCGACCGTCGTAACCTCCGATTGCTCCTACAGGAGATTTGCGTCTACCTAGAAGCTGGGTGCTGGGGCCAAACGGATATACGTCAGGAGCGGTCTGGCCTATTAGCTGTAGGAGTGTGGCTTGCCCCGCGATCTGGCGCGAAGCGGCAGGAAGCCCCTACTGATTTCTCCCTGATCCACCGAGTATACAGATTCCGCTGCCGGTTCCCGGCGAATGCGATGTGTCAGCCATTTGATTTAACAAACTCATATTCGTCGCAAATCAGAGTGCGTTCCTGCTGACTGATTTGACCCACGCTGCTTTGCGATAATATTGACGATGCTCATTTCAAATCAATCTTTATCACAGTCTCTTTTTCATTGTTTATTAACACCTTCTAGGTTTTACTGTGAATGCGGTTAATCCAGTAAGCGTTAAAACAACGTTCAGGTCGCTGACGGCCAAAGGAAAGGAATTCCTATCATGAGCAAAACAAAGCGGGTCACTTTATCGGCGTTGACGGTAGTGGCGTTGACAACTACTTTATACGCGCTGGCGGAAAGTTCGATGAATAAGCTCCCACCAGAATATAAGACAAAAGCGGAGTCAAACGCGGCATTTCAAGTGGGGTTGTTTTACAAACAGAGTGGGGTGTTCGACCCGCCGATCTCCGAAGTCTGCACCATTACCGTGAGCACGAGCGGTGAAACGAGGGTCGACTTTGGGGGCAGCTCTGGGTGTGATAACGATAAGGTACAGTACTTTTCAATCTCAAACGGGATCAAGGGAACGGTTGCTTTTTACGATAAACACTGCGATGCGGGTGATTTGGAAGGTGATGATTTTTATATATACAGGATTACGACTCAGCCACTGAGTCATGCTTATATATACGGACTTTTTGACGGCAATAACAACCCCGGTATTCCTGGCATGGTGCCTGTGAGGTCGAAATACGATAACGGTTTAACAGGGAAGGTTTCCTGCGTCATTATCGACCCTGATTAATCGTTAAGGGAGATCAAGCCAATGTTCATAAGGGCGTAGTAACGCTGTTGGTCGGTAGAACGACACAGTTGGTGTACAGGCAAGGGTTTTATGGGTGAGGCACTTCAGTGCTTCAGGCAGTGCTGCTGGACCGGTCCATCTGGCAGCGCTGCGCTTTGTCCAACACCACCCTCTCATCGCGTGCCAGCGCGCTCTGGCGTAGATTGCTCAGGCAGAGTTCTGACCTCACAAGGAACCCTGATGTAAGCTCACAGTCGCATGAGCACATCGCAACGGCGTCCAGCGGCGCGGTGTCGTCACGGCATTGGCACAAGGAGCTTGCATGCCCGCCCAACCCCCTGTTTTTCGTGGTCGACCGACCGTTTTCTTTATCGGCCTGTGCCTGACTGTTCTTGCCGGCTGTGGCAAGGAAAAGCCGCAGGAGCCTGTGCGTGCCCGTGTGCAGGCGCAAGAGGTAAAGACCGCCGATTTCGCAGCCGATGTTGCGCTGACCGGCGACATCCAGGCGCGGGTGCAAACGCAGCTTTCATTCCGCGTGGGCGGGAAAATCATCCAACGGATGGTGGATGTCGGCGATCGGGTGTCGGCCAGGCAAGTACTGGCCAAGCTCGACCCCAAGGACCTGCAGACCAACGTCGACTCAGCCGTCGCGGCCGTTGCCGCAGAGCAGGCGCGGGTCAAGCAAACCTCCGCCGCATTCGTGCGTCAGGAGAAGCTCTTGCCCAAGGGCTACACCAGCCGCAGTGAATACGATTCCGCGCAGGCCCAGCTGCGCGGCAGCCAGAGCTCGCTCAAAGCCGCCCAGGCGCAACTGGCCAATGCCCGCGAGCAGTTGAGTTACACGTCTTTGATCGCTGATGCGCCGGGCATCATTACTGCGCGCCAGGCAGAGGTTGGCCAAGTCGTACAGGCGACCGCGCCGATCTTCGGCCTCGCCCGGGATGGCGAGCGCGACGCCGTGTTCAATGTCTATGAATCACTGTTCGTCAACCCGCCCACCGATCAGCCGGTGGACGTCACGCTGCTGGACAATCCCAACGTCAAGGCCACCGGCAAGGTGCGCGAAGTCACCCCCGCCGTGTCGGCACAGACCGGTACGCTGCAAGTCAAGATAGCCCTCACTTCGCTGCCGCCAGGCATGGACCTCGGCTCTGTGGTCAGCGCGGCCCTGAGCGTTCCGGCCAAAACCAGCGTCGAGCTGCCATGGTCGGCGCTGACCAAAGGCCTGGGCGATCAGCTTGGCAAACCTGCGGTGTGGGTCGTCAACGCCGACAACAAAGTCAGCCTGCGCGGCGTGACCGTGGGGCGTTATCTCACAGGCAAAGTCATCATCGTCGATGGTTTGAAAAATGGTGAAAAAGTGGTCGTTGCCGGTAATCAGCTGCTGCACCCGGACATGCAAGTGGAGCTCGCCGACGTTTATGCCGATCTCTCGCAGAAGCCAACGGGAGCGTCGCAATGAAGCGTTTGTCGGGGGTAGTGCTGGCAAGCCTGCTGTTGACCGCCTGCAGTAAGGAAGAACCCGCCCCCGAGCCGATTCGACCGGTCTTGTTCATTGAGGTGAAGCCCCAGGCGCAAGAGAGCCTGGGTCGTTTTGCCGGCAACATTGCCGCGCGCTATGAAAGCACCCTCGGTTTCCGCGTGTCGGGTCGTATTGCGCAGCGCAACGTCGATGTCGGCGCGCAAGTGAAAAAGGGCGACATGCTCGCCGTGCTTGACCCCACCGATCAGCAAAACCAGGTGCGCTCGACCCAAGGCGACCTTGCGCGTGTCGAAGCGCAGCTCATCAACGCCCAGGCCAACGCCCGGCGCCAGCAGGAATTGTTCGACAGGGGGGTTGGCGCCCAGGCTGCGCTGGACGTGGCGGTGACTGACCTCAAGACCTCCCAGTCTTCCTACGATCAGGCCAAGGCCGCTGTGCAGCAGGCCAAGGATCAGCTGAGCTACAGCGAGCTGCGCGCGGACCACGATGCCGTCGTCACCGAGTGGAAGGTCGAGGCCGGGCAGGTGGTGAGTGCCGGTGAGCAGGTGGTGACGCTTGCGCGCCCGGACATCAAGGAGGCGGTGATCGACCTGCCGTCGCAACTGGGCGATCAACTGCCCAGCGATGTGGTGTTCACTGTTGCCAGCCAGCTTGAGCCGCAGATCAACACGACCGCAACCATTCGCGAACTGGAGCCCCAGGCCGAAAGTTCGACCCGCACCCGCCGCGCGCGTTTGACCCTGGCGGATACGCCAGCGGCGTTCCGTTTGGGCACCGCGATCAGCGTCACGCTCAGCTCCACAGTCAAGCCGCGTATCGAGGTGCCTGCCACGGCAGTGCAGGAAGTCGATGGCAAGACCCAGATCTGGATCATCGACATGCAAAATCAGACGGTCTCGCCGCGCCCGGTCAATGTGATCAGTCGCAGCAACGGGTCAGTGGTACTGGCCGACGGCGTTAACAACGGTGATCGCGTCGTCACTGCGGGCGTCAACAGCCTCAAGCCGGGGCAGAAAATCAAAGTCGATAAGGAAAGCCCGCGATGAAAGGGACGTTCAACCTCTCCGATTGGGCGATCAAGCATCAGTCTTTCGTGTGGTACCTGATGTTCGTCGGCCTGCTGATGGGCGTGTTTTCCTACATGAACCTGGGACGCGAGGAAGACCCTTCGTTCACTATCAAGACCATGGTCATACAGACTCGCTGGCCGGGCGCCACCGTGGACGAGACCCTAGAGCAGGTCACCGACCGCATCGAGAAGAAGCTTGAAGAGCTCGACTCCCTCGACTACGTAAAAAGCTACACCCGACCGGGCGAATCCACGGTTTTCGTTTACCTGCGCGACACCACCAGCGCCGGTGCAATTCCGGACATCTGGTATCAGGTGCGCAAGAAGATCGACGACATCCGCGGGCAATTCCCTCAAGGCCTGCAGGGGCCGGCCTTTAACGACGAGTTCGGGGACGTTTACGGTTCGATTTACGCCTTCACCTCGGACGGCCTGACACTGCGTCAGCTGCGCGATTACGTGGAAGAGGTCCGTGTGCAGATCCGCGACGTGCCCGGGCTGGGCAAGGTCGAAATGATCGGTGAGCAGGACGAAGTGCTGTACCTGAATTTCTCCACCCGCAAGCTGGCGGCGCTGGGCCTTGATCAACGTCAGGTCGTGCAGAGTCTGCAATCGCAAAACGCCGTCACGCCGGCCGGGGTGATCGAGGCCGGTCCGGAGCGTATCTCGGTGCGCACTTCCGGTCAGTTCGCCTCAGAAAAAGACTTGGCCAACGTCAACCTGCGTCTCAACGATCGCTTCTATCGCTTGAGTGACATCGCCGAAATCACCCGGGGTTACGTCGACCCGCCCAAGCCGTTGTTCCGTTTCGATGGAAAGCCTGCCATCGGCCTGGCCATTGCCATGAAGAAGGGTGGCAACGTCCAGGAATTCGGCAAACAGCTGCATGAACGGATGAACGCGGCGACCGCGGATCTGCCTATCGGCGTGGGCGTGCATGTCGTTTCCGATCAGGCACAGGTGGTCGAGAAGGCCGTGGGCGGTTTTACCAGTGCGCTGTTCGAGGCGGTTGTGATCGTGCTGATCGTCAGCTTCATCAGCCTAGGGATGCGCGCCGGGCTGGTGGTTGCCTGCTCGATCCCGCTGGTGCTGGCGATGGTCTTCGTTTTCATGGAGTACAGCGGCATCACCATGCAGCGTATTTCGCTGGGCGCCTTGATCATCGCTCTCGGCCTGCTGGTCGATGACGCAATGATTACGGTGGAGATGATGGTGTCGCGGCTTGAAAAGGGCGACACCAAAGCCCAGGCCGCGACCTACGCCTACACCTCGACGGCATTCCCGATGCTGACCGGCACGCTGGTGACGGTGGCGGGTTTCGTGCCGATTGGCCTCAACGCGAGTTCGGCGGGGGAGTACACCTTCACGCTGTTCGCGGTCATCGCCGTTGCCATGCTGGTGTCGTGGGTGGTTGCGGTGCTGTTCGCCCCGGTGATTGGCGTGCACATCCTCAGCGAAAACGTGAAAAAGCATGATGAGAACGCCAAGCCCGGCCGCATTGCGCGGGCGTTTAACGGCTCGATGTTCTGGGCCATGCGTCACCGCTGGCTGACGATTATCATCACCATTCTGCTATTCGCGACGTCTCTGTTTTGCATGCGGTTCGTGCAAAATCAGTTCTTCCCGTCATCCGACCGCCCCGAGATTCTGGTTGACCTCAACCTGCCGCAGAACGCCTCGATCAACGAGACGCGCCGCGCGGTGGACAAGCTTGAGGCGACCCTCAAGGACGATCCCGACATCGTCAGCTGGAGTACCTACATCGGCGAAGGCGCGGTGCGGTTCTACCTGCCGCTCGATCAACAGCTGGAAAACCCGTACTACGCGCAGCTGGTCATTGTCAGCAAGGGGCTGGAAGAGCGCGGCGCGTTGACCGAGCGCCTGAAGAAGCGTCTGCGTGATGACTTCGTCGGTATCGGCACCTACGTTCAGGCGCTGGAAATGGGACCACCGGTAGGGCGCCCGATCCAGTACCGGGTCAGCGGCGACAACATTGATGAAGTGCGTCAGCACGCTATCGAACTTGCCACGCTGCTGGACAAGAACCAGCACATTGGCGAAATGATCTACGACTGGAACGAGCCGGGCAAAGTCCTGCGCATCGACATCAATCAGGACAAAGCGCGGCAGCTAGGCCTGTCATCCGAAGACGTTGCGCAACTGATGAACAGCATCGTGACCGGCTCCTCTGTGACCCAGGTGCGCGATGACATCTACCTGATTAACGTCGTGGGGCGTGCGGTGGACTCAGAACGCGGTTCGCCCGAAACCCTGCAGAATCTCCAAATCGTTACGCCGCAGGGCACGTCGATTCCGCTGCTGGCCTTCGCCAACGTGCGCTATGAATTGGAGCAGCCGCTGGTGTGGCGCCGTGATCGTAAACCCACGATCACGCTTAAAGCCGCTGTGCGCGACGAGATGCAGCCGACCGACTTGGTCAAGGAGCTCAAGCCGGAGATCGATAAGTTCGCCGCCGGTCTGCCCGTGGGCTACAAAATTGCCACGGGCGGTACGGTGGAAGAGAGCGGCAAGGCGCAGGGTCCGATCGCCAAGGTTGTGCCATTGATGATCTTCCTCATGGCGACGTTCCTGATGATCCAGCTGCACAGCGTGCAAAAGATGTTCATCGTCGCCAGTGTGGCGCCGCTGGGGTTGATTGGCGTGGTGTTGGCGCTGGTGCCAACCGGAACGCCAATGGGCTTCGTGGCGATCCTTGGCATCCTTGCGCTGATCGGCATCATCATCCGCAACTCGGTGATCCTGGTGACCCAGATCGACGAATACGAGTCGGCGGGTTATCTGCCCTGGGATGCGGTGGCAGAAGCCACCGAACACCGTCGTCGGCCAATCCTGTTGACCGCCGCGGCCGCAAGCCTGGGCATGATCCCCATCGCCCGCGAAGTGTTCTGGGGGCCTATGGCGTACGCAATGATCGGCGGCATCATCATCGCGACCTTGCTGACGTTGCTGTTCCTGCCGGCGCTGTATGTCGCCTGGTACAAAATCAAGGAGCCCAGCGAGGAAGAGCGTCAAAAGGCTGAGCGGGATAAGCAGAGCAAGGTTGAAGAAGATGATCCTGGCCGTCGGGACGAAAACCCCACGCCTGCTCAATAAGTGATGAGGCGGGCCGGAGACATTCTGGTTCGCCTGGCAGGCTAGGGCTTGCAGAAGTCATGTTATGTGGAACCCGTGAAAAGCCTTACGCCTTGCGCCACACACTCGCCAGCCACGGTTGCTGATCCCTCGGCAGTCCCTCAGGCCGGTAATAGTGCTCGACCTCAGCGAACCCGGCTTCGGTCACCAGGGCGCCCCATGATTGCAGATCATGGAACGAACCGTAGCGCTCACCTTTCCAGCCTTCCTCGTTACCGCCGCGCGGATTGGAGCTGAACAGCACGCCCCCGGGTTTCAACGCGGCACGCAATTCGCCCAACACCCGCGGCAACTCCTGGCGAGGCACATGAAACAGCGAGGCGTTGGCGAAGATGCCGTCGAAACGTGCGACAGGGAGGGCCAGCTCAAGGAAGTTCTGATGAAAGACCTCGCAACCGCTGTCAGCGCGCGCCATCTCGGCGAAGCGTTCGGAGCCGTCCAGACCGGTAGCAATGTGGCCCAAGGCCGTAAACGTGCGCAGATCCCGCCCTGGCCCGCAGCCAAAATCCAGAATCTGAAACGGCGCCGGCGCGGTGATGTTGCGCAGCAGCGCGTTGATGTTCTGGCTGACGTCGTGATCGCGCGTGCCTTCGCGAAAATCTTCAGCGACGTCGTTGTAGTTGCCCAGGGTGGTGGCCGTGATCTGGGCGAGGTCGGTTGGGTCGAGTTTCATGAGGCGGTCGTCTGATCAGAGAAGGCCGCCAATATACCTCCGCTCAAGGTTTGATCAATTGCCAGCAAGGATCAAATCGATCACCTCGTCGATAGTTTCGATCCGTGCCCAGTCTTCAGGTGTCGGCTTCAGTTTGTATCGCCACTTCACCTGCATCATGAAACAGGTGAGATCGTCGTCGATGATGTGAAAATCGCGCACGAAATTCGTGGTAGGCGTGATGTTGTTTCGTGGGATAAAGCCAATGATCGACACAAAAAGCTCAATCACCTCTTGAGTGAGTTGCGCCCGATCAGCTTTGCTTTGCATTTCTCGCCTCGTATGCACATAGGTCCATGTTCGCCAGACCAATACTGCCAGCCTTCCAGCCACGAAGGGAATTGCCTTTAAACATCGGCCCGAACCTGTAGGAGTGACGGGGTGGCGCTCCACCTTGCTCGCGAATGCGTCGTGTCGGCCAACATCCAGGTCACAGACCCACCGCTTTCGCGACCGTCGTAACCTCCGATTGCTCCTACAGTTGATTTGCATTGGACGCGGGTTTGGGACGCCATCCCCTGGTAGGACCGGCTTCAGCCGGGAAGGGGTCAGTGGCAGCGCCATCAATTTTGCAGTGACGCCTGCCGCTTTCCCGGCTAAACCCGGTCCCGCAGGGATGGCGCGCTTTGATCAGCGCTTGTTCAGCCGCAACGCCAGCCGATCCCCTCCCAGCTGAATCACTGCCACCAATATCACCAGCAGTACGATTACGGTCAGCATCACTTGTGTGTCGAACCGCTGATACCCATACCGATAAGCAATATCCCCCAATCCTCCCGCCCCAATGGCACCGGCCATGGCCGACGAATTGATCATCGTCACGAGGGTGATGGTAAATCCGCCGACGATGCCCGGCAGCGCTTCGGGCAGCAGCACGTGCCAGACGATGTGCCAGCGGCGGCAACCCATGGCTTGTGCTGCTTCGATCAGCCCGTGATCCACTTCGCGAAGGCTCACTTC
The DNA here is from genome assembly GCF_000759445.1 of Pseudomonas lutea. Classification (NCBI taxonomy): domain Bacteria; kingdom Pseudomonadati; phylum Pseudomonadota; class Gammaproteobacteria; order Pseudomonadales; family Pseudomonadaceae; genus Pseudomonas; species Pseudomonas lutea. The sequence continues at coordinate 67,965 of NZ_JRMB01000004.1, forward strand.
TGCAATACGCGCGAAGAACGGCGTCGACGCGATGGTCAGCGGTACCACCGCCGCCCAGACACCGTAGGTCGTCCCGACAATCAGTCGCGTGAAAGGGATCAACGCGACCATCAGAATCAGGAACGGCACCGAACGGAAGATGTTCACGAATGCACCCAGCACCCGGTTCACGTTGGGCGCTTCGAAAATGCCCCCCTTGCCACTGGTGACCAGAATTACCGCCAACGGGATACCGAGAATCAGCGCGATCAGCGATGACACGCCGACCATCAAAAAGGTGTCGATAACGCCCTGCCAGAGCCGATCAAGCCACATAACCCAATACCTCCGCCTGCTGCGCATATTGACGAGCCCGGCTGATCAATTCGTCAGCCGACAACGGCGAATGACTCACCGCCAGCAACAAATGACCCAACGCGCGTCCCTGGATACGTTCGACGCCGCCGTGCAACAGGCTCACTCGCCCACCGAGGGCGTTGAACAACGCTGAAAGATCAGGCTCCGTGCCGTTGCTTCCTGTGAACTGCAAATCGAGAACAACGCTGGCATGATCTGCCGAAGGGTGCTGCTGCAAGCGCGCCTGCACGTCTGCCGGCAGGGCATGCTGCAAAGGTGCCAACAGCGTTCTGCTCACCGCGTGCTGTGGATTGCCAAACACCTGCCATACAGGGCCTTGCTCGACGACTTCACCTTTTTCCAGCACCACCACCCGATCACAGATTTCGCGGATCACCGCCATCTCATGGGTAATCAGAACAATCGTCAGGCCCAGGCGCTGGTTGATCTCGCGCAGCAGGCCAAGAATGGATTGTGTGGTTTCCGGGTCAAGCGCAGAGGTGGCCTCGTCGCACAATAAAATGGCTGGATCATGCACCAGTGCCCGGGCGATGCCGACCCGCTGCTTCTGGCCGCCGGACAGTTGCGCCGGATAGGCCTTGTGCTTGCCTTGCAGCCCCACCAACTCCAGCAGTTCCGCGACTTTGCGCTGCCGTTGATCCTTCGGCACGCCTGCTACCTTCAGCGGCAGCTCGACGTTCTGCCACACCGTTTTGGCCGACATCAGGTTGAAATGCTGGAAGATCATGCCGATGCGTCGGCGCAGGTCCACCAGGGTGTCCTCGTTGAATGCGCCGATGTCGACCTGATCGATCAGCACGCGTCCGCTGCTGGGCTTTTCCAGGCGGTTGATCGTGCGGATCAGCGAAGACTTGCCCGCACCGCTGCGGCCGATGATGCCGAATACCTCACCGCGGCGGATGTCCAGGTTGATACCCTGAAGCGCTGGCACCGGCCCCTGCTGGCCCTCATAGGTCTTGCCCAGATCGATGAAGCGCACGTGTGCATGCTGCTTCTCGGGGTGCAGCTCCGAGGGCTGGCCCAACCGTTCAGGGTGCGCGATCGCGCCGTGCGGAGATAGGAGGCGTTGCGCGGTTGCACTCATGATCAGTTCTTCCAGCCGACCTGATACAGCGTGCCGTTGACCTTATCCAGCGAGGCGCGCACCACAGGCGAGTGTTGATAGATATCGATGAACCTCGCCAGGCGCGGGTCGTCTTTGTGGTCCGGCCTGATGACAAACTGAATCACATACTCGGGGTGGTCGAGGCCGTCAAAAAGGATCGCAGAGCCCGCGTCGAAGGTCTTCGACAGCCGAATGTAGGCCGGATAGCCTTGCACCAAGTCGGCATCGTCATACGCGCGGACCAATTGCACGGCTTCTACCTGGATCAGCTTGATCTTCTTCGGGTTGGCCGTGATGTCGTCTTCGGTGGCCTTGTAACCCACCCCCGGTTTAAGGTTGATTAGCCCGGCCTTGGCCAGCAGCTGCAAGCCGCGTCCGCTGTTGATAGGGTCGTTGGCGATCGCCACGGTAGCGCCGGTCGGCAACTCATCGAAGCTTTTGTACTTCTTGGAATACAGCCCCACGTTATTGATGATGCCCGGGGCGTACGGAACCAGGTCGAAGCCGGATGCTGCCTTGGCGTTCTCCAGAAACGGAATGTGCTGGAAGTAGTTCACGTCAATGTCGCCCGCGTTGAGGCTGACGTTAGGCGCGATCCAGTCGGTGAACTCCACCAGCTCGACCTTGAGGCCTTGTTTGTCAGCTTCGGCGACAGCGGCTTCCAGCGGAATGGCAAAGGCGGCAGTGGTGCCAACCTTGAGCGGCTGATCGGCAGCGTGAGTGACGCCGGCAAACAGCCCCAGGGACAGCGCAAGGGTGAGGAGGGTCTTGGTCATGGGGGGTAATCCGGTTCAGTAGTCTGGTTTGTACGCTTGGGTGTCTGTAAAGCTGTATTCGCGAGCAAGCTCGCTCCCACGGAGTTCGAGCTCCCTCAGGCCTGCGCTGGGGTGAGTGTTCTGAAGCCAGCGCCCGCATGCCGTTCCGGCAGTCGCGCGTTGCCTTCTTCAAACAACTTCTCGCGCAACGTGCCGTGCTCGTAGGCGGTCTTGTAGGAACCGCGCCGTTGCAGTTCCGGGATCACCAGGTCGATGAAGTCCTCGTAGCTTTCCGGGGTGACGATGCGGGTCAGGTTGAAGCCGTCGAGGCCGGTTTCGGCGATCCAGGATTCCAGCTCATCGGCGACCTGTTCGGGCGAGCCGATCAGCGTGATGTAACGGCCACCCAAGGCGTGCTGATCGAGCAATTTCTGGCGGGTCCAGTCGTTGCTCTTGAGGATTTTCGTGGCTGACTGAATGGCGTTGCCTTTGACGTGCTGGATCGGCTCATCCAGCGCGTACTCGGCAAAGTCGATGCCGGTGGACGCCGCGAAATGCGCGAGTCCTGCTTCGGCACTGGCGTAGGTCAGGTACTCGGCATGCTTGGCCCTTGCAGCCTCTTCGGTGGCGCCGACGATGACGTTGAGCCCCATGAATACCTTGATGTCATGGGGGTTGCGCCCGGCAGCAACGGCACTGGCGCGGACCTTGTCGACCTGCTCGCGCGTCGCGGTTTTATTCTGCGCACTGATGAACACGCACTCGGCGTTGCTGCCGGCAAACCGCAAACCTCGCTCGGAACTGCCGGCCTGAAACAACACCGGCGTTCGCTGTGGCGAGGGCTCGCACAAGTGGTAACCCTCCACCTGATAAAACTCGCCGCTGTGCCGCACGTAGTGGACCTTGTCCGGTTGCGCGTAGATGCGTGCCTGCCGGTCTTCGATCACCGCGTCATCTTCCCAGCTGCCTTCCCACAGTTTGTACAAAACCTCTAGGTACTCGTCAGCCTGATCGTAGCGACGGTCGTGTTCGATCTGCCCGGTCAGGCCCATCGCGCGTGCGGCGCTGTCGAGATACCCGGTCACGATGTTCCAGCCCACTCGCCCTCGGGTCAGGTGATCCAGCGTCGACATACGCCGGGCGAACAGGTATGGCGCTTCGTACGTAAGGTTGGCGGTCAGTCCGAAGCCGAGGTTTTTGGTGACGGCGGCCATGGCCGACACCAGTAGCAGCGGGTCATTGACCGGTAACTGGATCGACTCCTTCAGCGTGACATCTACCGAGTTCTGATAGATGTCGTAGACCCCGACAATGTCGGCGATGAACAAGCCGTCAAACAGCCCGCGCTCCAGCAGCTGCGCCAGATTCGTCCAGTAATCGAGGGTTTTGTACTGGGTCGAGGTGTCCCTGGGATGGGTCCAGAAACCGTGATTGATGTGGCCCACGCAGTTCATGTTGAACGCATTGAGCAAAATCTTCTTCTTGCCCATCAAATGGTCCCCCGACGCGGCGGGTTGACGTCATTGAGGTAGTGATTGCCGATGGCGTGGTACTTCCAGCGCACGGGGTCGTGCAGCGTATGTACGCGGGCATTACGCCAGTGACGGTCCAGACCGTGCTCGGCCAGCGTTGCCTGAGCACCGGCCAGCTCAAATAACGTGCTGCCGGCTTCGAGTGAAATCTCGGTGCTGATTGCCCGTGCTTCTGCGACCGCAATCGAGGCTTGCGCCAGGCTCTCCGGCGTGGTGTCCGCTTGCGCTTTGTCCAAAAACTCCCCGGAGCGTTCCAGCAAGGCTTCAGCGGCATGCAAACGAATGCCCAGTTTGCCAAAGCTGTGCAGCGTCAGCGGGTCATCGACTGCTTTTTCAATGCCTGAATCGATCCAGGGACGCGTGCGGGTTCGCACGAAATGCAAAGCGTCTTCAAAGGCAGCGCGGGCGATGCCGGTGTCGATGGCCGCGTGGAGAATCTGCGCCAGCGGGCCGACAGTGGTAGGGCGCTCGAACGCAGTCTGGAAAGGCACCACGTCATCGGCCTCGACATACACGTTATCGAAAACCACCGAGCCGCTGCCCGTGGTGCGCTGACCGAAGCCGCTCCAGTCGTCGATCACGCTCAGCCCGGCGGCGTTCGCCGGCACGAATGCCAACTGCTGCACGCCATGGTCATCCACCACCGAGGTGGGTATGCGCTGGGCATAAAGGGCACCGGTGGCGTAGAACTTACGGCCGCTGATGCGCCAGCCGTTGCCGCTGCTGTCGCGGCTCAGGCGGGTGGTACGGTCGTGGGCGGTTTTGGTGCCCAGCTCCGCCAGGGCATTGCCAAAGCGCTGACCGGCGAGGACCTCCGCGTAAAGGCGTGCCTGCTGCGCCGGGTTGCCGTTCACACGCAGCACTTCGAGCGCGTAGAAGTGGTTTTGCGGAATCTGCCCCAGCGAGGCGTCTGCCTCGGAGATGAGGCGGATGACTTCGGCCAGAGTGACATTGGATACGCCGGCGCCGCCAAAGGCTTTTGGCACGCTGATACCCCACAGGCCGGAGCGGGTAAATGCTTCCAGCTCCTGATGGGGCAGGCGTCGCTCGCGATCTCGGGCGGCGCTCTGATGCTTGAAATCAACGGCCAGCGTGCGAGCGACCCGCAGCGCTTCGGTGTCATCGCGAATGATCGCGGTCACGGCGTTCGCCTGCGTCTCACGCGGCAAGGTTTGAAGGCTCATAGGTGTGCTTCCAGTTGTCTGGTTATATCCAGGAATGACGGGCAGGCAGGGTGCCGTTCAGATGCCAGGCGCCGACGGCGTGGGTTTTCCAGCGCACTGGATCGTGGAGGGTGTGAACCCGTGCGTTGCGCCAATGACGGTCGAGGTTGAATTCAGCCAGCGTCGCCCGGCTGCCAGACAGCTCGAAGAGCTTTTCGCTGGCCTGCAGAGCGCTGTGTGTGGTCAGCACTTTGGCTTCAGCCACCACAATGGACGCGCGCGCTGCGGACTGTTCGTCGATGGGCGCGGCGGCAACTTCATCCAGCACGCGCCCGGCCTTGCGCAGCAACGCTTCGGCGGCGTGCAGTTCGAGCTTCAATTTGCCGATGTCGGCGATCACATAAGGATCGTCGCTGGCGCGCTCGACATGGGCGTCGATCCAAGGCCGCGAACGCTCGCGTACAAAGCGAATGGTTTCGTCGATAGCTTCCCGGGCGATGCCCGCATCGATGGCCGCCTGAATCAGCTGCGAGACGGCGCCCTGAATGTTCGGCGCCAAGCCCAGCTTCCAGTTATCCACAACCAGCTCACCGCTCACGCGCACATTGTTCAGCAGCACGCTGCCGCTGGCGGTGGTGCGCTGACCAAAACCGGACCAGTCATCAATGACCTGCAGACCCGGTGTGCCGCGAGGCACAAACACCAGTACTTGCTTGCCTTCGTCATTGATGGCCTTGACCGCAACCCAGTGCGCGAACAGCGCGCCGGTGGAGTAAAACTTGCGGCCATCGAGTAGAAACTGATCACCCGCAGCGGTCAGGCGTGTTCTCACATCAAGGGTGTTTTTGGCGCCACGCTCAGGCCCTCCGTTGCCGATGCGTGCACCGTTGAGAATGCTCGTGAACAGGGTTTTTTTTTGCGCTTCAGTGGCGCTGCCGATCAACGAATAAAGGATGCCGAAGTGATTCTGCGGAATTTGCCCTACTGCGGGATCGGCCGCCGAAAGAATGGCGAAGACTTCCGCCACCGTCACGAATGACACTTGCGGGCCGCCATACGCACGCGGCACCGTCATACTGCCCAGGCCACAGCGGGTAAATTGCTCGATTTCCGACCATGGCAACTGCCGTTCACGATCTCGCACGGCGGCAGTGGGCCGAACGATAGCAGCCAGTTCGTGGGCAGCCGCGATGGCATCGGCGTCGTTGCGCAGTATCTTTGCAGGAAGCAGGGGAGGCGCCACGTCCAGGGTGTGCTGGAGGGCAGGGGCGTTCAGATCAGTCATGGTGGTGACCTTCACGAGCGCGAGCACCGGGATCGTTGTGCTTGACCATTCGAACCTCGAATCAATACCGCTGTGGCGGCGAAGAAAATGACGACGGTCCGGTGGTCCGGTGCATATACCCTAAGCGTGTATAAAAATTAAATAAACAAACATTTAGGAATAAGCATAGAAGGCGAAACGTTGACTTCGTTTGCCAGAGCTGTGCTTTGCGTGTAGGTCAGGCATGAGCCGAACGCCACTCCCAGCATCATGTACTTGACGATACGTCTGCAGGACATGGCCAACACCTCATGAAGGATTTCACCGGAGGCTAGCAGGCCGCCTTCTTGGGGTAAGGCCTGGTGTTGTAGGACGCAGTTGGGGATCGTGTGGGAGGTTTCCTTTTGTCTACAGAGTTGTGAGTTGCCTCACGGTGTTGGATCACGGGAGTCGCGGCGCGTCGTGGTCACGCCGCGAAAGCCTTCTGCAATACCGATCAAGCTTCTGCCTGCGAAGGGTCGTTGAGAGAGACTTTGATTAAACGCACGGGTGCCCAGCGCGAGTTATTGCCGACCCGATCGATGACGCAATAACTCACCTCCAGGTGCGGATCGTCGCCTGCCTCCCGTACCAGCTCCGCCGGCACCTGGACAACGACAGGCTTGTCGACGTCTTGCTGCGTCAGCGCCGGCAGATCCAGCCGAACATCGCCCCAGCGCAACGTGATTTCGTCGTGCGCATCCATGTGCGGGTAGATGTCGAGGGTGATTCGAACGCCTTCATCGAAGTGCCGCGCGGTCAGGCCATTGCTGATGACTGCTTCCTCGAAAGCCACCGGGGCGAGGCCCTGATTTTCATCAACTTCGCCACTGACCAATTGACCGCCGGGAGTCTCCAGTTTGACCCACAGCTTGGTGCCGGGAGATTTGATGGGTGTACTGCCAATTTTTGTAACTCGGTAGTAAGTTTTTACCTTCCCACTTCGAAGAAAACTTTCCGGTACATGTAGGACAGATGTATGACCAATGTCGGATTCCGATAAAAGCTTTGACGCGGCATAACAACCTCCCCAGAACAATTCAATCAAGTCGCCGCTGTCCATCTCTGGGTAAGGATCGATATGCACACGCAGATCCGCGGCTGCCGAGGCGCCAATCCCGTGCTTGTTCGATTGCGGCAAATACGGCGCTATCAACTTGAATGACGGGGTAATGACGGGGGTATGGATCATCTTTAAGTACTCTTTGAAAGTGAGCCTGGGTTAAGGCGTAACAGGTAATTAATGGGTCGCACTGACTACACGAAAGCGACTGGCACTAGTACACGCCGGGATACACAGGCATGGCAAACATTACAAATGGTCGCAAAGGGGGAGTTGATGTTTTGGCTGGCTTAATAATCGAGGACGTTTTCAGCTAATTGTGTTGCAGTGTTTGTGTCAATGAGCAATAACTTTTTAGATACTGTGTGCGGTAAATACAGAACTTTCCTACGTAGAAATTTCTGTTTGCCGAAGTCATGGAGGCGGCGACGGTTCTGCTCGCGCTCCATGCACATCGACCCCGTTGTGAGGTCAAAGCAGGTCGGACAGGGATAGGGCTATTTGTCGGCCGAAAAAAGTCATTCAACGCCCGGGACCCATGCGCAACCCGTGGCCACTTCATATAAGGAGAACCGATAAGTGGGCCCTGCGAGCCGGCAGGAAAACAACAGAAACTTTGCCTGATGAACGCTTTTCCAAATATTAAAGCCAAAGAAAACGGCGCCTGTTGGCGCCGTTTTGAACACATTAGATGTCGGACTAGTTCCTGCTGCGCTCAAGAAACTGCCTGGTACGTTCTTCCTTGGGGTTGGCGAATAGCGCCTTCGCGTCTCCCTGCTCAACGATGACGCCCTTGTCGATGAAGATCACTCGGTCGGCGACATCCCGCGCGAAACTCATCTCGTGCGTCACGATCACCATCGTGCGTTTCTCCAGCGCCAGCGCGTGGATGGTATTGAGCACCTCGCCCACCAGCTCGGGGTCTAGCGCGGACGTCGGCTCATCGAACAGAATCACCTCCGGCTCCATGGCCAGTGCCCGGGCGATGGCCACACGCTGTTGCTGGCCACCGGACAGACGACGCGGATAAGCGTCTTCCTTGCCGGCCAGCCCGACCTTGGCCAGCAGCGCGCGGCCCAGCTCGACGGCTTGCTCGCGTGGCATCTTTTTGACCACGGTCGGGCCTTCGATGACGTTTTCCAGCGCGGTGCGATGAGGGAACAGATTGAAGTTCTGGAAGACAAACCCGACGTGCTGACGCAACTGCCGGATCAGGCTCTGTTGCTGGCTCAGCGAGCGGCTCAGATCGACCTTGATATCGCCAACGATGATGCTGCCGCTGGTGGGCACCTCCAGCAGATTGAGGCAACGCAGCAACGTGGTCTTGCCCGAACCGCTGGGGCCGATGATCGCTACTACTTCGCCAGGCTCGACCTTCAAGTCAATGCCCTTAAGTACCTCGTTGCCTTTGAACTGCTTGGTCAGTTTTTCAACCGTGATCATGCCTCAGGACTCCACATCGTGGCGGTTGGCCCGTGCTTCCAGGCGATTTTGAAAATGCGCCAGAATGCTGCACAGCACCCAATAGATCACCGCAACGGTGAGGTACATGGTGAAGATTTCCAGCGTGCGCGAGGAAATCAGCTGCGCTTGGCGGAACACTTCCGGGACCTGAATGGTCGCGGCCATGGCGGTGTCCTTGACCAGCGAGATGAAGCTGTTGCCCAGTGGCGGCAAGGCCGTGCGCGCGGCTTGCGGAAGGATGGCGCGACGCATGGTCTGGGCGCGTGTCATCCCGATGCTTGCCGCAGCTTCCCATTGCCCTTTGTCCACCGAACTGATTGCCGCCCGCAGGATTTCACAGGCATACGCCGCCATGTTCAGCGACAGGCCAATCAGCGCTGCGGTGATCGCATCCAGTTCGATCCCCAGGTCCGGCAATCCGTAATAGATCATGAACAGCTGAACGAGAAGCGGCGTGCCACGGAAGAACGATACATAAACCCTGGCGACGGCGCGGATAACCCAGATCTTCGACAGACGCATCAGCGCCAGGCCGAAACCCAGCACCAATCCGAAAAACATCGACCCCAGGCTCAAGCCCACTGTGTAGTACGCGCCCTTTAGCAGGAAGGGCGCGGAGTCCAGCGCGAGCTGAAGGCTCTCCGGGATCATTTGGTCACGTCAGCCTTGAAGTACTTGTCCGACAGTTTGGCGAGGGTGCCGTCGGCGCGCAGCTTGTCGATGGCTTTATTGATCGCATCCAGCAGTTCGGGCTCACCTTTGCGCAGCGCGATGCCAGACTCCTGACGAGAGAACGGTTCGCCGGATACAGCCAGCTTGTCTTTGGTCTTGGCGACCAGTTCCAGTGCTGCCAGGCGGTCGACGAGGATGGCATCGATACGGCCTACTCGCAGGTCCTGATACTTGGTCGGATCATCGTCATAGGTCTTGACGATCGCATCCGGCACGTTGGCCTTCAGCCACTCTTCATAGTTGGTGCCCAGACCGACGCCGACTTTTTTGCCTTTCAGATCGGCAGCCGTCTTGATCGTGCCGACGTCCTTGGTCTGCACCAGCGCTTGAATGCCAGACACGGTGTAGGGTTCAGAGAAGTCGTACTTCTTCTTGCGCTCGTCAGAAATCGTGACTTGGTTGACCACGACATCCAGACGCTTGGAGTCCAGTGCAGCCAGAATGCCAGCCCACGGCGTGGCTTGCAGCTTGACCTTGACCCCCAGCTCTTTCGCCAGTGCTTCAGAGAACTCGACTTCAAAACCAGTCAGCTTGCCGTCCTCACCCACGAAGCTGAACGGTGGATAAGTGCCTTCCAGGCCGACGTTCAGCGTTCCGTTCTTTTTGATGGTCGCCAACTGATCGCCAGCGACCGCCTGGGTAACCAGACCTGTGCCAAGCACCAGGCTGAATGCAGACAATAGGAAGGTGCGGCGGATTGCAGACATGTTCATGAAAATCCCCTGTTTAATTGTAATGTCAGGCCAATATCAGTCCCGACGAAGCTACGTTGACACTGCGCGTTTATCCAGCTTTTTCAGTCGCCTGCGAGGCCCTGCCCGCCGGCTGGCGGCGATCATAAAACCCCAGCGCGATGAACATAAATAATAAAAAACTGCATTCTTAGCGTTTTATCGAATATGCAGCCATTTCCGTGATGGGTGTTCGCCTGAGTTCAGGATCAGCCTTGGGAAAACACGTCCGGGTAAGCGAACAAGGCGGGCGCGCCGCCGGTGTGTAGAAAAATGATCGGCCCGTCTTCAAAGCGCTGTCGTCCAATGCCGTCCAGCAGCCCGGCCATGGCCTTGCCTGTGTACACCGGGTCGAGTAACAGCCCTTCCTGACTGGCCACCAGCCGGATTGCAGCCAGGGTGCCGGCATTGGGTTCGCCGTAACGGGGGCCGTAGTACTCATCCCACAGCTGCACGTTGAAAGCGGCGGGAAGTGACTCACCCAGCAGCTGCGCGGTTTGCTCTGCCAAACCCTGCACTTTCGGGGCCTGGGTCTCTTCCGGTCGCGATACCGTGACGCCGATCACCGGCAGGTCGGGCAGCTCTTCCGCCAGCGCCAATCCCAGCCCGCTGTGGGTGCCGGCGCTTCCGGACGCCAGCACCACGGCTGCGAAAGACACGTCGGTTAGCCTGATCTGCTCCGCAAGCTCAAAACCGGCGCGTACGTATCCCAGCGCACCGAGCGCATTCGAACCGCCAATCGGCACCAGGTAGGGCTTCTTGCCACTTACGCGCAGTCGACTGGCCAGGGCCTGCAATTGTTCATCTGCATTGTCGAGGTTCTCGACCAATTCGACTTTGGCGTCGAACAAGTCCAGCAACAGGCGGTTGCCGTTGCTCAGATAATTGCTGTCGGTTGTCGCGATCGGGTTCTCCAGTAACGCGACACAGCCCAAACCGAGCCTTGCCGCCAACGCAGCAGTCTGGCGCACGTGATTGGACTGAATCGCACCGGCGGTGATCAGCGTATCGCAGCCTTGCGCCAGGGCATCGGCGGCGAGGTATTCGAGCTTGCGCAGCTTGTTGCCGCCCAACGCCAGAGGTGTGATGTCGTCACGCTTAACGTAAACATCGCGACCTGCCCAGGCTGACAGGCGTTCAAGCTTCTCCAGAGGCGTCGGACCGCCAAGCAGTTCCAGACGATTAAAACGGGCAAGCTGTTGTTTGATCATGATGGCGTCGACAGGTCTGCGAGTAAGTCGCAGGACTATAGGCAGACGTTTCCTACAGGGCAACATCCTGTCGGCGCCCATGCCTTACACAAAAGCCCTTCGAAAATAGTTATTTTTTTGCTGCCAACGGATGTCGTAGAGTGAATCCACTACGGCCAACCCAGCCTGACTCGCCGTTGAATTGAGGAGAAACCTGCGTGAGCACTATTCCCGACCTGTCCCCGGAGTCCTGCGCCGAAGGCGTGACCGGCCACTGGCAACTGCAGCGGATTGTGGATGAGCTGCGCGCGGCACGTGATGACTGGCGCACCAGCAACGGGCGAATCAGCGGAGAGAAGGGCGGCCGCGAGCTGCCTTCACGCGAAGCGATGCGCGACATCCTCGACGCGCTGTCCGGTGCACTGTTCCCGATGCGGCTGGGCCCGGTAGACCTGCGTGAAGAGAGCGAAGACTTTTATGTCGGGCATACCCTCGACGTGGCCTTGAACTCATTGCTGGCGCAGGCGCGGCTCGAGTTGCGTTACGCCGCACGGCAGCAAGGTCAAGACGCCAGCTGCGCCGATGTGCATGCCGAGCGGTTGATCCAGGACTTTGCGAGCGCGCTGCCGACCATTCGCCGCATCCTCGACACCGACGTGCTGGCGGCCTATCACGGCGATCCTGCCGCGCGCAGCGTTGACGAGGTCCTGCTGTGCTACCCAGGCATTCTGGCGGTGATTCACCATCGTCTGGCCCACCATCTGTATCACAACGGATTACCGCTGCTGGCGCGCATCAGTGCCGAACTGGCCCATTCCGCTACTGGCATTGACATCCATCCTGGCGCCCGGATCGGCCCGAGTTTCTTTATCGATCACGGGACCGGCGTGGTGATTGGCGAAACGGCGATCATCGGCGAGCGAGTGCGCATCTACCAGGCCGTCACCCTGGGCGCCAAACGCTTCCCGTCCGATGAGGACGGGCAATTGCTCAAAGGCCATGCCCGCCACCCGATTGTGGAGGACGACGTGGTGATCTACGCCGGTGCCACCATTCTGGGCCGCATTACCATCGGCAAAGGCTCAACCATTGGCGGTAACGTCTGGTTGACGCGGGGTGTGCCACCGGGCAGCAACGTCAATCAGGCGAGCCTGCAGCATGATGATGGCTGCCCCAAGTAAGCGGTGAGCCGCAGTCACTGACCCTTGCGGGTTTCGATTTTTGGGAGCCGGCTTGCTGGCAAACGTGCTGTGTCGGGTGCGAAGAATTGCCTGACGCGACGGGTTCGCCAGCGAGCCGGCTCCTATAGTTTTTCAACGCTATCAAATCCCTCCCTGGCCCACGGAACGAAAGGCTTTCGTCATCCGTCCTACCCTCGCCTCGATGGGCTTCACGCCACCGTGGATTAGTCTCTCGGCACCTATCCGTGTTTTAATTGAACGTTCAATCAAGTTAAATCGGTGGTTCGCTGCCCGCTTATCTCAGGAGGCCTACCTTTGCCGCATACCCATTGCATGATCGTTCCTCTCGCCGCGCGGCGGGGTTCACATGAGTAATTCAAGTGCACCAACCAGCACGTCCGTTCGCATGAATGGCCCTGTTTTTTACTTCGCTGCCAGCTTTATCCTGATTTTCGGACTGGTCGTGATCGGCTTCCCCGAAGCCTCGGGCGCCTGGCTACTCGCTGCGCAGAACTGGGCCGCCAACACGGTTGGCTGGTACTACATGCTGGCGATGACGTTGTATTTGCTCTTCGTGGTAATCACCGCGATGTCTGGTTACGGCAAGATCAAGCTCGGCGCCGACCACGATGAGCCCGAATTCAGCTACCTGTCGTGGGCAGGGATGCTGTTCGCGGCGGGGATCAGTATCACGCTGTTTTTCTTCTGTGTGTCCGAGCCGCTGACCCACATGCTGCAGCCGCCGCAGGGTGAGGGCGGTACCACCCAATCGGCGCGCCAGGCCATGCAGCTGCTGTTCCTGCATTGGGGCCTGCACGGCTGGGGCGTGTTCGCCTTCGTCGGCATGGCGCTGGCGTACTTCGCCTATCGTCACAATCTTCCGCTGGCGCTGCGTTCGGCGCTGTACCCCTTGATTGGCAAGCGCATCAACGGGCCAATCGGCTACGCCGTTGACGGTTTTGGCATCATCGCCACCATCTTCGGGCTCGGCGCCGACATGGGCTTCGGCGTGCTGCACCTAAATTCCGGGCTGGATTACCTGTTCAACGTGCCGCATACCCACTGGATTCAAGTGGGTCTGATTACCCTCATGATGGGGGCGGCAATCCTGGTGGCCATCGCCGGCGTCGACAAGGGCGTGCGTGTGATGTCTGACATCAACATGCTGCTGGCCTGCGCGCTGCTGCTGTTTGTGCTGTTCGCAGGGCCAACACAACACCTGCTCAACACGCTGGTGCAGAACATTGGTGATTACCTCGGCGCCCTGCCGGTCAAGAGTTTTGACGTGTATGCGTATGACGGCCCGAGCGACTGGCTCGGCGGCTGGACGGTCTTTTACTGGGCATGGTGGATTGCCTGGTCGCCTTTTGTCGGCCTCTTCATCGCGCGTATTTCACGCGGCCGCACCATCCGTGAGTTCGTCTTCGGCGTGCTGCTGATCCCCTTGGGCTTCACCCTGGCGTGGATGTCGATCTTTGGTAACAGCGCGATTGATCTGGTGCTCAACCACGGCATGGCTGCGTTGGGCCAGTCAGCCATCGAAGACCCTTCGATGACCCTGTACCTTATGCTGCAAACGTACCCGTGGAGCCGAACTGTAATTGCTGTCACGGTGTTTATCAGTTTCGTGTTCTTCGTCACCTCTGCCGACTCCGGCACCGTCGTGCTCTCGACGCTGTCCGCCAAGGGGGGCAATCCCGACGAAGACGGCCCGAAATGGCTGCGGGTGTTCTGGGGCGTGATGACTGCACTCATCACCAGCGGTTTGCTGTTCTCGGGCAGCATTGATGCGTTGAAGTCTGCGGTCGTGCTGACCTCGTTGCCCTTTTCGCTGATCCTGCTGCTGATGATGTGGGGGCTGCACAAGGCGTTCTACATGGAATCCCAGCGCAAGATCGCCCAGCTGTATTCACTGGCTCCGGTGTCCGGATCCCGACGTGGCGGCTGGCGTCAGCGGCTGACTCAGGCAGTGGCATTTCCTTCGCGCGACGAGGTCTATCGCTTCCTGGATCAAACCGTCCGACCAGCGATTGAAGAGGTCACGGCGGTGTTCGTCGAGAAGGGCCTGACCGTGGTGACACAGCCTGACCCGGCCAATCACACGGTGGGTCTGGAAATTGGTCACGGTGAAGAGCGGCCGTTTGTGTACCAGGCGACGATGCGCGGCTACTTCACGCCGTCCTTCGCGCGTGGCGGCATGGGCTCGAAGCAACTGAACAATCGCCGCTACTACCGCGCCGAAGTGCATCTGAGCGAAGGCAGTCAGGACTACGACTTGGTGGGCTACACCAAGGAACAGGTGATCAATGACATCCTCGACCAGTACGAACGGCACATGCAGTTCCTGCACTTGGTGCGCTAAGCCAACGCGTTTCAAGTAGAACGACGCTTGCCCGCGAAAGCGTCTGGTCAGTAAACCTCAGTGTTACTGACCAGACTCGTTTTGCGGGCAAGTGCGTTTCTACAGCATCGCTCCTACGCCAAGCCACCGTTGGCCCGCAGCACTTGCCCATTCACCCAGCCTGAATCGGGGCCGGCCAGAAAGGACACCACACTGGCAATGTCTTCCGGTTGCCCGAGGCGCTGCAACGGGGGCATGTTGGCGAAGTGCTGGATTTGCTCTTCGCTTTTGCCGTGCATGAACAGTTCCGTGGCGACGGGCCCCGGTGCAACGGCGTTCACCGTGATATTGCGGCCACGCAGCTCCTTGGCAAACACGTGGGTAAAGGCCTCGACGGCCGCTTTTGTCGCGTTATAGATCGCGTACCCCGGCAAGTTCAGCGCCAACGCAGTGGTGGAAAAGTTGATGATGCGTCCGCCATCCTTCATCCGGGCACCGGCCTCGCGCAGCGTGTTGAAGGTGCCGCGTGCGTTGATGTTGAATGCCAGATCGAACTGCTCATCACTCGTCTCAGCCAGCGGCAGGGCCTTCATGACGCCTGCGTTATTGACCAGCACGTCGACGTTTCCCAGCTGCGCTTCGGTTTGCTCAAAGAGATAACGGACCTCGTCGCTCCTGGCGATATCAGCTTTGATGGCGATGGCATGCCCGCCGGCAGCATTCAGCTCTGCTGCAAGCGCATCAGCCTCGCCCGCACTGCTGGCGAAATTAATCACTACCGCAAAGCCGTCGCCGCTCAGGCGCCGGGCGATTTGCGCACCGATGCCACGCGAGGCGCCGGTGATGATGGCAACAGGACGAGCGACTTGATTATCTGATTGCGTCATGGTGAGCCTCCAATGTTGAAGTGGGACCAGCTTCACATGCCCGGGCGAGCGCATAAACAACCCGCAACGGATTTCGTTGTTTGACCACAGCCACCAATACCTCACGATGCCTGGCCGTGGGAGTTCGCAGACCGGGCAACCGTCCTTTATCTTGAACCCCCGCGCCATCGGGAAATCCGAGTAATCTCGCAGGTTCGCTGTGTTCCCTGACACTCATACAAGAAAGAGAGGACTGGATGACTTACATCGCCGCCGAAAATCGTTATGAACGCATTCCCTATCGCCGCGTGGGCCGAAGCGGCCTGGTGTTGCCAGCGCTTTCCATGGGGTTGTGGCACAACTTTGGCGACAGCACGCCGATCGACACTCAACGCGCCATGTTGCGCACGGCGTTCGACCTGGGCATCAACCACTTCGACCTCGCCAACAATTACGGTCCGCCCTACGGCAGTGCCGAAATCAACTTCGGGCGTCTCTTGAAGGAAGACTTCAAGCAGTATCGCGACGAGTTGATCATCTCCAGCAAAGCAGGCTGGGACATGTGGCCGGGGCCGTATGGTCAGGGCGGAGGTTCGCGCAAATATGTGCTCGCCAGCCTCGACCAGAGCTTGCAGCGCATGGGTCTGGAATACGTGGATATTTTCTATTCCCACCGTTTTGACCCGGACACCCCGCTGGAAGAAACCGCGAGTGCTCTGGCCACCGCCGTGCAGCAAGGCAAGGCGCTGTACATCGGGATCTCTTCCTATTCGGGCGCCAAGACCCGGGAAATGGCAGCCCTGTTGAAGGAGTGGAAAGTGCCGCTGCTGATCCATCAGCCGGCCTACAACCTGCTCAATCGCTGGGTAGAAAAAGACCTGCTGGACACTACCGACGAGTTGGGTTCAGGCGTTATCGCGTTTACCGCCCTGGCACAGGGTCTGCTCTCGGACAAATACCTGAACGGCATTCCAAAGGATGCGCGGGTTAACCGCCCAGGCGGCGGCTCGCTACAGGCTGCGCATTTGTCGGAGCAGAACATCGAGCACGTGCGAGCCCTGAACGAAATTGCCAAGCGCCGTGGCCAGAGCCTGGCGCAGATGGCGCTGGCGTGGACGCTGCGTGATCCGCGCGTCACGTCCGCGTTGATCGGTGCAAGCCGCCCGGAGCAGATCATCGAGAACGTCGGCGCGCTCGACAATCTGGAATTCAGTCAGGAAGAACTGGCTGAGATCGATCGGTTCGCGGTGGAAGGCGGGATCAACCTGTGGGAGAAGCCGTCTTCGGCTGAGTAACAATAAGTGCTGTGGGGGAAGGTTTGCTGGCGAACATACGGCTCAGTGATGGAAGCATCGCCTGACATGTCGTGTTCGCCAGCAAGCCGGCCCCTACATTGCGCCTAACCGGTCCGGTCAGTATGAGGAGCTGAGGCTGTTCAGGCTTCTTCACCCTCGTCGTCATCGCCCCCGTCGATCTTCATCCCCAGTTCCTTGATCTTGCGGGTCAAGGTGTTGCGGCCCCAGCCCAGTAGCACGGCGGCGTCGCGACGGCGACCAGCGGTGTGTTTCAGGGCAGTTTCGATCATGATCCGCTCGAACGTCGGCACTGCGCTGTCCAGCAGGCTCGACTGCCCGCGGGCCAGCGCCTGATCGGCCCACTGTCGCAGCGCTTGTTCCCAGTTCGTCACCGGCGCCGCGTCCTGCGGCAGGCTCAGCAGTTCTGGAGGCAGGTCGCTGACGTGCACTTCGCGACCCGACGCCATCACAGTGATCCAGCGGCAGGTGTTTTCCAGCTGACGCACGTTGCCGGGCCAAGGCAGGTGCTTGAGGTATTCCTCGGTTTCCGACTTCAGCAGCTTCGGCTCAACCGCCAATTCCTGCGCAGCGCGGCTGAGGAAGTGTCGTGCCAGCGTCGGGATGTCTTCGCGTCTGTCGGACATGCGCGGGATATGAATGCGGATGACGTTCAAGCGGTGGAACAAGTCCTCGCGAAACTTGCCGGCCTGCACCAGTGTTTCCAGGTTCTGGTGAGTAGCGGCAATGATCCGCACGTCGACTTTGACGGGGATATGCCCGCCTACCCGGTAGAACTCGCCGTCGGCCAGCACGCGAAGCAGCCGGGTCTGGGTATCGGCGGGCATGTCACCGATTTCATCAAGGAACAGGGTGCCGCCGTCTGCTTGCTCGAAGCGGCCACGACGCAGGTTTGCAGCACCGGTAAATGCACCTTTTTCGTGACCGAACAGCTCGGACTCCATCAGGTCCTTCGGAATCGCCGCCATGTTCAGCGCGATGAACGGAGACGCGGAGCGCGGGCTGTGGCGGTGCAGGGCGTGGGCAACCAGCTCCTTACCGGTCCCTGATTCACCATTGATCAACACGGTGATGTTGGAGTGGCTCAAACGGCCAATAGCGCGGAACACCTCCTGCATGGCCGGCGCTTCGCCGATGATTTCCGGCGTGCGGGTCAGCGTTGGCGGGATATCAAGGCCTTGCTGTTCCTGCGCGTGCTGATTGGCGCGTTTGACCAGTGAGACGGCTTCGTCGACATCAAACGGCTTGGGCAAATATTCGAACGCGCCGCCCTGATAGGACGCCACTGCGCTGTCCAGGTCCGAGTGCGCCGTCATGATGATGACTGGCAGACGCGGATGCTGTTCGCGGATACGCGCGAGCAAGTCCAGGCCGCTCGCGCCGGGCATGCGGATGTCTGAAATGATCACATCCGGCTGCTGGCGCGCCAGTCGGCTCATCACGCCATCGGCGCTGTCGAAACTCTGAGTGGTCATGCCCTCTTGCTGCAGGGCTTTCTCCAACACCCAGCGGATGGAACGGTCGTCATCGACGATCCAGACAGTTTCACTACGGCTCATGTCGACGCTGCTCCTTGTTCCAGCGGCAGGAAGATCGAGAATGTTGTATGGCCAGGATGGCTATCACACTCGATCAGCCCCTGGTGCTGACTGATGATGTTCTGGGTAATGGCGAGGCCCAGCCCGGTGCCATCCGGGCGGCCGCTGACCATGGGATAAAAAATGGTTTCCTGCAGCTCCGGCGGGATGCCGGGGCCGTTGTCGATGATCTCGATTTTGCTGACCAGCCGATGGCGCACATGGCCAATCGTAAACTGACGCATGGCGCGGGTGCGCAGACTGATCCGGCCCAGGCGCAGCTCATTCTGGCTGCTGATGGCCTGCATCGCGTTGCGTACGATGTTAAGCACCGCCTGAATCATCTGTTCGCGGTCGATCAACACGTCCGGAATGCTCGGGTCGTAGTCGCGCACGATGGTAATGCATCCCTGACTCTCGGCTTCTACCAGGCTGCATACACGCTCGAGGACCTCATGGACGTTGGTCATTGCCAGCAGTGGCAGCTTGTTGGAGCCCAGCATGCGATCGACCAGATTGCGCAGCCGGTCTGCCTCTTCAATGATGACGTTGGTGTAATCCTTGAGACTTTCTTCCGGCAGTTCCCGCGCAAGCAACTGCGCGGCGCCGCGAATCCCGCCGAGGGGATTCTTTATTTCGTGAGCCAGGCCGCGCACCAGCATTTTGGTGGTTTCCTGCTTGGACAGTTGCGCCTCCTCCTTGGTGATGCGCAGCAAACGATCACGGGGATGAACCTCCAGCAGGAGCATGGTTTCAGCCTGGGAGAGAATCGGCGTGACGGCGTAGTCGACCGTCAGCGTCTGGCCGGTCAGCGCCGTCAGCATCGCCTCTCGTTTTGTGAAGGGATGAGCCTGCTCCACTGCCTGGCGCAACGAACTGAGCGCTTCAGCCGACTCAGTGAACAACTCGCTGATGAATTGCCCGTGGCTGCGCTGACCACTGATGGCCAGCAGCATTTCAGCAGCAGGATTCATGTACTCCAGACGCAGGTCCGAGTTGAGCAGAATCGTGGCAGTGGTCAGGTTGTCGAGTAACAACCGATGCAACGCATCGCTGATAGTCATGAATCCCGGTGACCTCTTATGGCTCAATGCACGTCGGCGGCGCCGCCGGTGCAGGCTCTGATTGGTCTTTTGCCAGCGTTATGAAGCCGCTGAAACGTATGATGTGTCCGCGTATTGATTACAAAATGCAAAAACCAAACCAAGGCTCCGAAAAGAAGCGTTGTCCGGGGAAATGCGGGCGTTTTTTGAACGGCAGGCGCGGCGACAGTGCATGAATGGCTTGGCCCCGAACCAAAATGGGCTGATCAAACGAAAGTTCGTTCAGCTTATGCACCATTATGGGGCTTTGCTAGCTTGGCCACATCATCGAAAAAAGGGAAAAAAGCTCGATTCTTCTTCTGGTTTGTCTTTGATGGGGCATTCAGGTCGCACGCCGTAATCATCGTTCTTGCAGGGTTGGGCGAGGCGTTTCTGCGACAGCGAGATGCGAACCAGATGAAAGGGCTGGTTGGGTGTGCGCTCAAGTACTCGCCCTGTCTGGTCAACGATCTCGACCGAAAGTTGATGGGTGCCGCGATCAATATTGGTGAGCGGAAAAACCGGGCTGCGCGTTGGCGCTGCGTAGAGTTGGCCATCGAGCAGCAACCGGTAGACATGGCCGGGTTGAAGCTCGGGTTCATTGGTGACGGTGACATTCAGGTTGCCCTGGATGTCACGGACAGTGCTATCGGGCTCGGGGGCCAGTATGCGCAGAAGCTGATAGCGGAAGATCGGGCTCGGCGCCGCCTTGACTCGTGAGACCCGATTCGCCTTATTCGCAGGCTGCTCAACCCTGTTGGTCGGCGCAATGTCGACCTTCTTTGCGTTGCGGTGGGGCTGATCGGTGAACACTCGATTGCCGTTTGCATCAACGTAGGTATAAACCTCTGCGACGGCCGTCTGGCTCAGGCTGATCAACGCGCACAGGGCAACGACGGACCGGCAAAAGCGTTTAAGGTCGTCCGGCATGGACCCGCTGCACTGTCAGATTCACCGTCTCGCTTTGCTGGATGGAGCGCTGGTTTGCCAGTACCTGCACCGCAAAACTGTGTTCTCCCCGGTCAAGCTCCAGGACCTGCAGCCGCGGAACATTGGTCGGCTGTCCGTAGGGCGCGCCATCCACGACCAATTGCAGCAGGTGTCCGGGCTGCAAGCGCGGTTCGATCGCCACGCCCACGGTAAACGAGCCGTTGTTGGCGCGAAGGGCTTCTTCCTCAGGCAGGTCTTTCAGCGCAAGCACTTGATAAGCCGTAGCGCTTTGCTGGCTCTGGCTCTGGCTCTGGCTCTGGGCCGCTGGCAGGGGCGGGGCTGGCGCGGGGACGACAGTCTCTACGCTGTTAAGTGGCGGCAGCTCGACTGTTTCGGCTTTGGTGCCGTTAGGCGGCTGATTGCTGTACGCAGTATTCCCGGAGGCATCCGTGTATTTGTAGATCTGCGCGGCAGCAGGCAGTGCGAATACCAGCAGCATAAGGGCGAGACATTGACGCATGAACACTCCAGGCAGCGATCAGGACAACCAACAATGGTGCTGCGCTCAATGCATGGCGCGGCACCGGATCAGCATAGAGGAATACTGAGCGACGGTGTCAGTTGAGAAGCGGAGCTCCGCGTCTGCTTACTGGTTTGGCGTCGTCCGGCAGAGGTCGACTGCTGCTCGCTGCAGCGCGGTCACGATGACCGGATCGTTGGCCTGTCGTTGAATTTCCGACTGCACCCAATCCGGGCACCCGGTATCGCTGCGGTAAGGCTGAAACGCCGAGTAACTGTGCATCAACACCGGCAGCAGCGTATCCAGCCGACCCCGGATGCCATCGGTGAGACTGGATTCGGGCTCCTCGGGGGAGTGGCCGCTTTCGCGCCACTGCTTGATGCGCGCGTATTGCACCATCTTGTTGGCTTCCATCTGTGCGGTCATGAACTCCCGCACATCGTCGGCACCCAGCTTGAATTCACCCGCCCGTGATTCCGCATTCTGGATCACCTGACGCTCGCGCTCACTGTCCTGCACCGGCTTGCCGCTGTGCCATTTGCTGCGCGCGACGTCATTGGCGATTTCCAGCCTTTTCTCCATGGCCGCAACGAGCGGCTGAAGTTGCACCGGGGGCTGCTGCGCAGGAGCAGCCTGAACGCCGGCGGACACCAAGCCGCAGGCCAGAACAGCGAGTTTGAGCTTTTTAAGCATGCTTACGTCCTCACGAGCGATCGAGTACCCACTGTTTAACACTTCGGCTTGCAGAGCGTGGTGTTACGGGTGTCCGCGCATCAAAACGCCGAGCCCTAACGCAAGATTGCCGGGAGCGGCGTTGATGGGTGCGGTACATGTTGATAGCGACTGAACAATGCGCACTCGGAAAAAAGCATCCCGAAAGACGCCTGCCCAGTCAACCAAAAATCAGATTCGTCCTACAGACCAACCAGTCGCCATCCGCTAATTTGACCTCCATTCACCTACTCGGATGCTAACTGCATCTGCCAGAAAAACCCTCGCTTCATATCAGCGTTATCTGACGGGGTTGGTCAGATAGTTGGACGCTTCGGCTGTTCATTAAGGATGACAATCAATCGGGTCAGGCTGCATTCACGTCTCGTGTTGCCAGCAGAGATGCGAGATCTACCGTGGGCGAGCTGACCCTTTTTAACCCAGCGCCCCCAGATCGGAAGAACGTATAAGCCACCAGTGGAGAAGTGGATATGAAAGGGTATTATCTTGTGCGAGGTGACAAAACCTCGTGCGGCGGACAAATTCTGGCGGGTTCAACTATCTTTACGGTCAACGGGCACGAGCGCATCTGTGAAGGTGACCCCGTAAGCTGCGGCAAGGACGGCAACACATACGAAGTTACTGGCGGTATTGATAATTTTACCTATCACGGACGACGAGTTGCCGGCACGCTCGACAGTTTCAGTGGGTGTCCATGCAGGTCCAGGCTGCTGAACTCGATAGATAGCTCCACCTATGAAAGCGCTACGGCCTCAATGCGCTCACCTGGAGTTGCTACGGCGCGCACACCGCAGGTGCCTTTCACATCATCATCCTCGACGTCGCCGACGTCGCCGTTTGCAACCCGGCAACCTCCGGCCTTACCGATCGCACCAGTGCTCGTGACGGCAACCTGTCCTCATCCTGATCGTATGCATGAACTTGCCGGTTACATTGCCGATGAGATGAATCGCAATATTCGCCATCCTTCGGTTTTGAAGATGAGGAAGTTGAATAGTTATGATGCGGTAGAAGAGACCAAAAAATACTTTGAACAGCCGTTTTATCTGACGATGGGGCATGTGCCTAACTTCAATGCCATCGAGCTAGCGAAAAAAGCTGAGGCATTTGCATTGTGGACCGAGCGGGTGGGGCAGAATCGGCCATGGGATCATAAGCCGATAATCCGTAAAAATTTCGGAGGTTTTTGGCATAAGCACGGTGAGTACGACTATTACTACGATATATGGTCGAACATCCATTATGGGTATGTAGGGACTATAGGTGGGATTTCCGAAAGTGCGTTATTAGATGGTGCCGGCCTTGAGCAGATAGCCTCAGACACTCTAAGGAAAGTAAAAGAGGTGTGGAGCAAGCCTAGGAACGAATGGGAGCTTCCGGGGCCTCATGCTACAGCCACCCCTCGGACTTCGTTGCGGTCGTGGGATGATGTCGCTGATAGAGTCTCCATCAGCATTGGAATTAAGCTGGCTGGAGAGTATTGGGAAGGTGGATTAACGGCCGGTTTGATTATGGATGAAGTTTTGGCCTTTGAGCCAACTTTTTGGGGGGATGGAGCACAGGTGCATAAATGTGAGCAAACCTAAAAAGAAATTCAGATTATTTTTTTACGCGTTGCTGATTTTATTTTTTGGCAATCTGATTTTTAAGGCTATTTGGCCATCGGTTACGGTTAGGTATCCTGCCGAAGGTGAAGGAGAGATTAGGTATATATGGAATGTTCAGGACGAGATTTATAAGGGTGGGATGAAACCTGGGGGTGTAGCGTATGATGTGGGACACTTGTTCCCGGGCGATGATTATTTTATGGAGTTCAACTGGTGGAAAAATACAGGAGGACGAAGGCACTGTGTGAGTATCACGCCCGGCTGGTTTGAGGTTCATATTCAACTGGACTTGAACGGGGAAATTGATAGGCATGAAAGCAGCGGCACCACTGTGGCACGGTTAAAGGCGTGCGAATGGGATTCCGCAAAAATGTAAGGTTTGGTAGAGGTTGTCTCCCCCCTCGATAGCCACATGGTTCATGTGGAGACGGAATCCAGTGATGAATGCCATGGCTCTTATTTCGAAGATGGATCAACGTCCCGTTTGAGTACCGACGAGGTTCGGCTATCTGATCCGAAATAGTTTTCCACATTTTGCAAAAAGGCCTCCCGAAGGAGGCCTCTTGTTCGCGCGGCTCTCGCCGGCGCGACTGGATCAGCAGCTGTAGTACAGCTCGTATTCCAGTGGGTGTACGAAGGTACGCACTTTGATCTCTTCTTCAGATTTCAGAGCGATGTAAGCGTCGATGAAATCGTCGCTGAACACGCCGCCTTTGGTCAGGAACGCACGACCTTTATCCAGCTCTTCCAGGGCTTCTTTCAGGCTGCCGCACACTTGTGGAATCTCTTTCGCCTCTTCTGGCGGCAGGTCATACAGGTTTTTGTCAGCAGCATCGCCAGGGTGGATCTTGTTCTGGATGCCGTCCAGGCCAGCCATCAACAGTGCAGCGAACGCCAGGTACGGGTTGGCAGCCGGGTCCGGGAAGCGTGCTTCGATACGACGACCTTTAGGGCTGTTGACGTAAGGAATACGGATCGAAGCAGAACGGTTACGTGCGGAGTAGGCCAGCATGACCGGCGCTTCGAAACCTGGAACCAGACGCTTGTAGGAGTTGGTCGCCGGGTTGGTGAAGCCGTTCAGCGCCTTGCCGTGCTTGATGATGCCGCCGATGAAGTACAGAGCGGTATCGGACAGGCCGGCATAGCCTTCGCCAGCAAAGGTGTTCTTGCCATCTTTGGAGATGGACATGTGAACGTGCATACCCGAACCGTTATCGCCGTACAGAGGCTTCGGCATGAAGGTAGCGGTGCGGCCGTAAGCGTCTGCAACGTTGTGCACGACGTACTTCAGGGTTTGAACTTCGTCAGCCTTCTTGACCAGCGTGTTGAATTTCACGCCGATTTCGTTCTGGCCAGCGGTTGCCACTTCGTGGTGGTGAACTTCGACGACCTGGCCCATTTCTTCCAGCGCGTTGCACATTGCGGTGCGGATTTCGTGGTCGTGGTCGAACGGTGGAACCGGGAAGTAGCCGCCTTTGATGCCTGGACGGTGGCCCTTGTTACCGCCTTCGATGTCCGCGTCGGACATCCAGGAACCCTGTTCGGAGTAGATCTTGAACATGGAGCCGGAGATGTCGGATTTGAATTTCACTTCGTCGAAGATGAAGAATTCCGGCTCAGGGCCTGCGAATACCGTGTCACCGATACCGGTCGACTTCAGGTATTCCTCGGCGCGGTGAGCGATGGCGCGTGGGTCGCGATCGTAACCCTGCATAGTCGAAGGTTCGATGATGTCGCAAACCAGAATCAGCGTAGGCTCTTCGGTGAACGGATCGAGAACGGCTGTTTCGTCGTCCGGCAGCAGGATCATGTCGGAGGCTTCGATGCCTTTCCAGCCCGAGATGGAGGAGCCGTCGAACATTTTGCCGACTTCGAAGAAGTCGTCTTCCAGCGCATCGCGGGCCGGCATGGTCACGTGGTGCTGAGTGCCTTTGGTGTCCGTGAAGCGCAGATCAATCCACTTAACGTCATGATCTTTGATGAGTTGAACCGACTTCGACATGCTGTCCTCCGGGGTGGATTAGGGCCTGGGTAGTGGTTGGCCCCTTAATTTTGGTGATGCCGGCCGCGATACTCGACCAAGGCAACCTGCCTCACAAGGGAGCAATTTGCATGCCAGTGCCCTGTGTTGGGTTTCAGGCTCAAATTGGCGTCATATCGGGCGCTAAGCGTCGCATAAATGAAAAAGTACGCACCGTTATGGTGCTGAAAGATTGTATACAGTTCCGTTTTGGTGCGCTGATGACCGGCTATACGATAACTGGTTAAACCTTGAGCAATTTCCGCTATAATCCGCGCCCCCCTTTTTCGACCGGGACCTAGCGCGCTGTTTTCATGAAATTAATCGTCAAAGTCTTCCCAGAAATCACTATCAAAAGCCGGCCTGTGCGTAAGCGTTTCATCAAACAGCTGGCCAAGAACATCCGTACGGTGCTCCGAGATCTGGACCCGGCGTTGGTGGTGGATGGCGTGTGGGACAACCTTGAGGTCGAAACCAGGGTCGAGGATGCCAAAGTTTTGCGCGAGATGACCGAGCGTCTGAGCTGCATGCCCGGCATCACGCATTTCCTGCAAGTCGACCAGCATCCGCTGGGCGACATGGAGGACATTTACGATAAGTGCAAGCTGCACTTCGGTGACGCGATCCCCGGCAAAATATTCGGGGTGCGCTGCAAGCGGGCTGGTCACCACGACTTCAGCTCCATGGACGTCGAGAAATACGTCGGCAGCAAGCTGCGTCGGGAATGCAACGCGGCAGGCATTTCGCTCAAGGCGCCGGAAGTCGAAGTCCGGATCGAAATCCGTGACCAGCGCCTGTTCGTGATCCACAGCCAGCACAACGGTATCGGCGGTTATCCGCTGGGATCGCTTGAACAGACCCTGATCCTCATGTCAGGCGGTTTCGACTCCACCGTCGCGGCTTATCAGATCATGCGCCGCGGCTTGATGAGCCATTTCTGCTTCTTCAATCTGGGCGGCCGCGCCCACGAGCTGGGCGTGATGGAAGTCGCGCACTTCATCTGGAAGAAGTACGGCAGCTCCCAGCGCGTGCTGTTCGTCAGCGTACCGTTCGAGGAAGTTCTGGGAGAAATTCTCGGAAAAGTCGATAACAGTCATATGGGCGTAGTATTGAAGCGTATGATGTTGCGCGCCGCGACCAACATTGCCGACAGGCTGGAGATTGATGCACTGGTGACGGGTGAGGCGATCTCCCAGGTTTCCAGCCAGACGCTGCCCAATCTGTCGGTCATCGACTGCGTAACGGAGAAGCTGGTCTTGCGACCGCTGATTGCCAGTCACAAGCAGGACATTATTGACCTGGCCGACCAGATCGGCACAGGCGATTTTGCCCGGCATATGCCCGAATACTGCGGCGTGATCTCGGTTAACCCCAAGACTGCAGCCAAGCGCAACCGGGTTGAACACGAAGAAAAAGCGTTCGACATGGCTGTGCTTGAGCGTGCGCTTGAAAACGCTCGTCTGGTGCCGATCGATCGTGTGATCGAAGAACTGGGCCAGGACGTTCAGGTTGAAGAAGTCGGCCAGGCGCTGGCAGGGCAAGTGGTTATCGACATCCGCCACCCGGATGACGCTGACGACCACCCGCTGGACCTGGCTGGTATCGAAGTACAAACGCTGCCGTTCTTTGCATTGAACAGCCGTTTCAAGGAACTGGATGACACGCGCCAGTACCTGCTCTATTGCGACAAAGGCGTCATGAGTCGCCTGCATGCTCATCATCTGCTCAGTGAGGGGCATGCCAATGTGCGCGTTTATCGACCGAGCTAAGTGCCCGGGGCTGTTTGCCTGTGGCTTGCGTCACCGGCCCCCCGACACCAGTCGTCAGCCGTAACGGCTTTCGCCGGCTCCACCGTTCATAGCTGCCTACACTAGTCAGCTGACCGAATCCTCTGATCGAGATACACAAGTGATCGAAAATCTACGCAACATCGCCATCATTGCTCACGTTGACCACGGTAAAACTACCCTCGTCGACAAGCTTCTGCGCCAGTCCGGCACCCTTGAGCGCAACGAGCTCAACGACGAACGCGTGATGGACTCCAACGACCAGGAGAAAGAACGCGGTATTACCATTCTCGCGAAGAACACCGCGATCAACTGGAATGGCTACCACATCAACATCGTTGACACCCCTGGCCACGCCGACTTCGGTGGTGAAGTAGAGCGCGTGATGTCGATGGTTGACTCCGTTCTGCTGCTGGTTGACGCTCAAGACGGCCCTATGCCGCAAACCCGCTTCGTGACCAAGAAGGCTTTTGAAGCCGGCCTGCGTCCAATCGTCTGCATCAACAAGGTTGACCGTCCAGGCGCTCGTCCGGATTGGGTTCTGGACCAGATCTTCGACCTGTTCGACAACCTGGGTGCTACCGAAGAGCAGCTGGATTTCAAAGTCGTCTACGCCTCGGCCCTGAACGGCATTGCCGGTCTGGATCACACCGACATGGCTGAAGACATGACGCCGCTGTATCAGTCGATCGTCGACAACGTCCCTGCGCCAAAGGTTGACCGTGACGGTCCGTTCCAGATGCAAATCTCGGCACTGGACTACAACAGCTTCCTGGGCGTCATTGGTGTTGGTCGTATCGCCCGTGGTCGCGTCAAGCCGAACACCCCGGTTGTCGCGATCGGTGCCGATGGCAAGAAGCGCAACGGCCGTATCCTGAAGCTGATGGGTCACCACGGTCTGCACCGCATCGACGTCGAAGAAGCAGCCGCTGGCGACATCGTTTGCATCAGCGGTATGGATTCGCTGTTCATCTCCGACACCCTGTGCCACCCGGACGCGGTCGAAGCGATGAAGCCGCTGACCGTTGACGAGCCAACCGTTTCGATGACCTTCCAGGTCAACGATTCGCCATTCTGCGGTAAAGAAGGCAAGTTCGTGACCTCCCGTAACATCAAGGAGCGTCTGGACAAAGAGCTGCTGTACAACGTTGCTCTGCGCGTTGAAGAAGGCGACTCGGCTGACAAGTTCAAGGTCTCGGGCCGTGGTGAGCTGCACTTGTCGGTACTGATCGAAACCATGCGTCGCGAAGGCTTCGAAATGGGCGTCGGCCGTCCTGAGGTCATCATCCGTCAGGTTGACGGCGTGAAGCAGGAACCGTTTGAAAACGTAACCATCGACACCCCTGAAGAATCCCAGGGCAAGGTCATGGAAGAGATGGGCCTGCGTAAGGGCGACCTGACCAACATGGTGCCGGATGGCAAAGGCCGTGTTCGTTTGGAGTACAACATCCCTGCTCGCGGTCTGATCGGTTTCCGTAACCAGTTCCTGACCCTGACCAACGGTGCTGGCATCCTGACTTCGATCTTCGATCGTTACGACACCATGAAGTCCGGTGACATGTCTGGCCGTCAGAACGGCGTTCTGGTTTCGGTTGAAACCGGCAAGGCACTGACCTACTCCCTGGAAACCCTGCAGGCGCGCGGCAAGCTGTTCGTCGAGCACGGTCAGGAGATCTACAACGGTCAGATCGTCGGCCTCAACAGCCGCGACAACGACATGGGCGTGAACCCAACCAAAGGCAAGAAGCTCGACAACATGCGTGCTTCGGGTAAAGACGAGACCATCGCTCTGGTTCCACCTGTTCGCTTCACCCTGGAACAGGCTCTGGAATTCATCCAGGACGACGAGCTGTGTGAAGTGACGCCTAAGTCGATCCGTCTTCGCAAGAAGATTCTGGACGAAGGCGAGCGTACCCGCGCTGCCAAGAAAGCCAAGGCGTAACTAGCCCCGGCTGAACGAAAACGCCCCCGGTCGTAAGGCCGGGGGCGTTTTTGTTTGTCTGAGTTTTGCTTCGGCCGGTGTCGATGCTGTGAGGGCGATGTCCCTCAATCCGGCCCCTTCCCGGCTAAAGCCGGTCCCACTGAGGTCCACGCGCCTTTGGTAGGACCGGCTTCAGCCGGGAAGGCGTACGCGAACTCTGCAGGGGTCTTAGAACTTCAACGGCACCCGGCCGGAGTTTGAGTTCAGAGTACCTGTGCTCTCGCGCACGACTTCCTTCGGCTTGTACGCGCAGTAACCAGGGCGTGGGCCGATTTTCGGGTGGTTGCGGCAAGTGTCAGGGCGCTTGTCGTAGATGGTGCACAGGCGGCTTTTACGGTCCAGATACAGGCAGTCGTTGTTGCTCATGCGCTGCAAGGTAAAAATCCCGGACTTCTGATTGAAGCGCTCGACGACCCCTTCCTTCTGCAGGCGCTTGGCGATGTTCTTGGGATTGTCCCCCTGCTCGAACTCGTCAACGATGCCAATGCGGATCAGGTCCTTGATCTTCACTTCAACCGGCAGCGTGCAGCAACTGGAGATGCAGCCTCCGCACATGTAGCTGGAGTATTTCTGCCAGGTCTCGATGCGGTCGAGTTCTGCAGCGGCGATCAAGGTGGGTTTCATGGGTCTGTGCTTCCGGGTGTATCGGGCGCGCGATCATACCGGTCCGCGCGCGTTTCCCCTACCGCAAAAACAAGCGATGCGACTGTCGGCTGTTACTTGGGCGATCTGTGATGACGTTTGTTCAGATGAGCACGGTGTTTGCCAGCGCCTCGATTTGCTCCTGACGCTCCGTCTGGTTGAGCTTTGCGCCCGGGTTCAAGGATGACCATTGCGGGTGTGCCCTGGCTTTATGCAGCGCCTCCGGCAGTTTGCCTTCGCGCCAGGTCTTGTCCTGTGGAGCGGTCAGCTTGATGCTCTCCATGGCGGCATGCCCACGCACTTCGAGCGCTTGCAGCAGCAGCCGCTGGCGCAGAGCCAGTAATCTCAGCACTGCGTCGTCAACGGTCAGTTCGCGTTGGCCCTTGAGTTTGCCCATCAGCCGGCCGCCATAGCTGCGCGCCGTTTGCAGGGCGCCGCCGGCAATTGCGCCGACCAATGCCGCTGCGCCCAAGGTGATGCCGCCGACCAGCAGGTCAACGCCTGCGCCAGCCGCCGCCCCCGCAGCAATGCCGCCGCCCACTCGAACGCCGAGCAGCTTAAGGGTTTCAGGGTTGAACAGGTCGTCGCCCCAGCGCCCATCCAGCAGTGGCAGGTCGCTGGCTGAGGCGTCTTCACGACGAAACCCGTAAAGCTTGAGCAGCGACTCGACGCAACGCTGCTCCCGCTGCCGCACGGCTTTGCGCAGATCAGCAATGGCGGCCTCGACCAGGCCATTCTCGGTGGTGACGCTTCTGCGACAGGCGGCGCAGTCCAGCAACAGCTCGGCGATCAGCCTTGCCGCGCTCAGCCGCCGGGCTTCACGCTGGGCCTGCTGAACGGCAATAAGACGCTCAAGCCGCCCCCGTGAGGTTTCCAGCAACAGAGCAAGGCTTTCATACAAACGGCGCTCGCCGTCTTCCGGTGGCGCAACGCTGTCGAACCGCACCAATGCGTGCAGGCCCAGACGAGCCAGGGCTTCCCGCCAGTCCGGTTCGCGCTGTTGCGGGCTGGTGACGAAGTTAAGCACCGGCAGCAGAGGCTTGCCGCAGCTGGCGAGTACGGCCAGTTCGTCGCGATACTTGGCCAACACCGGCTCGCGCGCGTCGATGACGTACAACCCAGCGTCCGACGCGAGCAACTGGCGAAGCACTTTTGCTTCCTGCTCAAAACGCTGGCGCGCTTCGCTCCCCTCAAGAAAGCGCCCAAGCCGCGCCGGACCGTCGAGCCGTTCGCCGGGCCTGTCCAGGCGTTCAAGGTAATCGAGCAGAGCGATGGCGTCCTCAAGCCCTGGCGTATCGTACAGCTCCAGCAGTGCCTCGCCGTCAACCGACAAGCGTGCGCCTTCAACGTGTCGCGTGGTGCTCGGGCGGTGGGAGACTTCACCAAAGCCGACATCGCGTGTCAGCGTGCGCAGCAGTGAAGTCTTGCCGACGTTGGTATGGCCGACCACGGCCAGTTTCAGGGGGCGAACAGTGTCCTTGTCAGTCATGTCCGCTCTCCAGCCAGGTCAATGGCGCGCTGTCGGTCCAGTTCAGTTCGAGCTGCTGCAACCCACTGTGCCAGTCATCCACTCGGTCGGCGTCCAGTATTTGTCCCGCGGGCGCAGGCAGTAGCCAGATGCGCGTCGCTGTCGCGCAACGCGCCAACTCTGCGATCAATGCCAGGCTGCCGCGGTCCGGGGAGCGACGCGGGTCGCACGCGATGACAAGGCGGGCAGGCGGGAAGCGTGTCAGCTGGTCGAGCAGCGTGCGCCGCGATTCGCGCGAGTCGAGAACGCCAGCGTCGGTCACGTTTTCAGGAAGCGCGGGCGGCCAGGGCTGTTGATTATCCAGTTCGATGGCGAGCAGCAGCGCGCCTTGACTCTGACTTGCCGCCGGACCGGTCTGCACCGCGTGAAGCTGCGCCGGGGCAGCATCATTGATGCCCAGCCGTTCGCTGCTTGGCATCAGACGCTCGCGTAACTCGACATAGCCGGGGTGGTTCAGATCAAGGGCCAATGCACGGCAGCCGACATGCCAACGCACATAGCACAGCACGGTCAGGATCAGGCGCGGCAGGATGCCGAAAACCATGAGCACGCCGACCAACCATCCTGCCCATGCCTGACGCGCGTTTTCGATAGACAGCGCACTGTCGCCGCTGGCGCGAATCATGGCCTCGGTCGGCACGCTGAAGCCCAGCAACGAAGGAATCGCTCCCAGGCCTCGGGTCAGGCTGACAAAAGTGTCACTGCCTAGAATGGTGGTTTCCCAGACGAAGCCGTAGCGCCGGGTGGCCATCAGTAAAACCATGATCGTCAAAGCGCTGAGCAAGGCCAGCAGCCAGAGACCATTGACGCACGTGCCCAACAACCAGCGATTCAGGCGCTTGCGCTGCAACAGCAGAATCAGCGCGGGGGCCAGTTGTGCCGCCTGTGCATCGCGCGCCAGCTTCTCGCTGAGCCACAGCCAGAGTCGACCAAGGCCGGCCGTGCTTTTGCCGGCGAAAAGCACGCCGCTTATCCAGCTCATCAGCAAGATCAGATTGAGGCCGAGCAAACTGCCTAAGGCCCAGAACACATTGACGGGCGCCTGTCCGTCGCCCAATGCGGCGAAAGCCAGTCCGGCGCCGCTGAACACCGCGAACACCGCCAGCCCGATCAACGCCAGGCGCGCGCCTTGTTTCCAGTGATGCAGTGCCTTGCGCATGCCGTCACGTTCGGCAAGCCACAGGGCACGGTGTTTGATCCGGGTTTGCAGGTCGCCGCCGCTTGCACGCGCACGGCGGTTGGCTTCTTCATCGTCGAGCACGCCCGCGTGTTCTTCGCGCAGGCGTACGGCTTCGGTCAGCCAGAGTTCGTCAAGGGGAGTCAGTGCAGTCACGCGGCGTCTCGTCGGTAAAATCGTAGGTCAGCATAACCGGTGTGGCTGCCGTCGGGCAGCGAGCGGGTTTGGTCCTTGGACCGCGCGGCAAGCGAATGTGCTGGGGCAGGGTGGTCTGATATCCTCGCCGGCATGAAAAAACATCTCCCTCTGAGCCTGATCGCCGCACTCGCTGAAAACCGGGTCATCGGCATCGACAATTCCATGCCTTGGCACTTGCCAGGGGACTTCAAGTATTTCAAAGCAACCACCCTCGGCAAGCCGATCATCATGGGTCGCAAGACCTGGGATTCCCTGGGCCGTCCGTTGCCGGGCCGGTTGAATCTGGTGGTCACACGCCAGCAGGATTTGCAGCTTGAAGGCGCCGAAGTCTTTACCTCTCTGGACGCGGCAGTGCATCGCGCTGAGGAGTGGGCGCGCCAGCAAGGGGTCAGCGAAGTGATGCTGATCGGCGGCGCACAACTTTATGGCCAAGCCCTCGAGCGCGCTGACCGCCTGTACCTCACCCGCGTGGCGCTGAGTCCCGAAGGCGATGCGTGGTTTCCGGAGTTTGACGAGGGGCAGTGGACGCTGGTGTCGAACACAGAGAACCCTGCGCTCGCCGATAAGCCTGCCTACAGTTTCGAGGTTTGGGAGCGAATCTGATATCGCGATCGCTATCGCAAGCAAGCTCACTCCTACAGAGGAACGCGGTCAACTGTAGGAGCGCGCTTGCCCGCGAATGCGTGGAATCTGCCATCCATCAAGTTGCCTGAAACGGCGGGTTCGCCAGCAAGCCGGCTCCTACCGATGTGCAAATGGTCAGCCCTGTCACAAAAACGTCGTTTTTACGTCATCTGGCGCGAATGGCGATTCCAGTGACGCCCTCGGAACGGACGCGGTCGCTGACGCATCAAACTTGTAACGGCTTTTTGCTACGGTCCTTCTTCGAACCAACAACCGGGGAGCGGACCTACTATGAAACTTGCGCCAACATTGCTGGCCGCTGCGATTTATCTGTGCTGTGCCACTCAAGTGTCTGCCACCGAGCTGACCCACTGGCCCGCGCCTGCGGCCAAGCAGCTCAACGCGATGATTGCGGCCAATGCCAACAAAGGTAACTTCGCCGTTTTCGACATGGACAACACCAGCTACCGCTACGACCTGGAAGAGTCTCTGCTGCCGTTCATGGAAAACAAAGGGCTGATCACCCGCGATTCGCTCGATCCCTCTCTCAAGCTCATCCCGTTCAAGGACACCGCTGACCATAAGGAAAGCCTGTTCAGCTACTACTACCGGCTCTGTGAAATCGACGACATGGTCTGTTACCCATGGGTTGCGCAGGTGTTCTCCGGCTTTACCCTCCAGGAGCTCAAAGGGTATGTCGACGAGTTGATGGCATCGGGCAAGCCGGTGCCGAGCACGTATTACGAAGGCGACGTGGTCAAGACCATCGAAGTGCAGCCGCCCAAGGTCTTCACCGGCCAGGCCGAGCTGTACAACAAGCTGATGGAGAACGGCATCGAGGTGTATGTGATGACGGCGGCGTCGGAGGAACTGGTGCGCATGGTCGCCGCCGATCCCAAGTACGGCTACAACGTGAAGCCGCAGAACGTCATCGGTGTGACCACGCTGCTGAAGAACCGTCAGACGGGTGAGCTGACCACTGCACGCAAGCAGATCACTGCGGGCAAATACGATGAGAAAGCCAACCTCGGGCTTGAGCTGACGCCTTACCTGTGGACGCCGGCGACCTGGATGGCAGGCAAGCAGGCCGCGATTCTCACCTATATCGATCAGTGGAAAAAACCGGTTCTGGTGGGCGGCGATACACCTTCCAGCGATGGCTATATGCTTTTTCACAGTGTCGACGTCAGCAAGGGCGGCGTTCACCTGTGGGTCAATCGCAAGGACAAGTACATGACCCAGCTCAGCGGCATGATGAAAACCAACGCCGAGGCTCAGGCCAAAGAGGGCCTGCCGGTAACGGCAGACAAAAACTGGGTGATCGTCAAACCGGAAGAGATTCAGTAAGCCGTCCCATCACGCGGCACGGGGGTTGCCGTGCCGCGCAGGGTCAGGCCCATAACGTGCGATACGCACCGTCGGTATCATGTTCGGCGGCCTGTTTCGCGGTATTGAAGCGTCGACCGCCCCTGGGGTCGGTTCCGTAGCCAGCGATGTACAGCCAGTTGCCCTGATTGCTGTAGACGTCGTAATCGACCAGCTGCGCCTCGAACCACGCGGCCCCGGCGCGCCAGTCGCCCTTCAGGTCGAAAATCAGGTAACTGGCGACGATCTGGCGCATTCGGTTGGACAGGTACCCGGTCGCCGCTAATTCCCGCATACCGGCGTCAATCAACGCCTCTCCGGTCTCACCCCGACACCAGCGCGCAAACCCCTGTGGGTTGTGGCCCGGTTCGCTGCTGCCCTTCAGGCCGCTGGCGCGGTACAGCAGGCGACCGTATTTCAGGTGCAGCAAGCGAAAGTAATCACGCCACAACAACTCGAAATAGATCCAGTACGTGCTGTCGTTGGCGCCGTGTTCGGCCTCGAAAGCCTTCAATGCCTGATCGATCTGCGGCGCTGAAAGCGAACCACGCGCAAGCCAGGGCGAAAACTTGGTGGAGTCGTCCACAGCGCTCAAGGTGTTGCGCGTGGCTTTGTAGCTGTTCGCCAGCCCCCGGCTGAAATACTGCTGCAGGTGCTCGATGGCCGCGTGCTCGCCGCCGTGAAACGCCTGGTTCTGATAAGGAAATGCCGAGCGTGAGTCCAGAGGCGCAGGCGGTTGCAGCGTGGTCGAGTCAATGCTCACGCCATTGGGCAGCGCTGGAATAGTGGTCGGGGCCGGTATGACAGTGCGCGGCGAGGCGTGAGCTTTTTCCACAAGACGTCGAAAGCTGCTGAATACGTCAGGCAGCTCCTCGACCGCCATCGGGAGTTCATCCAGCGTAAACAGTGTCGACTGCCAGTGATCTTCCACGGTCAGTCCTGCCGCGCGGAGGGCTTGCACCTGTGCATCCTCTTCCGGCGCTGCGATGTGTTCGCAAATGATCGTATCGATACCCAAGTCGTGGGCGAGCGCGACAATGCCTGCAACGGACTCGCCCTCGATCTGCATCAGCGCGCTGCCCCGTGCGCTCAACTGCCCGGCCAGTGCGCTGACCGCAGTCTGCTCGAAATACTGGCGGTGGGCACCGATACGCTCGAATGCCCATGGCGTTGTAGTTGCCACGGGTGTGCAGTAAACCGGCAGGAGCGTGGTGGCAAGCTCACATGCATGGCTGAAGGCAGGATTGTCGGCAAGCCTGAGGTCCTGACGGAACCAGTAGATCAACGTATTCATGAGGGCGGTCTCAGCGGCTATGGATCAGGCCTTGATCAGTGGGTTACAGGATGTGGCCCTTTTTCCGGCCGAGCGAAGAGAAGCTAAACAGGAATGCGCTTTTGAGCCATAGTCTTTCACGTAAATGACTGAAAGGGACTCAAATGAAAGCGTCGTCGCTGTCTTCGCCGCCAAGGTACGTCGCCCTGCTGGGCTACGGTGGTCTGCTGCCGTTCGTTGGCCTGCTGTTGCTGATCCTGTTTTCAGCCCAATATCGGCCTTTCCTGACGCAAGCGCTGGTCGCTTACGGCGCCGTGATCCTGAGCTTTGTGGGCGCACTGCATTGGGGGTTCGCCATGACCCTTCAGGACCTGCATGCGGATCAGTGTCGCGAGCGGTTTATCTGGAGCGTGATACCGGCCCTGATCGCCTGGCCCGCTTTGCTCTTGCCGGCGCCTTTGGGGCTTCTGCTGTTGATTTTGGGCTTCGTCGCGCACTACTGGCAGGATCGGCGCCTGGTGAAAGCCGCGACGTTGCCCGCCTGGTATTTACCCATGCGTTTGCGTTTGACGTTGGTCGCCAGTCTCTGCCTTCTGCTGAGTGCGATCACGGTAGCCATCGGCTCATAAATACGCTCATCTGGTGCGCAGCCCGACGAAATCGGGACAAAAAAACACCCCGGCATGCGGGGTGTTTTCAGCTACGCAAGGATGCTTACGGCATCAGCTTGTCGAGCATCGCCTTGTCACGCACCGCTCCCTTGTCGGCGCTGGTGGCCAACAGGGCATAGGCCTTGAGGGCGGTGGTCACTTTGCGAGGGCGTGACTCAACCGGCTTCCAGCCTTTCTTTTCCTGCTCGGCGCGACGTTCAGCCATTTCCGCGTCGTCGATCATCAGGTTGATCGAGCGATTGGGAATGTCGATCAGCACCTTGTCGCCGTCACGAACCAGACCGATTGCACCGCCCGCCGCTGCTTCAGGAGAGGCGTGGCCAATGGAAAGGCCAGAGGTCCCGCCCGAGAAGCGCCCATCGGTCAGCAGCGCGCACGCTTTGCCCAGGCCTTTGGACTTCAGGTAAGACGTCGGGTACAGCATTTCCTGCATCCCCGGGCCGCCTTTCGGGCCTTCGTAACGAATGATCACGATGTCGCCGGCCTTCACTTCGTCAGCCAGAATGCCGCGCACGGCGCTGTCCTGACTTTCGAAAATCTTGGCGTTGCCTTCGAACACGTGAATCGACTCGTCGACGCCGGCGGTTTTCACCACGCAGCCGTCGAGTGCGATGTTGCCGTACAACACGGCCAGGCCGCCTTCCTGTGAGTAAGCATGCTCGACACTGCGGATGCAGCCGTTCTCGCGATCGTCGTCCAGCGTTTCCCAGCGGGTCGACTGACTAAAGGCCGTTTGCGTCGGGATACCTGCAGGGCCAGCCTTGAAGAAGTGGTGAACCGCTTCGTCGTCCGTCTGGGTGATGTCCCACTTGGCGATGGCTTCTTCCATCGACTTGCTGTGCACGGTCGGCAAATCCGTGTGCAGCAAACCGCCACGGGCCAGCGAGCCCAGAATGCTGAAGATACCGCCGGCGCGGTGAACGTCTTCCATGTGGTACTTCTGGATGTTCGGCGCGACTTTGCACAGTTGCGGTACGCGGCGTGACAGGCGGTCGATGTCGCGCAAGTCGAACGGGATCTCGGCTTCCTGGGCGGCAGCCAGCAAGTGCAGGATGGTGTTGGTCGAACCGCCCATGGCGATGTCGAGGGTCATCGCGTTTTCGAACGCCTTGAAGTTGGCGATATTGCG
Organism: Pseudomonas lutea; assembly: GCF_000759445.1. Classification (NCBI taxonomy): domain Bacteria; kingdom Pseudomonadati; phylum Pseudomonadota; class Gammaproteobacteria; order Pseudomonadales; family Pseudomonadaceae; genus Pseudomonas; species Pseudomonas lutea. The sequence continues at coordinate 105,904 of NZ_JRMB01000004.1, forward strand.
CGGCAGAACCGAGTCGTCGTTGTCGCGGTAGTAGGTTTTGCACAGGTCTACGATGGTGCGGCCGGCCTGCAGGAACAGCTGCTCGCGGTCAGAGTGGGTCGCCAGCGTGGAACCGTTGCCTGGCAGTGCAAGGCCCAGGGCTTCGGTGAGGCAGTTCATCGAGTTGGCGGTAAACATCCCCGAGCACGAGCCACATGTCGGGCATGCACTGCGCTCGTATTCGGCGACTTTCTCGTCCGAGGCGGTGGAGTCCGCAGCGATGACCATGGCGTCGACCAGGTCCAGACCATGGCTGGCGAGCTTGGTCTTGCCGGCTTCCATCGGGCCACCGGAAACGAAGATCACCGGGATGTTCAGGCGCAACGCAGCCATCAACATACCGGGGGTGATCTTGTCGCAGTTGGAGATACAGACAATGGCGTCGGCACAGTGGGCATTGACCATGTACTCGACCGAGTCGGCAATGATCTCGCGGCTGGGCAGCGAATACAGCATGCCGTCATGGCCCATGGCGATGCCGTCATCCACGGCAATGGTGTTGAATTCCTTGGCCACGCCGCCAGCTCGTTCGATCTCGCGCGCGACCAGTTGGCCGAGGTCCTTGAGGTGGACGTGGCCTGGCACGAACTGGGTAAACGAGTTGGCGATGGCGATGATCGGTTTTTTGAAATCTTCGTCCTTCATGCCCGTGGCACGCCACAAGGCGCGCGCGCCGGCCATATTGCGGCCGTGGGTGGACGTTTTCGAACGGTAATCAGGCATTGGAGCACTCCGGCTAATCGGCTAGTAAGGAAGGGAGTGAGCTTCTAGTGACGTCGTGTGCAAGAGGCAGTGACCGGATGCAGCGAAGAAACCGAACGACACGGGATCACCGTACGCCCAGCCTGAGCTCATAAACCCGCCGGGGATGACTGGCGATGAATAGCGCTGATTCTACACCTGTGAGGGCGGGAGGGAATGGTGAGAAGTGGCAGCGGTCGGCTCTCGGTCTGATTGGGGGCAGCGGTGGCTTTCGAGAATTTTCGCGGGCAAGCGCGCTCCTACAGTGGACCGCGTGACGTGCCAATATCATCGTCAACGCCCAACGCCCAACGCCAACGCCAACGCCAACGCCAACGCCAACGCTTAACGCTCAACGCTCAACCGTTCAACGCCCCAACGTGGCCGACGCGGCCAATGGGTTCAACTGGCCAATGTAGGTCGACGCAGCCGACGGGTCCAGCGGACCAACACAGGCCAAAGCAACCCCCGGGTGCGCCTGACGTCGCGGCATTACGCCGGTTGCAATAGCGAGATCGCCTACAACCCGGACGGGCTTGCGCGGTCCGGTGTAGGAGCGCGCTTGCCCGCGAAGGCGTCAGGCCAGGCAATACATCAACTGTTAGGCAGCAACCGGCAGGTGATGCTTTTGATGTAGCGCGTCTCAGGGATAGCAGGATGCACCGGGTGGTCCGGGCCTTGGCCGCCGCGCTCGAGCAGCTGGATGTTGCGGTCCAGATGACGGGCGCTGGTGAGGAGGATGTTCTGCAGGTCGTCTTCCGGCAGGTGCATTGAGCAGGATGCGCTGACCAGAATGCCGTCTTTGCTGAGCAGGCGCATGGCTTGCTCGTTCAAGCGGCGGTAGGCGCCCTCGCCATTCTTCATGTCCTTCTTGCGTTTGATGAACGCGGGCGGGTCGGCGATGATCACGTCGAACCGCTCTTCAGCTGCTTTCAGTTCCTTGAGCGCTTCAAAGACATCACCTTCGATGCAGGTGACTTTCTCTGCGAAGCCGTTGAGCGCCGCATTACGCTCCACACCGTCCAGTGCAAACGCTGACGCATCGACGCAGAAGACTTCGCTGGCGCCGAACGCACCGGCCTGGATGCCCCAGCCGCCAATGTAACTGAACAGGTCCAGCACCCGCTTGCCCTTGGCATACGGCGCCAGACGCGCACGGTTCATGCGGTGATCGTAGAACCAGCCAGTCTTCTGACCCTCCATCACCGGCGCTTCGAACTTCACGCCATTCTCTTCCAGCGCAACCCATTCCGGCACCACGCCAAACGCGGTTTCAACGTAACGGTTCAGGCCTTCAGCGTCCCGTGCAGCGGAGTCGTTCTTGAGCAGGATGCCGCTCGGCTTGGTCACCTGAATCAGGGCGGCGAGCACGTCGTCCTTGTGCTGTTCCATGGTGGCTGACGCCAGTTGCACGACCAGAATGTCGCCGAAACGATCAACAACCAGACCCGGCAGCAGGTCCGAGTCGCCGTAAACCAGGCGGTAGAACGGCTTGTCGAACAGACGCTCGCGCAACGACAGGCACACGTTCAGGCGATGAACGAGCAACGACTTGTCGAGTGGCAACTTGATGTCGCGGGACAGCAAGCGTGCGCAAATCAGGTTCTGCGGGCTCATGGCGACGATGCCCAAAGGCTTGCCACCGGCGGTTTCCAAAATGGCTTGGGTGCCCGGAGCGAAGCCGTTGAGTGGAGTGGCAGCTACGTCGATTTCGTTGCTGTAGACCCACAAATGACCGGCACGCAGGCGGCGATCGGCGTTGGGCTTGAGGCGCAAGCTAGGCAGGGACATGACGTCGCTCCGGAAAAAAGAGCGGGAGTATAGCGCGTGAAGCTGCTGCCGGGCGCACTCGGCTCGATGACCGTCTGGCTGTCCGTCGGATCCGCTGAATCCTTGCCCGGTTGTCGAAGCATGGGCGCAAGGGGTTAGAATCGTGCCCTGACCCTGAGTGTGAACTTATGTCCCAAGAGCTTACGTCCGAGCAGATCCAGCAGGCGTTACAAGGCATCAGCGTGCCGCCCCAGCCGCAAATCATGGTGGATTTGCAGATGGAGCAGTACATGCCCGACCCCGACCTGGGTGAAATCGCACGACTGATCTCCCAGGATCCCGGGCTCTCCGGCGCGCTGCTGAAACTCGTCAACTCTCCCCATTACGGCCTGAGCAACAAGATCGCCTCCATCCAGCGCGCAGTGAACCTGCTTGGCAGTCGCTCGGTTATCAACCTGATCAACGCCCAGTCAATCAAGGGCGAAATGAGCGACGAAACCATCGTCGTGCTCAACCGCTTCTGGGACACGGCCCAGGACGTCGCGATGACCAGCCTGACGCTGGCCAAACGCATCGGTTCACAGACGGTCGATGAGTCCTACGCGTTGGGGCTGTTTCATGACTGCGGCGTGCCGCTGATGATCAAGCGCTTTCCTGATTACATGAGCGTGCTGGAAGAAGCCTATGCCAACGCAACGGCCGAGTGCCGCGTGGTCGACACCGAAAACCGTTTGCTCAATACCAATCATGCCGTCGTCGGGTACTTCACTGCCAAATCCTGGCGATTGCCGGAACATGTCAGTAACGCGATCGCCAACCACCATAATGCGCTGGCGATTTTTCAGGACGACTCGGGTCGAAACGCGCCACTGAAGAACCTGCTGGCGGTTCTCAAGATGGCCGAACACGTGTGCCAGTCCCATCAGGTGCTCGGCAACCATCCTGTCGACCATGAGTGGGACAGCATTGGGCATCTGATTCTGGACTACGTCGGCTTGTCCGACTATGACTTCGAATACCTCAAGGAAAGTATCCGCGAGCTGAGCGCACACTGACGCCGCGCGTCTGCGCCTGACCCTACATCGAGCTGCCGCATGCCTGAATTACCTGAAGTCGAAACAACCCGTCGGGGCATTGCGCCCCATTTGGTAGGCCAGCGCGTGAGCCGAGTGATCGTGCGTGATCGCCGTCTGCGCTGGCCGATCCCTGAAGACCTCGACGTGCGCCTGTCAGGGCAAAAGATCGTGGCTGTCGAAAGGCGCGCCAAATACCTGCTGATCCAGGCTGAAGTGGGCACCTTGATCGCTCACCTGGGCATGTCCGGCAACTTGCGGCTGGTCGATGCCGGCCTGCCGCCACTCAAGCATGAGCACGTAGACATCGAGCTGGAGTCCGGCATGGCCCTGCGCTATACCGACCCTCGCCGGTTCGGTGCGATGCTGTGGAGTCTCGATCCGCTCAATCACGAGCTGCTGGCGCGGTTGGGCCCGGAACCACTGACGGAAGTCTTTGACGGCCTGCGCCTGTTCGAGCTGTCGCGTGGCCGGGCCATGGCGGTCAAGCCATTCATCATGGACAACGCAATCGTTGTCGGTGTCGGCAATATCTATGCGACCGAGGCGCTGTTCGCCGCGGGCATTGATCCGCGTCGCGCCGCCGGAAGCGTCGCAAAGGTGCGCTATATAAAGCTGGCGATCGAAATCAAGCGAATCCTGGCAGCGGCCATCGAACGTGGCGGCACGACGCTGCGCGATTTCATCGGCGGTGACGGTCAGCCCGGATACTTTCAGCAGGAGCTGTTCGCCTATGGGCGTGGCGGACAGCCGTGCAAAGTATGCGGGACCACGCTACGCGAGGCAAAGTTGGGCCAGCGGGCCAGTGTTTACTGCCCCAAGTGCCAGAAGTAAGCGCCGGCCTTTGCGGAGGTTGTGGCTGATCGTAGCGGTTTCACCGCGGCTTTTACGAGGCCTCCTACGGAGTGCGTGCCGTGATCGGGGCACGCACCCCCTTGCGTAAGCCCAAGCCCTGTTTATAGTGAACAGCACCATTTCGCTTTAGCCTGAAGGACCACGCCATGAGCCCGTTTCGCATTCTTGCTGCCACGCTGGCGCTGCTTTTCGGCCTGCAAATGACGCCCGCGCTGGCCCAGATCGACGGGGCCGGCAGTGGCGATCCTGTCTACGAAATCCAGAATCCACCCGCTTACGCAATGATCGGTGACCTTCTCATTGCTCGTCCGATCCTGATCGTTGCAACCGTGATCGGCGCCGGTCTGTTCGTGGTTGCACTGCCCTTTACTGCCGCTGGAGGCAACATCGGTCGCACCGGCAAGGCGCTGGTTGTCGATCCGGGCAAAGCAGCTTTCGTCCGCTGCCTTGGCTGCACGGGTGATGGTTACGGCAAACAGGACTGATCAGCGCAGCTGCGCATCATCTTCAGCGCAGCATCGGGTTTGAAAGTGGTTGAGACGCCGATGCCGCGAGGGTCACTGGCCGCTTCGACCCGGGCGTTGTTTTTGTGCCACATCAGCACCTGCTGATTGCCGAAATCCCGGGCTGTTTCCTTGAGGGCATAGCCGCGCTCACGCAGGTCGATCAGCTCTTGCTCGGTAAATGTTCCCGGCTCGTATTCCACCACATCCGGCGTGTACTGATGGTGATATCGCGGCGTTGAGGTCCAGCTGCTGATCGGTTGATCGTCGAGATATTTCAGCATCGACAGCAAAACCATGCTGGGAATACGACTGCCACCGGGCGTGCCGAATGCCGCAAGGCTGCGAGGACTTTCGATGAAGCTTGGGCTCATGCTCGACAGAGGTCGTTTGCCGGGCTCGAGGGCATTGGGGTGAATACTGGTGAACGCTGCGCCGCCCTGGCCTTTGGGATCAATGGCGAAATCGTCCATTTCATCGTTCAAAATGACCCCCGTGCCGGGCACGGTGAAGGCCGATCCAAACGGCAGGTTGAGCGAAAGTGTTGCGGTCACCGCATTGCCCTCCGTATCAAGGACGGCGAAATGGCTGGTGTTCTCGCCTTCACGCCAGCGGGGCGCTGGCGGCAGTATGTTATTGGGCGTGGCACGGTGCGGGTCGATACTGGTGGTCAATTGCAGTAGATAATCGGTGGCGAGGACCTGAGCCACCGGGTTGGGCACGAAGTCCGGATCACCCAGCAGCACGCGGTCACGGTACGCGCGGCGCAGCGCCTCGATGACATAGTGAGCACGCTGGATGTTTTGCGACTCACGCCACGGCAATTGCTGCAGCATGGACAGGCTTTGCGCCAGTGCAATTCCACCGGCGGAGGGCGGAGGTGCGCTGATCAGTTCGCGTTGATCGGCCATCTGAAAACGCAGGGGCGCACGAGTGACAACCTCGTACTCTTCGAAGTCGTGGTAGTTCCAGATGCCGCCGGCGCGTCGCACCCCGCTGACCAGCGCCTGAGCCACCAACCCGCTGTAAAATCCTGCCCGGCCTTTATCACCGAGGCGCTCAAGGGTCTGCGCCAGCTCCGGTTGGGTGATGACCTCGCCCAGATTCGGCACCTCGTTGTTACGCAGGAACAGACGCGCGCTTTCCTTGTTATTGCGCAGTGCAAACAATCGCCAATTGGCGCGCTCTCGATAAACGCTGTCCACCTTGAAGCCGCGATAAGCCACACGGATCGCCGGGGCCAGTGAAATCGAAAGCGGTAAGCGACCGTAGCGTTCGGCAAGCTCGACCAGCGCGGCGGGCAGGCCTGGAATAGCGGCCGCCAGAGGGCCATTCAGGGAAAGGTCCGGCTGCACGATCCCCTTGCGATGAAACATCTTTGGTTTGGACTTGAGCGGGGCTTTTTCGCGAGCATCCAGAAATTGATACTGGACGGGCTCACCCGATTGACGCAGCAAGAAAAACCCGCCACCGCCGAGCCCTGAACCATAAGGCTCGACGACAGCCAGTGTGGCGCTGATGGCGATAGCCGCATCGAACGCATTGCCGCCGTCGACCAGGATTTCCTGGCCAGCGGCCGTTGCGATAGGGTGCGGGCTGGCGATGGCGGCCTGATCTGGACGATCAGGGCTGGCGTGAGCCGAAAAAACGCACAGCAAAACCGCTGCGCCTGACAAAGCAGGTATCCGTTCCAGCATTGAAATCATGCGTCTCTCGCTCAATCAACAGGCGGTTTAGGCCAGTGTCTTCGGCGAAAGCACGTATGCCGACAGGGAATGCGTCCGGGTTATGCCTTGCTGGTAATCAAGTTGTACTTGGCCATGAGCTGGTCTTTGCTTTCCACGTGGTTTTCATCCAGCGGGATGCAATCCACAGGGCAGACTTGCTGGCACTGTGGTTCGTCATAGTGACCTACGCACTCGGTGCACAGGTTGGGGTTGATCACGTAGATATCTTCGCCCTGTGAAATCGCTTCGTTCGGGCACTCGGGTTCGCAGACGTCGCAATTGATGCAATCGTCGGTGATGATCAGGGACATGGATACTCCTGCCTCGGTCGACACCGGGGCATATCAAAACGAATGCGGCGAATTGTGCCGCATTAGCGCTCGGTATGCACCATGACTCGACGCAAGGCCTCAGCCTTTGAAGCGTTCGCTCAGCGCCTGGGCCACGGCAGGATGTACGAACTTGGTGATATCCCCGCCCAGTGCTGCGATTTCCCTGACCAGCGTAGATGAAATGAACGAGTAGCGTTCGGACGGCGTGAGAAAAAGACTTTCGACGTCCGGGGCCAATTGCTTGTTCATGTTGGCCAGCTGGAATTCGTACTCGAAATCCGAAACCGCCCTCAAGCCACGCAGCAGAATGTTGGCGTTTTGCTCCTGGGCGAAGTGCGCCAGCAGCGTCGAAAAGCCGACCACCTCGACATTGGGCAAGTGTTTGGTCGCTTCGCGGGCGAGCGCCACACGTTGCTCCAGCGGGAACAGTGGGTTTTTCTTGGGGCTTGCGGCAACGGCGATCACTACTTGATCGAACAGGCGCGAGGCGCGCTCGACCAGATCGCCGTGACCCTTGGTGATCGGGTCAAAGGTGCCTGGGTACAACACTCGGTTCATCGCGTCGTCCTGGTCGGAGTTCGTTGGGGACTGGATGGTATCGCAGCGGGCTGAGACGGCCAAGACGGGGAGCAAGCGCTGTGATGCATTTCGCCTCCTTGCGCTGGCGCACAGCTGCGCGGCAGACTGTCCGGACAAGCATCGTCGCCGCCCCACGGCACCTGACACGGAGTCTCAATGCGCACGGATTATCTGGCGTTTTTCCTATCCCTTTTTTTCTCCCGTCTCGCGGATCAGGTTCTGCTGTTTCTGGTGCCGCTGGTCGTTTTTCAGACCACGCAAAGCGCGTCCCTGGCGGGTCTGGCGTTCTTTGCCGAAACCCTGCCGCGCTTTCTTGCATTCCCTGTATGCGGGGTGCTTTGCGATAAGTACCCACCCATTCGGTTGCTGCAGATCAGCCAGCTCTACAGGGCTGTGATTTGCCTGGTCGCGATGGCTCTGTATGGAGCATTCGGCGGGATTTACTGGTTGATCCTGCTGTCGGCGGTCTGCGGCATTCTGACTACCCAGGGCATCATGGCCAGGGAGGTGGTGATGCCTCATATTTTCCCGGATTATCACTATGGCAAGACGCTCTCGTACTCCCAGATCGCCGACCAGACCGGGCTAGTGCTCGGCCCCGTGTTGGCGGCGCTGGCGCTGGAAGTGATCCCTTGGTGGGGCGTGGTTCTAGGTGTTGCGCTGGTTTTCGTCGCAGCGGATCTGACGATGCGAGTCTGGCAATACAAAAGCGAGGTCACCCTCCAACGCTTTGAGCAGCACCCGGGGCGCTGGACGCAGCCACTAAAAGTTGCCTTTGGGCACATCTTCCGGCTGGCGGAGTTGAAGAAAATCATCGTGCTGGCCGTCGGGGTCAACCTGATCGTGGGTGTCACTCTGGCCAGTTCGGCAGCGATGGTGATTGGCTCATTCGGCGAAACCAAGGACTTCTACGCAGGCCTGCAAGCGACCGGTGCGTTGTTGACGATCGCTATTTTGTACCTCCTCGCCCGGGTCAGCCTGTCGCTGAAACTACTCGGTTCGATGTCCTACATTGCCTTGTTGCTGGGCGCGTTTATCACCGCCACCAGCGCATGTTCCGAGGTTTACGTTGTGGGGTTCCTGCTGATCGTGGGCTTCGACAAAATGTTCAACGTGTACATGCGCAGCATCCGCCAGCGGATCATCCCGGCCCGCGACTTCGGCAAGACGGTTGGCGTCATCACGCTGTTGAACAACCTTTCGCAGCCACTGGCCGGGCTGCTGGTCGGGGCTTTTACGGCGCCCATCGGGCTGCGCGGGGTGATATTGGTCAATACGCTGGCGGCTGGCTTGCTCGGCGTGGGGGTTGCGACGGTGGTCAAATTCAGGCTCGCGACTGCCGTGGAGCGATGAAGTCTGCAACCGGTCCGACGCTTGCGTTAAGATCCGGCACAATCCTGTTACGTTTCGACGTTCGAGTTGAACATGGCGCCGCGCATCAAAACCGTACGCATCAAGACCCGAGAACGCATCGTCCACAGCAGCCTTGAGCTGTTCAATCAGCAGGGCGAGCGCAGCGTCAGCACCAATCACATTGCCGCGCACATGGAGATTTCTTCCGGGAATCTTTATTACCACTTCCCCAACAAGCAAGCGATCATCGCCGAGTTGTTCACCGAATACGCAACACTGGTCGACAGCTTTCTGCACCCGCCCAAGGGCCGTTTACCAAACGTCGAAGACAAGCGTCATTACCTCATGGCGATTCTGGACAGCATGTGGCGCTACCGTTTTCTACACCGTGATCTTGAGCATTTGCTCGAAGCCGATGCAGAGCTGGCGGTGCGTTACCGGCGCTTTTCCCAGCACTGCCTGATCAAGGCGATGTCGATTTACAGCGGCTTTGTCGACGCCCGTATTCTCGACATGGACAAGGTCCAGATCGAATCTCTCACGCTCAATGCGTGGATTATCCTGACGTCATGGGTGCGTTTTTTGAGCACGACGCGGGAAAACCCCACTCACCTGAACGAGGAGGCCAATCGTCGCGGTGTCTACCAGGTGTTGATGCTGGAACTGGCGTACGTCACGCCTCAGGCCCGGGAAGCCGTGCATGCCCTGTGCGCGGAGTTTTACGTGCCATTGGCCAAGGCGCTGGAGAATCCCGGCTGAACCCGGCCACCGTCTCGGAATCGACTGTCATATCGCACCTTTTACTGCCTGCAGGAGCCCGTTATGTCCATCGCGCAACTTATCAGCCCTCAACAGTTGGCGGAACGCCTGACGCAACCCGGGCTTGTGATCCTGGATTGTCGTTCGTCACTGGATGATTTGGACTACGGCCAGCGCAGCTACGCAGAGGGCCACATTGAGGGATCGTCTTTCGCTGACCTGCTCAATGACCTTAGCGGGGCAGTCAGCAAAGGCATCACCGGTCGCCACCCGCTGCCGGACCCGCAGACGTTGATCGAGCGCTTGCGGTTCTGGGGCGTGAACAATCAGAGCGACATCGTGCTGTACGACGATGGTCCGGGGGCTTACGCCGCACGGGCATGGTGGCTGCTGGCATGGCTGGGCAAGCGCGAAGGCGTGTACGTACTCGACGGCGGACTCAAGGCCTGGCATGCGGCGGGCTTGCCGCTCAGCCTCGACCCGCCACAGCATCTTCAGGGCACATTCGAAGGCGCGCCGGATGACTCAATGGTGTTGACGGCGGAGGAGGTACACGGCCGCCTGGGCGACCCTGCCATGACGTTGATCGATGCCCGTGCACGTGCGCGCTTTCGGGGTGAGGTGGAGCCGATTGACCCGGTAGCCGGGCATATTCCTGGCGCTCAATGTGCGGCCTTCACCGATAACCTTGGGCCGGATGGCCGCTTTCTGTCGGCAGACCAACTCAAGGAGCGGTTCGCCGAACTGCTTGAAAGTCGGTCGGCAGAGCAACTGGTCGCTTATTGCGGTTCCGGCGTGACAGCGTGCCACAACCTGTTTGCGCTATGCCTCGCCGGGTACCCGCTGGGCGCGCTTTATGCGGGGTCCTGGAGCGAGTGGATCAATGACCCGCAGCGCGAGATCGCCACGGGTGACTGAGCTCGCGGTCGGGCAGGCGAACACTGGCTAAGTCTGCCCCATCGCCCAGCGCAGCAAAAAGAACACAAGCAAGCCGCCACCGATGGTGGCCAGAAGGTTGCGGCTCAGCGCTGCGATCCCGATCGCGACCACCCCCGCCAGCAAATAAGCGTTGGTCAGGGAAAGCTGCCAGTGCTCGCCATCCGGCAGCAACATGCCGGGGATCACGATGGCTGTCAGCACCGCAGTGGGGACGTAGTGCAGCCCTTGGCGCACGAGTGGAGGGAAGCGCAGGTTTGGCCAGGCGAACAGGCTGTAGCGCATCAGAAAAGTAATGGCCGCCATGCCCAGAATCAGCCACCAGTACGTCATGGGCGTGCCTCTTTCGACGCCGCGTCACCCAGCATCGGCTTTGTTCGTTTCTCCATGAATACCCCCGCTGCGATACCGCTGAATGCCGCGGCCATGAGCCCCAATTTGTACGGCCATGACCACGTCAGCAGCGCAACCACGCCGGCAGCCAGAGCAGCGGCAATCTGAGGTTGGTTGCGCAGCAGGGGCACCACGATGCCGATGAAAGTTGCGAGCATGGCGAACTCAAGGCCCCAGCTCGCCATGTTCGGGAAGGCTTGACCGAATAGCACGCCCACCAACGAGCTGCCCACCCAGCAGGCATACAGCGGGCTCGCCACACCCAACCAGTACCAATGCGCCAATGGCGTACGGCCGTGGACCAGATAATGGCGTTGCACGATGGCGAAGGTTTCATCGGTCAGCCAGAACGCCAGCAGCAACCGCCAACGCTGTGGTAAAGCCTGGACATGGGGCTGCAAGGTGGCGCTGTACAACACATGCCGCAGGTTGACCACCAGCGTCGTCAGCAGAATCACCACTGCACCGGCCCCGGCGCCCATCAGGCTGATGACGACGAACTGTGCCGATCCGGCGTAGACGAACATCGACATCCCGACCGCTTGCCACAGCGACAACCCGCCCACGCCGGCCAGGGTGCCGAAGATAACGCCAAATGGCGCGATGCCAACGAGCATGGGTACGCTGTCACGTACGCCGCGCATGAACAGGTGATGTCGGGACATGATTGTTCTCCTTATGCCCCGATGTTAAGTGCGTGGCGCTTGGGTGTCTTGAACGATCGTGCAGGTCTGCGCTCGGCAACACTATTCGCAGTGGCTCAATGACTCAGAGCTGCGGCGCCGGTTGCGCGCCGTGTGCAGCGTTTAGCCATGCAGGGATGCGCTGTTCCAGGTAATAAGTGGGCGTTTTGATCGTGCCGCCGACGAAGCCAACATGGCCGCCCTTTTTCTGCAGGTCGAACTCGGTGCAGTGGGACAACTCCGAAAGCTCCGGCAAGCTGTGCTTGAACACAAACGGATCATCCAGCGACTGGATCAACAGAGTGGGTGTCCGGATAGCGCCGAGGAAGTAGCGGCTGGAGGCGCGCTTGTAGTAGTCCTGCGCATCCAGGAACCCATTGAGCGGCGCGGTCACTCGTCCGTCAAAATCCCAGAAGGTGCGCATGTCTTTCAGCGAACCCAGGGCTGCCAGCTCCGCCAGGCCGTCGCTCAGCCCTTCGTGCTGGAAGCGGCGTTGCTTGTCCTTGATGTACCCGACCATTTCGCGCATGAAATGACGCTGGTACACCCTGGAGAACCCCAGCCCGATCCGGTCTGCGCACTCGTCCAGACGAAATGGCACAGAGACCGCGACGGCGCCTTGCAAATGGCTGTCGAGCCCGGTCTCTCCGAGGTGTTTTAGCAAGATATTGCCACCCAGGGAGTAACCGACGGCGTAGAGCGGTGCCAGCGGTCTGGCCGTACGTAAATGGTCAATCACGGCAGCGAGGTCTTCGCTGGCGCCGGAGTGATAACTGCGAGGTAGAAGGTTCGGCTCCCCGGAGCAGCCGCGCCAGTTAAGCGCCACGCTTGCCCAACCCTGCTTTTGCATGGCGTGCTGCAGCCCGGCGACATACGGGGAGTTGGATGAGCCGGTCAGGCCGTGCAACACCAGTACAACCGGCACAGTGGCGTCGTGGGGACCGTGCCAGTCCATGTCCAGAAAATCCCCGTCTTGCAGCCACATACGCTCGCGCCTGCGGTCAAGGTGGGTGGTCTTGCGCCAGAGCGGTCCCCACAGGGTTTGCAAATGCGGATTGCCCAGCCCGAAAGCCGGTACAAACCTGGCTGGATCAGCTTGCGGCAACACTTCGCTCCCACAGCGCGTAATGCACCTGCCCGGCTTTCTTCTCGCGGTGCAGCCGCCAGTTGGCCGGCATTCCCAGGCTGGAGGGCGCGGTTTCGCTTTCGGTGTAGATCCACGCGTTGTCGGCCAGCCAATTGCGATCTTCCAGCAACGTACACGCTGGCATCAGCAGGTCCTGGTGGAAAGGAGGGTCAAGAAAGACCACGTCGAATTGCTCGGCGGGCTGCGTTTCCAGATGGCGCAGGGCATCGCCGGTCGCGGTTTTGCCAACCGTGCAGCGCAGCGTGCCGAGGTGCTCGCGAAGACTTGAGATCGCCATCGAGTTGGTGTCCAGCGCCAGGCCCATGCTGGCGCCGCGCGACAAGGCTTCAAGGTACAGCGCGCCGCTGCCGGCGAACGGATCGAGGACGCGTGCGCCTTCGATGTACGGCGCCAGCCAGTTGAACAGGGTTTCACGCACGCGATCCGGGGTTGGGCGCAAACCGGGCGCGTCGGGGAAACTCAGACGCCGACTGCGCCATTCGCCGCCGATGATTCGCAGTTGGCCCAGGCCCGTGTGGATTTTGTGCCCTTTGTGAATACGCGGCGGCTTGGAAGTCGAGGTCATCAGTGCTCCGGAACGCCAAGCGGTTGCTCGGCAGGTTTGTCAGTAGGGGGCGGCAGCGGCTTCTGCGGGACAGTCGGCCCTGCGGTCACGATCACCAGCTTGTCAGCGTCCAGATGCTTGTTCATTACGGTCTTGATCTGTTCGACCGTGATGTCCTGGGACTGCGTCATGAAATCTTCGAGGTAGGTCAGCGGCAAGTTATAGAAACCCACGGCGCCCAGTTGGCCGACGATGGCCGCATTGCTTGCGGTCGCCAACGGAAAACTGCCCGCCAGTTCGCGCTTGGCGTCGTCCAGTTCTTTTTGCGTTGGGCCGTTGGCAAGGAAGTCACGGGTAATGTCCTTGACCAGCTTGAGGGTGTTTTCGCTCAGTTCGGCGCGGGTCTGCAGGCTGATCATGAACGGACCCTGCGCCTGCATCGGCGTGAAGCCTGACGATACGCCGTATGTCAGGCCACGCTTCTCCCGCACTTCGGTCATCAGGCGGCTGCCGAAGCCACCACCGCCGAGGATCGAGTTGCCCAGCGACAACGCTGCGTAATCGGGATCGGCTCGGGTGATCCCCAGTTCAGCCAGCATCAAGTGCGTCTGCTTGGACGGAAACTCGATATGCGTTTCACCAGCCTTGGGTTCGGTCGGCGCAACGGTTTTAGCCAGCGCCGGACCTTTCGGCAGCGCGGCAGACACCTGGGCTGCGACCGCTTCGGCTTCTGTGCGGTTCAGGTCACCCACCAATGCAATGACAGCATTGCCGGCGGTGTAAGCCTTGGCGTGGAAGGCTTTCAGCTGAGCCAGCGTCAGAGGCGCAATGCTCTTGGCAGTCCCCATGCTCGGGTGTGCGTAGGGATGATCGCCGTACAACCGCTTGAACAGCTCATCGCCCGCGAGTTTGCCCGGGTTTTGCTTTTGATATTCGAAGCTGGCCAATAACTGGTTTTTGATTCGTGCGAGCGAGTCCGCCGGAAAGGTAGGTTTGCCGACGACGTCCGCGAACAGTTTCAAAGCCGGCTCGCGTTTGTCTGCCGCGCTCAGGCTGCGCAGTGAGGCAATCGCCATGTCGCGGTAGGAGCCGTTGCCAAAGTCAGCGCCCAGTCCTTCAAAACCTTCAGCAATCGCGCTGACATTTTTGCCTTTGACCCCTTCGTTGAGCATCGCGTTGGTGACGAGAGCGATGCCCGGCGTGGCGCCGTCCTGGCTGCTGCCTGCGGCAAACAACAGACGCATGTCGAACATCGGCAGCTCATGGGCCTCGACAAACAGTACCCGCGCGCCCTCGGCCGTATTCCACGACTGAATATTCAGCGAGCGCCGGGCGGGCGCCTTGCTGTCCAGCTCTTTGAGCGATTCAAGGGTATTGGCGGCTTTGTCGATGGCTTTCGGTGCTTCGACGGGCGTGTCTGCCATGACGTGCGCAGCGCCAGACAGGCCGAAAGCAATCGCGATTACCAGAGTGCGAGCCCGCGTTCGGGCAATGCTGAACTCGTTGCGCCGGGTCATTGGGCTTTCTCCTCAGGCAAAACATGCGCAACGGCGAGGCGCTCGCGAGTGAAATAGGTACGTGCGGCTTTCTGGATGTCTTCCGGGGTCACGCTTTGCAGCGCCGCCAGCTCCTGATCGATGAGCTTCCAGGACAGACCGACCGTTTCCAGTTCGCCGATGGTGCTCGCCTGGCTGGTGATCGAATCGCGCTCGTACACCAATGCGGCAATTACCTGAGCCCGAACGCGCTCAAGTTCTTCTTTGGTGGGCGGTTTGTTTTTCAATTCGTCGAGCAGGCGCCAGATACCGGCTTCTGCGTCGGCCAGGGTTTTCTTTTTTTGCTGATTGGGTGTGGCGCTGATGGTGAACAGGCTGTCGCCGCGCGTGTAAGCGTCGTAATCGGAGGAGGCGCCGGTGACCAGCTCCTCGCCGCGCTCTAGCCGCGTCGGGATGCGCGCGCTGTAGCCGCCGTCGAGCAAAGCGGAAATCAGACGCAGGGCATTGACCGATTGAGGGTCAGTGGCGGTGGCCAGGCTCGGCACGTTGAAACCGTACATGAGGCTCGGCATCTGCGTGGCGACATGCACGGTGATCTGGCGAAGGCCCGGCTCGGCGAGCTCCAGCGGCTTTTTGGAGGGTGGCACAGCGCGACGCGGCACAGGACCGAAGAATCGTTCGGCCAGCGCTTTCACTTCGTCGGGCTTGACATCGCCGACCACTACCAGCGTGGCGTTGTTTGGCACGTACCAGGATTCGTACCAGTGGCGAAGTTCTTCGACCTTCATGCGGTCAAGGTCGGCCATCCAGCCGATGGTCGGGGTGTGGTAACCGCTGGCAGGATAGGCGATGGCCTTGAAACGCTCGTAGGCTTTGGCGTTTGGCTTGTCGTCGGTGCGCAGGCGGCGCTCTTCTTTGATGACCTCGATTTCCCGCGCGAACTCCTCAGGCGGCAGGCGCAGGGTGGCCATGCGGTCGGCTTCCAGCTCAAAGGCTACTGCCAGACGGTCACGTGCCAAAACCTGGTAGTACGCGGTGTAGTCATCGCTGGTGAAGGCGTTCTCCTCAGCGCCCAGGTCACGCAGGATCAGCGACGCTTCACCCGGCCCGGCCTTGGAGCTGCCCTTGAACATCATGTGCTCCAGGGCATGGGACAGCCCCGTCTGGCCGGGCGTCTCGTAGCTGGAGCCGACCTTGTACCAGACCTGCGACACCACAACGGGGGCGCGGTGATCTTCACGCACGACCACCTTCAGGCCGTTATCCAGCGTGAATTCGGTGGTGGGTTGTGGGTCGGCAGCCAGGGCGGCTAAAGGCAAACAGATTGTGCCGAGCAGCAGGCCTGCGGCACGGCGGGCAAGAGCATTCATTCGTGATTTGAACCTTGGAGACGGCCTGCTTAGCGTCAGCGGGCGCGGGGGTGTTAGGATAGCGGCCAGTTTGTTCCGCGACTACGGTTAAGACGTCCGATCCGTAAACGGGCCCTGTAGGACGTGGCCGTGACTGTCGTTACAACGGCTCTGTAATGAACGAGCCATGAAGCAATGCGACCTATGAACAAGCGGACATAAAAGCAGTCTGTTTCGCATACAGAATTTATCAGAGGCGCCGCTCTGGCGCGTCGTTACCGTGAGATAGCCGTCCTCCATGTTTGGTTCCAACGACGACAAGAAGACCCCAGCCCCGGCTGGCGAGAAGAAAGGCCTGTTCGGATGGCTGCGCAAAAAGCCGCAGGAAGCCACGCCCGAGCCGCCTCAGAATGCCCCCGCGCCAGCGCCGCAAGCCGAGCCCGAGCAGGTTTCGGCAGTTGTCGAGCAGCATGACGCCCCGGTCATCCCGGTAGAGCGCGCGCCGCAACCTGCGCCACAGCCCGTATCGCAGCCCTCACCAGTGCCTGCCGCAAGTGAGGCACCTGCGGCCACTGAAGCGCCATGGCTTCAACTGCCCGTCGCCGAAGAGCCGGTTGCCTTCACCGACGAGCGCGAGCCCCATGTAACACCGGCAATCCCGGCACACACCCAATCCAACGTGGAATCCGGCGTTGGTGTGATGAGTCCGGCGCCGGCGCAACCTGCCGTGGTTGACACCACCTCCTTTGACGTTCCCCCGTCCATTGAACCGACGCCGGTCGCATTGCCTGACCCGGTCTCCGGCAACGACTTGCGATCGGTGATACCGCCCTTGCCGGTAACGCCTGCAGCCGTAGTCGCACCGGCGTTTCCAGCCCAGGAAACCCAGATAGCGCCGGTGCCGGCAGTGCCTGCAGCCGCTGAACCCAAGCAGCCGGGCTTTTTCGCGCGGCTCAAGCAGGGTTTGTCCAAGACCAGCGCCAGCCTTGGCGAAGGGATGGCGAGCCTGTTCCTCGGCAAAAAAGCTATCGACGACGATATGCTCGATGAGCTGGAAACCCGGCTACTGACTGCCGATGTGGGTGTAGAGGCTACCTCGGCGATCGTGCGCAACTTGACCCAAAAGGTCGCGCGCAAGCAGCTCACCGACAGCGACGCGCTGTACGCATCGCTGCAAAACGAGCTGACTGAAATGCTGAAGCCGGTCGAGGCGCCGCTGGTCATCGACTCAGCGCACAGGCCCTTTGTGATTCTGGTCGTCGGTGTGAATGGTGCCGGCAAGACCACCACCATCGGCAAACTCGCGAAAAAACTGCAGCTCGAAGGCAAGAAAGTCATGCTGGCTGCAGGCGACACCTTCCGCGCCGCCGCCGTTGAACAGCTGCAAGTGTGGGGCGAGCGCAACAAGATCCCGGTCATCGCGCAGCACACCGGTGCAGACTCCGCTTCCGTGATTTTCGACGCCGTGCAGGCCGCGAAAGCGCGAGGCATCGATGTGCTGATCGCTGACACCGCAGGTCGTCTGCATACCAAAGATAATCTGATGGAAGAGCTGAAAAAGGTACGGCGTGTGATCGGCAAGCTCGACGCCGACGCGCCCCATGAAGTCCTTCTGGTTCTGGACGCCGGTACGGGCCAGAACGCGATCAATCAGGCCAAGCAGTTCAACCAGACTGTCCAGTTGACCGGCCTTGCGCTGACCAAGCTCGACGGTACGGCCAAGGGCGGCGTTATCTTCGCTCTGGCCAAGCAGTTTGGTCTGCCGATTCGCTACATCGGCGTGGGTGAAGGCATCGACGATTTGCGAACCTTCGAAGCTGAACCCTTCGTTCAAGCCCTATTTGCCGAGCGGGAGCGCCCATGATTCGTTTCGAACAGGTCGGTAAACGCTATCCGAACGGACACGTCGGGCTGCACGAGCTGAGCTTTCGAGTACGTCGTGGCGAATTTCTGTTTGTGACCGGTCACTCCGGCGCAGGCAAAAGCACCTTGCTGCGCCTGCTGCTGGCCATGGAGCGCCCGACCACCGGCAAGCTCTTGCTGGCGGGTCAGGACCTGGGTCAGATCAGCACCGCGCAGATCCCGTTTTTGCGCCGGCAGATTGGTGTCGTCTTCCAGAACCACCAGTTGCTCTTTGATCGCACAGTGTTTAACAACGTCGCGTTGCCGCTGCAGATTCTTGGCTTGTCCAAGACCGAGGTGGTCAAGCGCGTCGATTCGGCGCTTGAGCGTGTTGCCCTGTCTGACAAAGCCGAGCTGTACCCGGGCGACTTGTCCACCGGCCAGCAACAACGCGTCGGCATCGCGCGCGCCATCGTTCACCGTCCGGCCTTGCTGCTGGCAGACGAACCAACGGGCAACCTCGACCCACGTTTGGCGGCGGAGATCATGGGCGTGTTCGAAGATATCAACCGATTGGGCACCAGCGTGCTGATCGCGAGTCACGACCTGGCGCTGATCGCACGGATGCGCCATCGCATGCTGACGCTACAACGTGGCCGCCTGATCGGCGACGGGGAGGCTGGCGTATGAGTGCCACTCGCAGCCCAAAGGTTTCCGAGCGCGTTGCACCGAAGGCTTCGGACCCCGCACCGCAGAAGAAAAAGAAGCACGATGACGACGACGGCCCGAGTTTCGGCGCGTTGTTCAACGCTTGGGTGGAAGCCCATCGCTCCAGTCTGCTGGATAGCCTGCGACGCTTGGGCAAGCAACCCATCGGCAGCTTCTTCACTTGTCTGGTCATGGCCATTGCCTTGAGCTTGCCCATGGGCTTGTCGTTGCTGCTGAGCAATGTCGAACGTCTCGGCGGGTCGTGGCAGCGCGCGGCACAGATTTCCCTTTATTTGCAGCTGGAAGCGTCGCCCGGTGAAGGCGAAGGTCTGGTCCGCCAGATCAAGGAAATGCCAGGCGTGGCTGATGCCGAGTACATCAGCCGCGACGAGGCGCTGAACGAATTCCAGAAACAGTCAGGGTTGGGTGAGGCGCTTAAAGAGCTGCCTGAAAATCCGTTGCCCGGCGTCGTGCTGGTGACCCCGCTCGAAGTTGACAAAGCTGCGCTGGAAGCATTACGTACGCGTCTGGCCGAGTTGCCCAAGGTCCAGCAGGCCCAGCTCGATCTGGTCTGGGTCGAACGCCTGGCTGCCATCCTCAAGCTTGGCGATCGCTTTGTGTTTGGGTTGACCGTGTTGCTGGTCGCGGCTCTGCTGTTGGTCATCGGCAACACCATTCGTCTGCACATTGAGAACCGTCGCACCGAGATCGAGGTCATCAAGTTGGTAGGCGGCACAGACAGCTACGTGCGCCGGCCTTTCCTTTATATGGGTGCGCTTTACGGCTTGGGCGCAGGCGTGCTGTCGTGGGGCGTATTGGCGTTTGGGCTGGACTGGCTTAACGAAGCGGTCGTCAGGCTGGCCGGGTTGTACGGCAGTAATTTTGCCTTGGCCGGGGTGCCGGTATCCGATGGTCTGTCGCTCTTGCTAGGCGCAGTGCTCTTGGGGTATATCGGTGCGTGGATTGCGGTCGCTCGCCATTTGAGAGAGTTGGCACCTCGTTAACGTTGAGTTGTTTTAATTGTCATGTGTCTGGGTAAATTTTGTTTCACCTATTGACTTTTCAGCTAAGGGAACTTGTCTAGCGGTTCCCGGTCAATTTCGCAGTGCTGAACTGCACGAGTCATGTGTCGGAGGTTTTTTCGTATGACCACTTCTTTGCAACCTGCGTATGCCTTGGTTCCGGGTGCAAACCTGGAAGCCTATGTGCACACGGTAAACAGCATTCCATTGCTGACGCCTGAGCAGGAGCGTGAACTGGCCGAGAGTCTCTATTACGAGCAGGATTTAGGGGCGGCTCGGCAGATGGTGCTCGCCCACCTGCGATTTGTCGTGCATATCGCACGCAGTTATTCCGGTTATGGACTGGCTCAGGCTGACCTGATCCAGGAAGGTAACGTCGGCCTCATGAAGGCCGTTAAACGCTTCAACCCTGAAATGGGTGTTCGTCTGGTCTCCTTTGCAGTGCACTGGATCAAGGCCGAAATTCACGAGTTCATTCTGCGCAACTGGCGCATCGTGAAGGTCGCGACCACCAAGGCCCAGCGCAAGCTGTTCTTCAACCTGCGCAGCCAGAAAAAGCGCCTTGCGTGGCTGAACAACGAGGAAGTGCATCGCGTCGCGGAAAGCCTTGGCGTCGAACCTCGCGAAGTGCGTGAGATGGAAAGCCGCTTGACTGGCCACGACATGGCGTTTGACCCGGCGGCCGAAGCCGACGACGACAGCGCGTTCCAGTCGCCAGCCAATTATCTGGAAGACCATCGTTACGATCCGGCGCGTCAGCTGGAAGATTCCGACTGGACCGATAGCTCGACGGCTAACCTGCACGAAGCGTTGAACGTGCTCGACGACCGTAGTCGCGACATTCTTTACCAGCGCTGGCTGGCCGAGGAAAAAGCGACGCTGCACGATCTCGCCGAGAAGTACAACGTATCCGCAGAGCGGATTCGCCAACTCGAAAAGAGTGCGATGAACAAGCTGAAGCTCTCAATCGCTGCCTGATTGCTGCGACGAAACGCAAAACGCCCCGAGATGATCGGGGCGTTTTTGTTTGTGGTGCGGCGCTAAACCTGGCAGCACCAGATGCTATCTGTAGGAGCCGGCTTGCTGGCGAACCTGATCTGGCATTCACTGCGGATGCCTGAGCGGATGTGTTCGCCAGAAAGCCGGCTCCTACAAGGATTGGGGTGCGTCAGTTAAGTAGGTGACGGGCCGTATGAAGCGTTCCCGGGCGAGGCGCTTTTACAGCGAGTCGGCACCCGACCGGATTTTCAGCTACCACCTGCGACTGTGGTTCAGCCCCGTCAAATACTCATCCCCGCCCAACTGGCGCATCTGCTGACGGATCCAGCCCGCCCGGCGCGACACGTAACTGCTCGGGTGGCTGGCGCTCCATTCACGAGGATTGGGCAGAACGGCGGCCAGATAGCTGGCTTGCTGGTTCGAAAGCTGAGAGGCGTTAACGTGAAAGTGGTGCTGCGCGGCGGCCTGTGCGCCGAAAACGCCGTCGTCCCATTCCACACTGTTGAGGTACACCTCAAGGATGCGCTGCTTGGACCAGAACACTTCAATCAGCGCGGTGAACCAGGCTTCAAGGCCCTTTCGGAAGTAGCTGCGGCCTGACCATAAAAAGAGGTTTTTGGACACCTGCTGGCTCAACGTGCTGGCCCCGCGCAGCGAGCCGCCCTGCTCGTTGTGAACCAGTGCTGCCTGTATGGCGTCAATATCGAAGCCCCAATGCTCGGCGAACTTTTGGTCTTCGCCGGCAATGACGGCGAGCTTTAGATCGTCGGAGAGGTTGTCCCACGATTGCCAGTCGCGCTGCAGGTCGATCGGCTGGCCGTTGAACCAGGATTCAATTTTGCGCTCGACCATCAGTGCGGTAAACGGAGGAGGGACCCAGCGAAAAATCAGAACCAGCACGACACTCGTCGCTGCGAACCAGAGCAGGCCTTTGGCGACACGTCGAAGTAATAACTGCAGCATAGAGAGGGCTTTGCCGAACCGGTTGAGCGGGCCATTATACAGACCACGCGTCATCGAACCTGCCTGGAGTTGTACATGTTACGAACCTTTCTGATGCTGTCCGCGTTCTTTGGCTTTACCGGGGTCGCCCTGGGCGCCTTCGCGGCCCATGGGTTGAAAAACCGTCTGACTCCCGAGTATCTGGCAGTCTTCCACACGGGCGTGCTTTATCAGCTCATTCATGCACTGGCGATATTCGGGGTTGCGCTGCTGGCGATGCAGATTCAGGGCCGTCTCGTTACCTACGCAGGCATAGCGTTCACGCTGGGCATCATCCTGTTTTCCGGTAGCCTCTATCTCATGACGCTGACCGGTGCGAGCAAGCTGGGAATCATCACTCCTTTTGGCGGCCTGTTTTTCCTGATCGGCTGGGCCATTCTCGGCTGGACAGCCTGGCGGCTGGGCCTCGACACGCTCTGATAGCCCCCGTGCAACGTCCAGGCATCACAGCCTGGGCATCGGCCGCGCCTGAGACGAATGGCGTGGCTTTGCCTTGGTCATACCGGCTGATCGGGCTAGAATGCTCCCCCCTAAAATGATGGCTGCCAATCGCATGCGCATTCAGTTGAACGGTGAATCCTTTGAGGTGCCCGACGGCGAGACCGTCTCGGCATTGCTGACACGTCTGGATCTGACCGGGCGCCGGGTCGCCGTCGAGCTCAATATGGACATCGTCCCGCGCAGCCAGCATGTCTCCACGACGCTGACCGAGGGCGACCAGGTCGAAGTGGTGCACGCCATCGGCGGCGGCTAGATCGCAACCGCCAACGGCCTGACACGCACACACTGCAAGCCCCTCAACCGTAAAGAGGATTCCCGATGAGCAATGTTCGCAGCGACAAGCCGTTCACCGTGGCCGGTCGTACTTTCCAGTCGCGCCTGCTGGTCGGCACTGGCAAGTACAGAGACATGGAACAGACTCGCCTCGCTATCGAGGCCTCGGGCGCCGAGATCGTCACCGTTGCCGTGCGCCGGACCAATCTGGGCCAGAACCCGGCCGAACCGAACCTGCTCGACGTACTGCCACCCGACCGTTACACCATTCTGCCGAACACCGCCGGGTGCTACGACGCCATCGAAGCCGTGCGCACATGCCGCCTGGCCCGTGAACTGCTCGACGGCCACAACCTGGTCAAGCTTGAAGTCCTCGCGGACCAGAAGACTCTGTTCCCCAATGTCATCGAAACCCTCAAAGCAGCCGAGACGCTGGTCAAGGACGGCTTCGACGTCATGGTGTACACCAGCGACGACCCGATCATTGCCCGCCAGCTCGCCGAAATCGGCTGTTGCGCGGTCATGCCGCTCGCAGGGCTGATTGGCACCGGGCTGGGGATCTGCAATCCGTACAACCTGCAGATCATCCTTGAGGAGTCGAAAGTCCCCGTCCTGGTGGATGCCGGCGTCGGCACTGCTTCCGACGCCACCATCGCCATGGAACTGGGCTGCGAAGCGGTGCTGATGAACTCGGCCATCGCCCACGCCCAACAACCGGTTTTGATGGCCGAGGCCATGAAACACGCGATTCTGGCCGGCCGCATGGCTTATCTGGCCGGCCGTATGCCCAAGAAACTCTATGCCAGCGCATCCTCGCCGCTGGATGGTCTGATCAAGTAAGAGCCCGTTGATGACTGATTCGCACACGCCCGACCCGCTTCCCGACGACGAAGTGATGAATGACGAAAACGCCGAAGCCACAGGCGATGACAGCCATCACCGGCGTATCAAGAGCTTCGTGATGCGCGCTGGTCGCATGACCGAAGGCCAGCAGCGCGGTCTGGATCAGGGCAAGCCCCTTTTCGTGCTGCCGCTGGCTGACGCCCCTGTGGACTTCGATCAGGTATTCGGACGCTCGGCTCCGCGCACCCTTGAGATCGGGTTCGGCATGGGCCACTCCTTGCTGGAGATGGCAGCCGCCTCGCCAGAGCACGATTTCATCGGCGTCGAAGTGCATCGTCCTGGCGTCGGCGCCTTGCTCAACGGCGTTATCACGCAGGGTCTCACCAACCTGCGCGTCTACGACTGCGATGCCATCGAAGTGCTTAACCGTTGCGTCGCGGACAACAGCCTCGACCGCTTGATGCTGTTCTTCCCGGACCCGTGGCACAAGGCGCGTCATCACAAGCGTCGGATCGTCCAGGCCGAATTCGCCGAACTGGTGCGCACCAAGCTCAAGCCGGGCGGCGTGCTGCACATGGCAACCGACTGGGAACCCTATGCCGAGTACATGCTGGAAGTGATGAATGTCGCGCCGGGTTATCGCAATCTGGCCGAAGACGGCAAGTGCGTTCCGCGTCCTGCGGAACGTCCGATCACCAAGTTCGAGCGACGTGGCGAGCGCCTCGGTCACGGGGTCTGGGATCTGAAGTTCGAGAAGCTTGCCTGATCACTTTCTGATCAGGAGCAGCCCGAATTGCGGCTGCTCCTGATCTTTTGCAGCAAAATGCAGCTGCTACTCCTCTTGTCTGACCCACCTTTCCAGTTCTTCCTACCAAGGCTACAAAGTCTTCGGAATCGTCCGACATCCAATTTCAATATCGATCTTCATAGTCCCCGCCGTTGCATATATCAATATTGATGACGAGGAATGAAGATGAACAAGTTTTGGCAAATGGCTGCGATCGCCACGCTGATTGCGACCACCAGCGGCTGCGTCAGCTACAACGTCAGCCAGCCAAGCGCTTCGCTGTCCGGCGACGTGAAGACTGATCTGAAGGCTGACGTGAAGGTCGGTGAAGCCATCAGCGGCGAGTCCTCTACCAATGTCCTGTTTGGCTGGCTGAACATCGGTGGCGACACGCAGTTTGCCGACGGCGTGACCTATGGCGGCGCGAGCGGCGGTGGCGGCATCGGCCTTCCTCTGCCGGACCCTATCTCGTCCACCAAAGCGGCTGCAGCATTCAAAGCCGTGAAGTCGTCCGGATCGGATTTGATCGTTGCGCCGCGTTACGAAGTGACCGTCAACGACTACTTCATCTTCAAAAAGGTGAACGTGAAAGTGACCGGCAACAAAGGCAGCATCCAGAGCATTCGCTGATGGATTGATCGCACTTGGCTACAGCGAAGTGTGATTCTTGAAGAGCGCCCTTCTCGCATCGCGAGCAGGGCGTTTTTGCGTAATTGCGGGCCGCCCCTGTGCCGCCAGGCCCTCACTCGCAGGTGCGGTTCATGCCTCGATCTACTACTTGCGGTCTGCCACAACCCCAATCAACACCAGCACTACCACCAGGACGGGCGCCAGGCTGTAGTTGTTGAACTGGCTCAGCCCGCGGACTACCCACGGCGTCGCATAGATCAACGCAGCGCCACTGCCGATGGTGCATAGCAGCGCCATGATGGGAATGCGCAATGCGCCGGCGAAGCTGCCGATACGGCCCTCGATCCACCCCTTGATGTCGGTTCCGAACAGAATCAGCAGGCAGCCCACCAACGCCAGGGCGATTTCCGACAAATTGCTGCGACTCCAGCGCGAGACGGTGGCCAGCAGTTCGAGTACAAAATCCATTCAGTGTCCTTAGTGTGAGCGTTACAGGAGAAAGTGCTGCAGCAGGTCGTTGAGGAATAACTGGCCTCGAGCGGTCGCCACCAGCCTTGACGAATCGGTCTCCAGCAAGCCGCGTTGTTCCGCCTCAAGACGGGCGCTGGCCAGCGAATCGACGCTTAGACCGGTGCGGCGCTGAAATAACGCAGCGTCCACGCCTTTTGTCAGGCGCAACGCGTTCATCAGGAATTCGAAGGGCATTTCATCCAGAGGCAACAGTTTTTCCCCTGCCTGGAATGCCTTCGCAGGATTGAGGTAGTCCTTCGGTAGCCGGGTTTTCCAGGTGCGAATGATGCGCCCATCCGGGTGGCTGAGCTTGCCATGGGCGCCGGCGCCAATCCCGATGAAATCACCAAAGCTCCAGTAATTCAGGTTGTGCCGGGCTTCGCGTCCCGCCTGTGCATAAGCGGACACTTCGTACTGGGCGTAGCCGTTTTCCCGAAGCAGTGTCTGACCGGCCTCTTGGATATCCCAAAGAATGTCGTCTTCCGGCAGCACGGGCGGCTGATTCCAGAACACTGTGTTTGGCTCAAGTGTCAGCTGATACCAGGACAGGTGCGTGGGTGCGAGGGCGATCGCCTGACGCAGGTCGCTCAGCGCATCGTCTTGCGACTGGTCCGGCAGGCCATGCATCAGGTCCAGATTGAAGTTATCGAACCCTGCCTGACGCGCCATGCCCGCAGCGCGCACAGCCTCATCGCCATTATGAATACGCCCCAGCGCCTTGAGTTTGGCTTCCTGGAAACTCTGAATGCCGATGGACAGCCGATTGATGCCCAGGCTTCGGTAGGCGCTGAATTTCTCCTGCTCGAAGGTGCCCGGGTTGGCCTCCAGCGTTATCTCGATGTCCGGGGCAAAGCGGATGCGTTGCTCCACCCCACGCAACAGGCGACCTAGCGCGTTGGCGCTGAACAGGCTGGGCGTGCCGCCACCGAAGAAAATCGTGCTGAGTTCTCGTCCATAAACGTGGGGCAGATCCTGATCGAGATCGGCCAGCAGCGCGTCAATGTATTCCTGCTCGGGCAATACCGGGCTTGCCGTATGGGAATTGAAATCGCAATACGGGCATTTGCGTACGCACCACGGAATGTGGATGTACAGCGACAGCGGCGCAAGCTCGGCAAGTGGCGCACGCGGTTGCTCCGAGGAGAAACCGGCCGCGCCGAGAATCAGCGGCCGGGTGGTGGCGTCCTGAGTCATTGTTGATCCGCGCTCAACCCCAGACGCTGAAGCAGGAGGGCCATGGCGCGAGCGCGGTGACTGATCTGGTTCTTGTCGGCGGGAGTGAGTTCGGCGCTGGAGCAGTCGCGCTCTGGCACCCAGAACAGCGGATCGTAACCGAAGCCGTGCTCGCCGCTGGCGGCGGTGAGGATGCGCCCATGCCACAGGCCTTCGCAGAGAATCGGCAGCGGGTCGTCGGCGTGACGCACCAGTGCCAGAACGCACACGAACTGGGCGCTGCGTTCGTCAGCGGGAACGTCCTTGAGGGCGTCCAGCAATTTGGCATTGTTCGCCGCATCGCCCTGGCCATCGGCGTAACGCGCCGAATAGATGCCGGGCGCGCCGCCGAGGTAATCCACGGCCAGCCCCGAGTCGTCCGCCAGCGCCGGCAGACCTGAAATGCGCGCAGCATTACGCGCCTTGAGAATAGCGTTCTCGACGAACGACAGCCCGGTTTCCTCGGGCTCAACGCTGCTGAATTCACCGATGGAGCGCAGCTGAACGTTGGCGCCGAGCATGGCCTGAAGTTCTTTGAGTTTGCCGGCGTTATGGCTGGCCAGTACGAGCTGGGTGAGGTTCATGATAAGTCCGTGAAAGTCGCTGCGTGAATCTGCTGATTGAAGCTGAGCCCGTGGCATCGCAGGTGCCCGTCAGTTCTGGAGCGGGGCCGTTGACGCTGGACGAGCGATGATCATTCTTGCTGGGGCCTTCTTGCGGCATGCACTCAGACGGCGATCTGATGGTCCTGCAAACCTGGGCTGCTGACTCGGTAAATGCCGATTTCTCCCAACAGATTAGGCCACAACTTGCTGGCCCAACCGTGCCGATGCTGTTGGTCCACCGCGAGACGATCAATGACCTTCGCCGAGCGACCGCGACACAGTTCTTCGAAATCCTCGAAGGTGCAGAAGTGGATGTTGGGCGTGTTGTACCACGTGTAAGGCAAAAATTCGGAAACCGGCATGCGTCCCTTGCTTGCCAGGTACCAGCGGCAACGCCAGTGGCCGAAGTTCGGGAACGTGATAATGCACTGGCGGCCCACGCGCAGCATTTCGTCAAGAATTCGGTCGGGGTAATGCACGGCCTGCAGGGCCTGGGTCATGACCACCACGTCGAAGCTGTTGCTGGCGAAGTTGCCCAGGCCTTTATCCAGATCCTGCTCGATGACGTTCACGCCACGCGCGACGCAACGCGCAATGTTATCTGCGTCGTTTTCCAGCCCGTAACCGGTGACTTGCTTGTGCTGCTGCAGCCAGGCGAGCAATTCGCCGTCGCCACAGCCGAGGTCGAGCACACGGCTGCCTGCCGGTATCCAGTCTTGGATGATTTCCAGGTCGGCTCTCATGGTGTCCTCAGAGTGGAATTCGATTCATGTAGCTGGAGAACGCCTGCAAATAGCGCGGAATCGGCATCAGGAACGCATCGTGGCCCTGAGGCGCATCGATCTCCAGATAACAGACGTCTTTTTTGGCAGCCATCAGCGCGTCGACCAGCTCGCGTGAACGGGCGGGGGAGAAGCGCCAATCGGTGGTAAACGACATCACACAGAACCTCGCGCTGACGTTGGCGAACGTGGCGGCAAGATCGTCGTTGAAGTTGGCTGCCGGGTCGAAGTAGTCCAGCGCCTTTGTCATCAGCAGGTAGGTATTGGCGTCGAAACGCCCCGAGAATTCCTCGCCTTGATAACGCAGGTAGCTCTCGACTTGAAACTCGACGCTGTGAAAGTCGTAGTTGAGGTTTTCATTCTTCAGGCCGCGGCCGAATTTCTCACCCATCGAGTCATCCGAGAGGTAAGTGATGTGCCCGACCATGCGGGCCAGCATCAGGCCGCGCTTGGGGATTACCCCGTGTTCCTGAAACGAGCCGCCGTGGAATTCCGGATCGGTGAGGATCGCCTGACGTGCGACTTCGTTAAAGGCGATGTTCTGCGCCGACAGCTTGGGCGCCGACGCAATCGCCAGGCAATGACGCACGCGCTCGGGATAGGTAATCGTCCATTGCAGCGCCTGCATGCCGCCCAGGCTGCCGCCGACAATGGCGGCCCACTGATCGACACCCAGCCGGTCGGCCAGACGCGCCTGGCTGTGGACCCAGTCTTCGACGGTCAGCACCGGAAAGTCTGCGCCGAACGGCCTGCCGGTTTCCGGGTTGATGCTGCTGGGGCCGGTGGAGCCATTACAGCCGCCTAAATTATTCAGGCTCACGACGAAGAACGTGTTCGTGTCGATGGGCTTGCCGGGGCCGATGCAACTGTCCCACCACCCTGGCTTGCGGTCTTCTTCGCTGTGGTAGCCGGCGGCATGGTGGTGACCCGAAAGCGCATGGCAGATCAGCACCGCATTGCTTTTCGCGGCGTTCAGTTGACCGTAGGTTTCGTAAACGAGGTCGTAGGCAGGCAGCGAACGTCCGCAGGCCAGGGCCAGCGGGTCACTGAAGTGAGCCGTTTGCGGCGTGACTAGACCGACAGAATCTTTGGGAAAGACCGTGGACATCGACCCTGCTCTCGCTGAAATGAGGCGTAAGTCTAAAGATCGCGGTGGGGTGCGGCAACAAAGTCCCGCCATTACTTGGCGATCGGGTCCGGACCGCTTCTGTATAGAGGCGCGCTTGCCCGCGATTGCGGTAGATCGGACATGACCGTGTGGGATGTTCCGACGCTTTCGCGGGCAAGCGCGCTCCTACACCTGTTCCACGCCAGGCTATTAACCTGACGGTGACGTCAACAGGGGCAAGGTGCAGCGTTTAAATCAGCCGCCACAGCTCCTGCGGCATGCCGGCATAGGCGGCCAGCTCAGGCATGACGTAAGACTGCAGCACCTGAATGGCCAGGAACGCGAAGATCGGCGAGATATCCAGGCCTCCCAGGTTCGGGATGATGCGGCGGAATGGCGCCAGAATCGGCTCGCTGATCTGATAGGCAAGCTCGGCCGCCGGGTTGTGGCTGCCGGGTGCAATCCACGACACGATGACCATGATGATCATTGCCACCCAGAAAATCTTCAGCAGCAGCGACGTGATGCCGATGATTGACCACATCAACAAGTGCGGGACATCCCCAATGGTGCCGTAGGTCATCATCAGCACGAAGGCCATCAACAGCGCCTGGATGATGATGGCCAGCAGCAGCGAGGACGTGTCCAGGCCGAAGACGCTCGGGACGATCCGACGGATCGGCTTGAGCAACGGCTGGGTCGCACGCACTGCAAACTGGCAAAGCGGGTTGTAGAAGTTGGCTTTGACCAGTTGCAGCACAAAGCGCAACAGGACGATGGTCAGGTACAGGCTGATGAGCGTCTGGATGACGAAGATCGTAGCGCCGGTGAGTGCATGCATGAATGGCTCCTTATTTGCCCAGCTGTTTGGCGAGTTCGGCGGAGCGATGCGCGGCGGCGCCCAGCGCTTTCTCCACGATGGCTTCAAACCCGTCAGCCTGAAATGATTTTATGGCTGCTTCGGTGGTGCCTGCAGGCGAGGTCACACGACGACGCAGTTCGGCAGCATCGACGTCGCTGCCAGTGGCCATGAGGGCCGCGCCCAAGGCGGTTTGCAGCGTGAGTTTGCTGGCCACCTCCGCCGGCAGCCCAAGCTTCACGCCTGCCGCTGTCATGGCTTCAATGAGCAGAAAGAAATACGCCGGGCCGCTGCCCGACACGGCTGTCACCGCATCGATATGGGCTTCCTGTTCAACCCACAGCGCAATGCCGACGGCGGACAGCAACGTCTCGGCCTGTTCGCGCTGTGCCTGGGTTACCTCGGCTGTGGCATACAGCCCACTGACACCCTGGCGCAGCAGCGCGGGCGTGTTCGGCATGCAGCGCACCAAAGGTTGCTCGCCCAGCCATGCACGCATGCTGGCGCAGGTGATACCGGCAGCGATGGAGACGATCAATTGATGAGGCTTGAGTGCCGGCTTCAGTGCTTCGCACACGGTTTTCATCATTTGCGGCTTGACCGCGAGCAGCACCACATCGGCGCCCTCAATCGCCTCTGCGTTGTCGGCGACCACCTTGATGCCATGCTCCAGCGCCACGCGCTCGCGGGTTTCTGCGCCGGGGTCACTGGCGCGAATCAGGTCAGCCTCGACGCCTTGGGCGCGCATGCCGCCAATCAGGCTGGCTGCCATGTTGCCGGCGCCGATGAACGCGATACGGGTTTTGCTCATGAACGGTTTCCTGTGGGGCAAGGGTTAGGGCTGCCCATAGTTGCGGGCGCCAAAGAGGGCCGTGCCGATCCGCACCCAGGTCGCGCCCTGTGCGATCGCGGCCTCCAGGTCGTGGCTCATGCCCATGGAGAGCGTGTCCAGCGGCAGGCCGAGCTGCGCCTGCAACGTGCTGACCGCGGCGAACGAAGCATTCTGTTCGTCGCGGTCATCGGTGGGTTCTGGAATGGCCATCAAGCCGCGCAACGTAAGGTTGGGCAGCGCGTTGATGGCTTGGGCGAGTGCTGGCAGGTCTTCAGGGCTGCAGCCGGATTTGCTGGCTTCGCCACTGACGTTGACCTGAATGCAGATGTTCAGCGGCGGTAGTGCGGGCGGACGCTGTTCAGACAGTCGTTGTGCGATTTTCAGCCGATCCACCGAATGCACCCAATCAAAGTTCTCGGCGATGGCGCGAGTTTTATTGGACTGGATGGGGCCGATGAAATGCCAGATCAGAGGCAGGTCAGCCAGCTCGGCCTGTTTGCCGAGGGCCTCCTGAAGGTAGTTTTCACCAAAATCGCGCAGGCCTGCGTCGTAGGCTTCACGCAGATCGCTCGCCGGCTTGGTCTTGCTCACCGCCAACAGGCCAATGGACGCCGGATCGCGCTGAACGGCCTGCGCTGCGTCGCGAATTCGCTCGCCGAGCGTTGAAATGTTCTCTGCTATCGTGGACATTGATTTGCGCCAGCAGGGCTAAGGTCTGCGGCATTCTATGTGATGAGGAGCTGTATGGATATTACCGAGCTGCTGGCCTTCAGTGCCAAGCAAGGCGCGTCGGACTTGCATCTCTCTGCCGGCCTGCCACCGATGATTCGGGTCGATGGTGATGTGCGGCGGATTAACCTGCCGGCACTGGACCAGAAAGAAGTTCAGGCGCTGATCTACGACATCATGAACGACAAGCAGCGCAAGGACTTTGAGGAAGACCTGGAGACAGACTTTTCCTTCGAGGTGCCGGGTGTTGCGCGCTTCAGGGTCAACGCTTTCAATCAGAATCGCGGTGCAGGTGCCGTGTTCCGGACCATTCCGTCGAAGGTTCTGAGCATGGAAGAGCTGGGCATGGGCGAAGTGTTTCGCAAGATTACCGATGTGCCCCGTGGTCTGGTTCTGGTCACGGGCCCGACGGGTTCGGGCAAGTCCACCACCCTCGCCGCCATGGTCGATTACCTGAACAGCAACAAGCATCACCACATTCTCACCATCGAAGACCCAATCGAATTCGTTCACGAGTCCAAGAAAAGCCTGATCAACCAGCGTGAAGTTCACCGGGACACCCACGGCTTTGCCGAAGCATTGCGATCAGCGCTGCGTGAAGACCCGGATGTCATTCTGGTGGGTGAGCTGCGGGACCTGGAGACCATTCGCCTGGCCCTCACCGCGGCCGAAACCGGTCACCTGGTGTTTGGCACGTTGCACACGACGTCCGCTGCCAAAAGCATCGACCGTATCGTGGATGTGTTCCCGGCCCAGGAGAAGTCGATGATCCGCTCGATGCTCTCCGAATCGCTTCACGCCATCGTCTCTCAGGCGCTATTGAAAAAGGTCGGCGGAGGGCGGGTTGCGGCCCACGAGATCATGATCGGCACGTCGGCCATCCGAAACCTGATCCGCGAGGACAAGGTGGCGCAGATGTACTCGTCGATTCAAACCGGGGGAGCGCTGGGGATGCAGACACTGGACATGTGCCTGAAGGACTTGATCAGCAAGGGGCTGATCACACGCGAGAGCGCGCGGGAAAAGGCGAAGACACCCGACAACTTCTAAAGGGCAACTCACGACGATCAACGAGCAAAGCTTTGCAGGAGCGCGCTTGCTCGCGATTGCGGTGGGTCAGCCAAGCAGGTTCAACTGACAGATTGCAATCGCGGGCAAGCGCTTTCCTGCAGTAGCCGCAACGGGTTTAACGCTGGGCGATGCGCACGGTGCCTTTCTGGCTCGGCGGCTGTTTTGGCAGCACGCGCTTGGCAACCACGTAATGGCTGTCCCAGTACGGTTTCTTCAGCGTATCGATGGTCACCGATTTGCCACGGCGTGGTGCGTGGACGAATCGATCGTTACCCAGATAAATCGCAACGTGATTCACCTGGCGGCTTTTGATGTTGAAGAACAACAAATCGCCTGGCTTCAAATCCTTGCGGTCGACCTTTTGCCCGTGACCTTCGGCCATGGCGTTGGACGTGCGCGGCAAATCGACTTCGCTCACGTCGTTGAAGGCATATTTAACCAGTCCGCTGCAGTCGAACCCTTTTGTCGGGCTGGTGCCGCCCCAACGATAAGGTGTACCGATGACATTAACAGCCCGATTGACGACCGTGCTGCTCTGCTTGGTACCCATCTGTGCCGGATTGGCCAGGGCGACGGTGTTCTGCGAAATCTTGCGGGAGCCGCGTGATTTTCCCTGAGCGACTTTCGCTCGTTTGCCGGAGGTCGCGAGTGGAGTAGCCGTCTGTTCCAGTGCAGCCATGGCAGCACGTTGGGCAGCGATATTCCGTGAAACGGATTCCGGCGACTCGGACCTGGCGGTGAAACCTGTGAAGCTCGGTGGTAGCGTTTGCTCACGATTGGTGGCGTGGGCGGCCAGTGGCATAAATAGGCAAATAGTTAGCCATGTCTTGAAAAATGGACGCATTAGGCAGGGCTCTTGTTGGTCAGCGCGCAACTTTATAACAGCTTTTTGCGAAATCCCGAGGCCACTTGTCGAACAATTTACTGTCCCTGAGGTCAGTTGCGCCCATCAAACTGTCATTTGACCGTGCTGATGACCTTGCAGAACAAGGGGTTGCAGGATTGAAAGGAGGTTCAAGCCATACGTCGGACGGCATCACCAAAGTCACAAAACTTACGCATATTTTTTTCTATTGCCGCAGATGAGGTCCTTCATGAACACCTATCAACACGATGTTCAACGCCCCGATACCCACAGCAAGGTGATGGGGTATTTGCTCTGGATTGTGGGATTTACCGGTGCTCACCGTTTCTATTACGGCAAGCCGGTCACGGGGACGATTTGGTTTTTCACGCTCGGCCTGTTGGGCATTGGCTGGCTGATCGACCTGTTTCTGATTCCAGCGATGGATCGAGAGGCTGACCTGCGATTCAACGCCGGCTCGACCGATTACAGCCTTGCCTGGATCCTGCTGACCTTTCTGGGTGTGTTCGGTGTGCACCGGATGTATCAGGGCAAATGGATCACCGGGATCATTTACCTGCTGACAGGCGGCTTGGCGCTGATTGGCGTGCTGTACGACTTCTGGACTCTCAATGATCAGATATCGGTGAAGAACGGCCGTCGGTAAATGAGCGTGCCGGACATGTGATCGGCATCGTACGCAGCACGCAGCACGCAGCACGCAGCACGCAGCATGCGGGGCGGGGCGGGGCGGGGTGTCAGCGTCACCTATACGCGTTGTAGATTTTTCGCGGGCAAGCGCGCTCCTACATGTAGTGCGCTACGCAAGAACCTGTAGGAGCCGGCTTGCTGGCGAACGCGGGGGGCATGCACATTAGCTGTGTCTGATCCATCGCGTTTCGCCAGCAAGCCGGCTCCTACGGATTTGGTTTCTTCAACGGGCGACGACTGGAACCTCAGGGATGTTGGACGCCAGTTCGTGGACCGCCTGACCCGTTGAACCGCCTGGCCCGTTGGGCCGTCATCCCGCAGCGATGTGGCTCGGACGGCGAAACAGCTGGGTGGGAGGGCTTTCACGCTACGAGCCCGGCCTACTCAATGCACACATTTTTCACTGTGAACCGGGCCTGCTGAATGCACGTTTTCGCTGTTGGAGCCGGACCTACAGAATGCACGTTTTCGCTGTTGGAGCCGGACCTACAGAATGCACACGTTTTCACTGTAGGAGCCGGCTTGCTGGCGAATGCGTCGGGTCAGACGCTGCAAAAGCTGAATCCCGCTTAACCGTTGTAGCTGACCCGGCCATCCACAAATGTGTATCTCACTGCGCTCGGCAAGCAATGGCCCAGGAAAGGGCAGTTCTCGCCTCTGGACAGCCATTTCTCCCCAGCGACGGTGGAAGCCGCCGGATCAAACAGCACCAGGTCTGCAGGCGAACCCGCAGTCAGCGTGCCGGCGGGCAGGCGCAGCGCAGCGGCGGGACCTGCACTGAGGCGCGCCAGCAGCGTCGGCAGGTCCAGCAGGCCGTCTTCGACCAGCGTCATTGCCAGTGGCAGCAACAACTCCACGCTGCTGATGCCTGGCTCGGTGGCGCCAAATGGTGCCAGCTTCGCGTCGCGCTCGTGCGGCTGATGGTGGCTGGAGATCGCTTGTACCACGCCTGATTTCACCGCTTCACGCAGCGCGTCGCGGTCGGCGCGGGTTCGCAGCGGCGGCTGCACGTGATACAGGCTGGAGAAGCCTGTCAGCGCCTCGTCGGTCAGGATCAGCTGATACAGCGCGACATCCGCTGTCACTGGCAGACCGCGTGCCTGAGCCTGAGCGATCAGCGTCACACCGCGCGCGCTGGTCAATTGAGTGAAGTGCGCGCGCACACCGCTTTGCTCAACCAGCAACAGGTCTCGCGCCAAGGCCACCGTCTCGGCGGTTTCCGGAATACCTGGCAGACCGAGGAAGGCAGCAGTGGGACCGTCATGGGCCAACCCGCCTTCGGCGAGGTCGTGATCCTGCGAACTGAAAATCACGGTCAGGTCGAATGTTGCCGCGTATTCAAGGGCACGGCACAGCGTGCGGTTGCTGCGAAAATTTACCAGACCATTGGTGAACGCTACGCAGCCAGCATCGCGCAGGGCGATAAGCTCGGCCAATTGCTCGCCTTCCAGGCCCTTGCTCAGCGCCCCAATCGGGAACACCTTGCTGTGGCCTGCCTCGCGGGCACGGTCCAGAATCAGCTCAGCCACAGCAGACGTGTCGAGCACCGGTTTGGTACGGGGCGGGCAGCAGAGGCTGGTGACACCGCCTGCCGCTGCGGCGCGGGTTTCGCTGGCGATATTGCCTTTGCGGCTGTACCCCGGCTCGCGCAGGGACACATTGAGATCGACCAGGCCAGGCGCGGCGATCAATCCGCTGGCATCGATAGTTTCCGTCGGGCTGAATCCGGCAGGTGCCGCGCCGAGGGCTAGCACCTTGCCTGCTTCAAGATGGACGTCGATAACTTGATCCAGACCGCTGGCAGGGTCGATGACGCGCGCGCCGAGGATACTGAACTTCACTGGGCGATCTCCTGCTCGAACTGACGTTGTGCGGTTTGGCCACTCATGGCCATGGACAGGACGGCCATGCGCACCGCAATGCCATAAGTCACCTGGTTGAGAATCACCGAATGGGCCCCGTCGGCCACTGCCGATTCGATCTCCACGCCCCGGTTGATGGGACCCGGGTGCATCACGATGGCGTCGGGCTTGGCACCGGCCAGTCGTGCGGTGGTCAGGCCGAACAGCCGGTAAAACTCCCCCTCGCTCGGCAGCAGGCCGCCCGACATGCGCTCGCGCTGCAGGCGCAGCATGATGACCACGTCGACGTCCTTCAGGCCTTCGTTCAAGTCGGTGTAAACCTTGACCCCATATTGCTCGACGCCGACCGGCAGAAGGGTTTTCGGCGCCACCACGCGGATGTCGGGGCAGCCCAGCGCTTTGAGCGCAATCATGTTGGAGCGCGCTACTCGGGAGTGCAGGATGTCGCCCACGATCGCCACCGAAAGGTTTTCGAAATTGCCCTTGTGGCGGCGGATGGTCAGCATGTCCAGCATGCCCTGGGTCGGGTGAGCGTGGCGGCCGTCGCCACCGTTGATGATCGCGACCTGGGGGCTGACGTGTTCAGCGATGAAGTGCGCGGCTCCGGAGTCGCCATGACGCACGACGAACATGTCGGCGGCCATGGCCTCAAGGTTGCGCAGCGTATCGAACAGCGTCTCGCCCTTGCTGGTCGAGGAGGTCGATACGTTCAGGGTAATGACGTCCGCCGACAGCCTTTGCGCAGCCAGCTCGAACGTGGTGCGGGTGCGTGTCGAGTTTTCAAAGAACACGTTGCACACGGTTTTGCCACGCAGCAACGGGACTTTTTTCACCGCTCGCGCGCCGACTTCAAGAAACGAGTCGGCGGTGTCGAGGATTTCAGTGAGCAGCTCGCGGGGCAAACCGTCGAGCGATAGGAAGTGTTGCAGCTGGCCCTGATGATTCAGTTGCAGCGGGCGCTTGGCGTCGAGAGGCGTCATCGCAAAGGACTCTTAGAGGGCGGCGGAATCGGTGGAGAGGTCTTGCAGCTCAAGCGTCAGCGGCGCCGGGCCGGACAGCTTGACCCGCTGGTTCGGCGCCAGTGACAGGGTCGCACCGGTCACGTTCGGCCGAATCGGCAGGTCTGCGGCGTCCAGATCCAGCAGTGACACCAGCGTTACGCTGGCCGGACGGCCATAGTCGAACAGTTCGTTGAGCGCGGCGCGAATGGTGCGTCCGCTCATGAGCACGTCATCGATCAGCACCAGGTGCTGGCCTTCAATTTCGAAAGGCAGTTCTGAAGGGCGCACTTGCGGGTGCAGGCCGTTCTGGCTGAAATCGTCTCGGTAAAAAGAGACGTCCAGTGTTCCCAGCGGCGATTGACTGTTCAGGGTCTCAAGCAGCGCCTGCGCCACCCACACGCCGCCCGTACGAATACCAATGAAGCGAGGCTCCTGGATACCGCGTTTGTTCAGGTGCGCAGTGAGATCAGTCGCCATCTGGCGGATCAGTTCGGCGGGATTTGGCAGGCTCATGGTTGCTCCTTCAGGTGCCCCGACGTGCGCTGCGCGAGCGTGCGGGGTAGAACTCGAATGTGTTGCAGTCTGGGTCGATCAGCTATTGAACAGCGCGGTATTGGCTTCAAGCCAGCTTTGCAGCAGAAGCGCTGCGGCAATGGCGTCCACCGGGTTATCCCGATAGCTGCCGTTCTGGCCGCCGCGGGAGGCACGTTCGCCTTTCGCTTCGAATGTGGTCAATCGTTCGTCGTGGGTATACACCGGCAGGTTGAAGCGGCCGTTGAGCTTGCGCGAAAACTTCTCGGCGCGTGCGCTCATCTCGCTGGGCGTACCGTCCATATTCAGCGGTAGCCCGACGACGATGGCGTCGGGTTTCCATTCAGTGATCAGCGCCTGAACCTTGTCCCAGTCCGGGACGCCGTTCTGGGCTTTGAGTGTGCACAGCTCGCGGGCCTGGCCGGTGATGACCTGGCCGACGGCCACGCCGATCTGTTTAGTGCCGTAATCGAATCCCAGCAAGAGGCGCAGTGCGGCCATCAGGCGTGTCCCGCCTGGCTGGTGAGCAAGTTGAGGTTGATCCCCAATTTGGCCGCTGCAGCGTCGAGACGCTGTTCACTCTCGACTTCAAAGAGAATCGCCGGATCAAAGGCGCAGTTGAGCCAGGCATTGGCGGCAAATTCGGCTTCAAGCTGGCCCGCGTCCCAACCGGCATAGCCGAGGGTGATCAGGTTTTGATCAGGGCCGTACCCGTCTGCGATGGAAAACAGAACGTCCTGGGAGGTCGACAGCGAAATGCCCCCGAGGTCCACAGTGGCCTGGAACACCTGACCGGAAGGGTGCAGAACAAAGCCGCGATCGGTTTGCACCGGGCCACCGAGGTGCACAGCGATGTGCTTGCACCGCTCGGGCGGCGGCAATTCGGGGCGAAGCTGTTCAAGGATGTCTGCCAGCGACAGGCTTTGCGGTCGATTGATGACCAGCCCCATGGCGCCATTGGCATTGTGCTCGACGATGTAGGTCAAGGTCTGAGCGAAGTTCTCATCGTGCATGTGCGGCATGGCGATCAGAAACTGGTGTTTGAGGTAAGACGCAGAGACGTTTTTCATGAGCCCTAGTGTGGCGTCGCGGTGCTGTTGTGACAACTGGCAGAACCTACAAGCGGGCGGATAAATCGCGACGCAGGTCAGGTTTCATATTGTTGTTGCGTCGGCGCTGACGCAAATCGCCCCGGCGAGCAGGGCGCCCGGGACTGAGGTGCAGGATCAGTTACTCGACAGTTTGTCCCCGCGCGCAAACTTCCACGTGCGGATGATCTCGAGGCG
Organism: Pseudomonas lutea; assembly: GCF_000759445.1. Lineage (NCBI taxonomy): Bacteria > Pseudomonadati > Pseudomonadota > Gammaproteobacteria > Pseudomonadales > Pseudomonadaceae > Pseudomonas > Pseudomonas lutea. The sequence continues at coordinate 144,733 of NZ_JRMB01000004.1, forward strand.
GTCGATGTCTGCCAGGTCACCGGTAAATGGCGCAAAAGGAGCTGCCAGCCGAACAATTTTCTGTGCTGCCTGATCCAGCAACGGTTGACCGGATGATTCCAGAATCAGCACTTCGTACAGCGAACCGTCCCGATTGATGGACACCATCATGCGCAAGCTGCCGTAAACCTGTTTGCGTCGGGCTTCATCAGGGTAATTGAGGTTGCCGATGCGCTCGATTTTCTTGCGCCAGTCCTCCTTGTACCAGGCGCCCTTGTCGCGCATGGTCGAAGCGGCGCTCAGACGGTGGATTTTCGGTCGCTTGGCGTAGGCCTGCTGTTCATCGGCGAGCTCGGCTTCAAGGCTGGCGATTTCGCTGTTCAACTGGGTGCTGTCGATGGTCGGCGCGACTTTCTTCTGTTCTTCAGGTTTGACCTCTTCGCGCTTGGCGACGGTCTTTTGCGTAGAAGGGGCTTTGGTGGCCACAGCGATCTTGGGCGCCTCCTGCTTCACCACTGGTTTGGCAGCAGGCGGTGGAGTGACTTTGTTGATCTGGTTGTCTTGGTACGGTGCGATTTCGGTGATTTTGGGCACCGCTTTCTTGTCGAGGGAGCCGCTGCCTTCCTGGTTTTGCTGGGCCAGAAAATCAGCATCCTTGGGCTTTGTATCGCTCTTGAATGGCGCCAGTGTGATTTCGAGGGTCTGGCTGATTTTCTCGGGTTTGACGTAGGTGAAACCCACGCCGAGGATGACCGCCAGATGCACGAGCGCGGCGATCATCAGAGTAAAACCGAGGCGATCGGCCGGGCGCACGCCGGTGCGGGTCAGGGACATGGGGAGATCATCGTCGGCCGCAGCGTTCATCCACGCTCCGGCAGCACACGTGCCAGCATTACAGACCCACCTAACGCAGAAATTCAGGCCGCGCATGATAACGCAATGTCGTCGCTTGCTTGGCGTTTGATGTGGGCGGGCCGATTAGTGGGAGTGCCGATCCTGCTCTATTGCACGACGACACAACCCGCTTGCAGGAGCGCGCTTGCCCGCGATTGCGGTGTGTCAGCTATCGACTACAGAGCTGACCGACCGCGTTCGCGGGCAAGCGCGCGCCTACAGAATAAGGGCCGGCAACAGCATTACGCCGGTGCCGGATGATGCTCAGGCGCGGGCCTGCAGCTTCTTCTCGATCACGTCCATCAACATCCCGCCGATGTCCGTCCCGAACGCGTTGTCGATTTCACGGATGCACGTCGGGCTGGTGACGTTGATTTCGGTCAGGTGCTCACCGATGACGTCCAGTCCCACAAACAACAAGCCCTTTTCACGCAGCGTCGGGCCGATCTCGGCAGCGATCCAGCGATCGCGGTCGCTCAAGGGGCGCGCCTCGCCTCGCCCGCCAGCGGCCAGGTTGCCTCGTGTTTCACCGGCGGCCGGAATGCGCGCCAGGCAATAGGGCACAGGCTCGCCGTCAACCATCAGGATGCGCTTGTCGCCGTCTTTGATGGCCGGCAGATACGCTTGCGCCATGATCTGCTCGTGGCCGTGCTTGGTCAGGGTTTCCAGGATGACCGAAAGGTTCGGGTCGCCGACGCGGTGACGGAAAATCGATGCGCCGCCCATGCCGTCCAGAGGTTTGAGAATGACATCGCCGTGCTTGGCCGCGAACTCTCGCAGGATGTCCGCGCGACGACTGACCAGCGTGGGCGGCGTGCACTGCGGGAACAGCGTCGCGAACAGCTTCTCGTTGCAGTCACGCAGGCTCTGCGGCTTGTTGACCACCAGCACGCCGGCGCGCTCGGCTTGCTCGAGCAAGTAGGTGGCGTACACGAACTCCATGTCGAACGGCGGATCCTTGCGCATCAGGATTACGTCGAGGTCGTCCAGGCTGCTGTCGACTTCAGCTTCAAGTTCAAACCAGTGGGCAGGGTCGGCGAAGACTTTCAGCGGTTTCATGCGGGCGCGGGCCTGGCCAGCGTCCTGATACAGATCGTGCTGTTCCATATAGAACAACGACCAGCCGCGGGCTTGGGCCGCCAGGAGCATGGCCAGCGAGCTGTCCTTTTTATAGGAGATGCGCTCGATGGGGTCCATGACGATTCCCAGGCGAATGCTCATGGGTAATATCCTCTGCTCGGTGATGGCCACGACAGGCCGAAAATAGGCGTCAGGGTGGCGCTGCGCCGGCTTCGGGTCAAGGGGCAAGGCTTTATGGATTGACCGTGGAGAGTGTGCTAAAAAGGCTCGGCATCCGGCGTTGCGCCAGCGCTGCCTTGGCACGTCCGATGACCCCGATCCCAAACCAGATGCCCGGCAGAAGGCAACCCATCTGATTCGCCGCGGCGATGGTAGAGCAGATATGGAACAGCATTCAGCCCCATTGAAAGTAATGGTCATCGACGACTCCCGCACGATTCGTCGTACCGCCGAGACATTGCTGAAAAACGTCGGCTGTGAAGTGATCACCGCCATCGACGGTTTCGACGCGCTGGCGAAGATTGCCGACCATCATCCCAGAATCATTTTCGTCGACATCATGATGCCCAGGCTCGACGGGTATCAGACCTGCGCGTTGATCAAAAATAATCGGGCTTTCAAATCCACGCCCGTGATCATGTTGTCCTCGAGGGATGGACTGTTCGATAAAGCCAAAGGGCGCATCGTCGGTTCCGATCAGTTTTTGACCAAACCGTTTAGCAAGGAAGAGCTGCTCAGTGCAATCAAGGCCCATGTGCCCGGGTTCGTTGCAGTAGAACAACAACTATCTTGATGCCGGCCCCCAGTTGGCGGGACGGCTGTTTCTATGGGGAAGCACCATGGCTCGAATTCTGATCGTCGATGATTCGCCGACCGAAATGTACAAGCTGACGGGCATGCTGGAGAAACACGGCCACGAGGTTCTCAAGGCGGAGAACGGTGCGGACGGCGTTGCGCTGGCCCGCCAGGAAAAGCCCGATGCGGTGTTGATGGACATCGTCATGCCTGGCCTGAACGGCTTTCAGGCGACCCGTCAGCTGACCAAAGACGCTGATACCAACATGATCCCGGTGATCATGATCACCACCAAAGATCAGGAAACCGACAAGGTCTGGGGCAAGCGCCAGGGCGCGCGGGATTACCTGACCAAGCCGGTGGACGAAGAAACGCTCATGAAAACCCTGAACGCGGTGCTCGCGGGCTGACCCCCGGCTAACGCTCATGTCCCGTTCACAAACCGCCTTCCAGTTGCTGCTTGATATCGACCAGCGCTGCCGCTCACTGGCTGCCGGCCTGCCGTTGCAGGAAACCCGGCAACAAGGCTGGAGCGGCATCGGCTTTCGCATGGGTGAGCGCTATTACGTAGCGCCCATGGGCGAAGTCGACGAAATTCTTCACGAGCCGCGTTGTGCAGCATTGCCGGGCGCCAAAGCCTGGGTCCGGGGCATTGCCAATCTGCGTGGACGCTTGCTGCCGGTAATGGATTTGGGCGCCTTTTTTGGCCACGAAGCCTCTCTCACGCGCAAACAACGCCGTGTGCTGGTCATCGACTTTCAGGGCACGTTCGTCGGCTTGTTGGTGGATGAAGTGCTCGGCATGCAGCATTTCAGCGAGCGAAGCCTGATGCCTGAGACGGGTCACGACAGCGAGCCTGACGTCGCGCCTTATGTTCAGGGCCGATTCGTGCGCGAACAAGCCTGGCAAGTGTTCAGCCCCAGAGCGCTGGTGCAGTCACCTGACTTTATGGACGTGGCGCTCTGATGCGGGGCGCAACTACTGAGCCAGCGAGCCGCAGCTCTCGCACGCGCAGACCCGCTCATACGCTTGGCATTTACGACTGCACGAGCACGCCCGCTCACACGCGTGGCACTTACCACTGCCCGAGCGCGCTCGCATACACGCGTGGCACTTACCCCTGCCCGAGCCCTGTAGGAGCCGGCTTGCTGGCGAATGCGGTGGGTCAATTGCAGATGCGTTGCCTGACACGGCGGGTTCGCCAGCAAGCCGGCTCATACAATGGAGGGTGCATGTTCCAACCATCATGTTCCCGGCGGCTCCCCCTAAATCGAACATCAGGCGGAGCCCTGAGCAATGAGTAATCGCGGCAAGTCACTGGAAGGCGCGCGCAGCCGATCACAAATCGTTGTGCTGTTCATCTGCCTGATCGTTTTCATCATGCTGTTGTTCGTCAATTTTGCGTACCTCAGCACACAGTCCAACTACGACAAACAATACATAGGCCATGCCGGTGAGTTGCGCGTGCTGTCGCAACGCATCGCCAAAAACGCCACCGAAGCGGCAGCCGGCAAAGCGGCGGCGTTCAAATTGCTGGGTGAGGCGCGAAATGACTTCGACACGCGCTGGCAGTATTTAAAGAAGGGCGACAAGAGCACCGGCCTGCCTGCCGCACCTGCTGCCGTAGGCGACGAACTGAAAGCGGTGCAGACCGATTGGGAAAACCTGCGCAAAAGCACTGACGTCATTCTCGCGCGGGAGCAGACGGTGCTTTCGCTGCACCAAGTCGCGGCGACACTCGCGCAGACCATCCCGCAGTTGCAGGTCGAGTCCGAAAAGGTCGTTGATATTCTGCTGCAAACCCGTGCGCCCGCCAGCCAGGTGGCGCTTGCCCAGCGTCAGTCGCTATTGGCCGAGCGGATACTGGGCGCGGTAAACACGGTCTTGTCCGGGGACGAAACGGCGGTTCAGGCGGCCGATGCGTTCGGCCGCGATGCCAGCCAGTTCGGCCGTGTGCTCAACGGCATGCTGGAAGGCAACGCAGCGCTGAAAATCGATCAGGTCGAGGACCGCGATGCCCGCGCACGGCTGGGCGAAATTTCCGAGTTGTTCCAGTTCGTGTCGGGCTCCGTCGACGAAATCCTTGAAACGTCGCCTGAGCTGCTGGAAGTCCGTGAAGCAGCGGGCAGCATCTTCAGCCTCTCGCAGACGCTTCTCGATGAAGCTTCGGTGCTGGCCAACAGTTTCGAGCACATGGCTGGCGGGCGCACGGCCTACAGTTACGGTGGCTATATCCTCGGCCTGCTGGCGTTGGCGTCGATCATCCTCATTGGTCTGGTCATGGTGCGCGAGACCAATCGCCAGTTGCGCGAAACCGCCGAAAAGAACGAGCGTAATCAGAACGCGATCATGCGCTTGCTTGACGAAATCGAAGACTTGGCGGACGGCGATCTCACTGTTGCCGCTTCGGTCACCGAGGACTTCACCGGCGCCATTGCCGACTCGATCAACTACTCCATTGATCAGCTGCGAGAGCTGGTTTCGACCATCAACCTCACCGCCGAGCAGGTGTTTGGGGCCGTGAAAGACACGCAAACCACGGCCACCCAGCTGGCGGCGGCATCGGAGCATCAAGCGTTGCAGATTGCGGCGGCCTCCAATGCCATCAATGAGATGGCGACGTCCGTCGAGCAAGTCTCGGCCAATGCCTCCGAGTCGGTGGCGGTCGCCGAGCGCTCCGTGACGATTGCCAATAAGGGCAACGAGGTGGTGCATAACACGATCACTGGTATGGACAACATCCGTGAGCAGATTCAGGACACGTCAAAGCGTATCAAGCGCCTGGGCGAGTCCTCCCAAGAGATCGGCGACATTGTCAGTCTGATCGATGACATTGCCGATCAAACCAATATCCTTGCCCTCAACGCCGCGATTCAGGCCTCAATGGCGGGCGATGCCGGGCGCGGGTTCGCGGTGGTGGCCGATGAAGTGCAGCGGCTGGCCGAGCGCTCGTCTTCGGCGACCAAGCAGATCGAGACGCTGGTACGCGCGATCCAGAACGACACCAACGAAGCCGTGATTTCCATGGAGCAGACCACCGCCGAAGTGGTGCGGGGTGCGCGACTGGCGCAGGATGCCGGTGTCGCCCTGGAGGAGATCGAGGGTGTTTCCAGGATCCTCGCCGCGTTGGTCGAAAGCATCACCAATGCAGCGCAGCAGCAGGCCGCATTGGGTCAGCAAATATCATCGACCATGCTGGTGATCCAGCAGACGACCACGCAGACCACGTCCGGCACTGCGGCCACTGCCCGAAGCATGGGCAATCTGGCCAAGATGGCGAGCGAGATGCGGCGCTCCGTATCCGGGTTCACGCTGCCGACCTCGCGGCGTTGATTGTCGCTTCGATGGCCCCATTGATAACCCAATTGATAACCCGGTTAATGCAAGCGATGCAGCATCAAGGCACAGGCAATCGGAGTCACCATGGCTGACCGTCACGATTACGTGGCCCTGGAGTGGGTCAAGGGCGAAATAGCCGAAACCCTCACCGGCGCGCGCGAGGCGCTGGACACGTTCGCCGCCAGGCCTGATGACATGGCGGCGATGGACGCGTGCCTGGACCTCATTCACCAGGTTCATGGCAGCCTGCAGATGATTGAGTTCTACGGGGCTGCGCTGTTTGCCGAGGAAATCGAACAGCTGGCGCTGGCTCTCAAGCAGGGCCATGTCGCCCAGGAAAACGAAGCGATCAAACTGTTGGGTCAGGCCATGACCCAGTTGCCGGTCTATCTGGAGCGTGTGCATTCGGCCCGCCGGGATCTGCCGCTGGTGGTGCTGCCGCTGCTCAACGATTTGCGCAGCGCCCGGGGCGAAAGCCTGCTCTCGGAAACCAGCCTGTTTTCACCGCAATTGCTCAGCGTTGCCCCCCTTGATGCTGAAGCATTGGCGGAGCGTGACAGCCCGGAGCTGCCTGCAAAGCTGCGCAAGCTGCGACAGACATTGCAAACTGCGCTGGTCGGGTTGCTTCGTGATCAGGACGTGCAGACCCAGTTGGGCTACATGAGCAAGGTTTTCGCCCGGCTTGAGACGGTATGCGAGGACGCGCCGCTTGAGCCGCTCTGGCGCATTGCTTCGGCGCTGGTCGAGACCATGGCCGCAGGGAACTTCGCCAACAGCCCGGCGCTGCGCAGTCTGTTCAAGGATGCCGACAAGGAGCTCAAGCGTCTGCTGGAGCAAGGCATTGAAGGGATCAACCAGCCGGCACCCGACGAGCTTCTGAAAAGCCTGCTGTTTTACATCGCCAAGTCCGACAGCGAAGCGCAAAAAATGACAGCGTTGAAGGACCAATACGCGCTGGGCGATGCCTTGCCCCACAGCGCTATGGTGGCTGAAGAGCGCGCACGCATGGCCGGGCCCGATCGCGATGCCATGCGCTCTGTCATCGTCGCCTTGTGCGATGAGCTGGTGCGCACCAAGGAGCGGCTCGATGTGTTCGTGCGAGGAAATCGCCAGCATGTCAGCGAGCTGACAGCACTCTTGCCTCCGTTGCGGCAGATAGCCGACACCCTGGCGGTGCTGGGATTTGGCCAGCCGCGCAAAGTCATCATCGATCAAATGAGCGTAGTGCAGGGCATGGCCCAGGGGCAGCGCGCGCCCGACGACGCCACGTTGCTGGACGTCGCGGGTGCGCTGCTTTACGTCGAGTCGACCCTCGCCGGCATGGCCGGAACCGTCAACCAAAGCAGCCCTGAAGAAAGCCGTCTGCCGACTACCGACCTTAGCCAGATTCATCAGCTGGTTATCAAGGAAGCGCGCATCGTCCTGCAACAGGCCAAGGACGTGATCGATGATTATGTCGACGGTGAACTGGACCGTGCCCGCCTGCAGCCGCTGTCCGAGCAGTTGGTGCAAGTGCGTGGCGCCTTGGCGATGATCCCGCTGACCCGGGCTTCCGGGCTGCTGGCGGGCTGTAACGAGTACATCATCGAGCACTTGCTGGTTGACGATGCGAGACCGGCGACTTCGCATCTCGATCATCTGGCCGACGTGATCATTGGTGTCGAGTACTACCTTGAGCGCATGGGCGAAGACCCCGAAGCGCCCGGCGAGCACGTGCTGGATCTGGCCCAGGAAAGCCTCGCCAGGCTGGGTTACTCCCCGGCCCCCGAGGCGCTGGAGGTGCCGGTGCTCGAAGAAGTCATCAGTGAGCAAGAGCTTCAGGCGCTGCACGAGCGCCAGGCGCTGGTAAGTCCGAGCCAGACCATCGCGCAGGTGTTGGCCAGCCCGTTGTCCGCAGTAAACCCGCCGGCGCGAAATATGCCGACGAGCTTGCTGCCGCCGCCCAAGGGCGAGCAGGCGATAGACGAGGAGCTGCGGGAGGTCTTCCTTGAAGAGACTGACGAGATGCTCGAAGCATTGGGCGAGTATGTCCCGCGCTGGCACGCCGACCCCGGCAATCTATCGGCGCTGAGCGAGATCCGCCGTGCGTTTCATACACTCAAGGGCAGCGGCCGGATGGTCCGCGCACTGATTCTCGGCGAACTGGCATGGTCGGTCGAAAACCTGCTGAACCGGGTGCTGGAGGGCAGCGTCGAGTCTGATGCACGGGTTCAACAGCTGCTCGCGGACGTACGGGCGTTGCTGCCGGAGGTGATTCGCGATTTTGCCGAAGACAATCAACGTCAGCGTGACGATGTTGACCAGCTCGCGGCACAGGCTCATGCCCTGGCGCAGGGTCAGGCAGGCGAAATCGAGTCAGCGCGCCGGCCCGATGACGAAGCAGGGTTCGATCCTCAGCTGCTTGAGATATTCCGTCAGGAAGCCCGGACTCATCTGAATACCGTAGGCCGTTATCTGGACGCGGCGCAGGATGCCGCTGCGCCGATCTTCAGCGACGACTTGTTGCGTGCGCTGCATACGCTCAAAGGAAGCGCATACATGGCGGGCGTCCTGCCGATTGCCGAGTTGGCCAGCCCGCTGGATCAATTGGTGCGCGAGTACAAGGCCAACCTGATTGCGGTCGGCCAGCCTGAAATCGATCTGTTGCGTGCTGCCGAGCCCCTGTTCATAAAAGGGCTGGCCCAGCTCACTGTCGACCCGCTGATGCCGATCGAAGGCGCCGCCGCGCTGATTGAACAGGCGCACCAACTGATCGATCAAGGCATGGCCGATGCGTTGAGTGCCGACAGCAATGGCCTGCGTACGCGGCGTGATCCGCAGCTCATCGCCAGCTTTCTGGCTGAAGGCATGGACATCCTGCTGGATGCCGATACGTTGCTCAAAGACTGGCGCCAGCACCCTGGCCAGCGTCAGGAACTGAACGCGCTGCTCGACGAGCTGACCACGCTCGGGCACGGCGCGCATATGGCCGGGCTGCCCCAGGTCGACGAGCTCTGTGAAGCGCTGCTTGACCTGTATGGCGCAGTCGAGGAAAGCAGCCTTGTGGTCAGCGAGCGGTTTTTCGATGAAGCCGAGAGCGCCCATGAGGCGCTGATCAGCATGCTTGATCAGGTCGCCGCCGGGCAGGACGTGCAGTCTTGTCCCGAGCGGGTGAGGGCCCTGCGCGCGTTACTCGACGAGGCGCTTGACCCCGGCGCTCTGGGTTTGATCAAAAGCGAAGGCGGGCGCGCGATCAGCATCACTGAGCTGGAAGAGGTCACGGAGCACAACGCTCAGCCTGTTCAGCCGGCCAGCGATGATTTTGATCAGGAGATCGTCGACATCTTTCTGGAAGAGGCGGTGGACATTCTCGACATCGCCGGCCCTGCCCTGCAGCGCTGGCTCGACGATCCAGACAACCCCTTGCCTTTATCATCCTTGCAGCGTGACCTGCACACCCTCAAAGGCGGCGCGCGCATGGCCGAAATCGGGCCGGTGGGCGACCTCGGCCACGAGCTGGAATCGCTCTACGAAGGGCTGCTTGACCGGCGCTGTGGTTACTCGCCCCAACTGGCCGATCTGCTGGTGCACAGTCACGATCATCTGTCGCTGATGCTTGAGCAGTTGCAGCATCATTCGGTGTTGAGCAGCCCAGCCTCGTTGATCGAAAAAATCCGCGAATTCCGCCAGCGCAATTGCTACTTGCTTCCCAATGACGGCGCCACGCGCAATGTCAGTTCGATGATTCACTCGCTGGACGAGCGTGATCCGCAGCTGCTGGAAATCTTTCTCGAAGAAGCCGACGACATTATCGAGAGCAGCAGCGCAGCGCTGGTGCGCTGGCAGGCTGACCCGCAGAACATGCTGGAAGTCCAAAACCTGCTGCGCGACTTGCACACGCTCAAGGGCGGCGCGCGCATGGTGGAAATCGCCCCCATTGGCGATCTCGCCCACGAGCTGGAAGCCTTGTACGAAGGCTTTTCGGCGGGAGCGTTAAGAAACAGCGCGCTGCTCAATGGCCTGCTGCAGAGCGGCCATGACATGCTGGCCGACATGGTGGATGCCGTTCGCGGCTACGAGCCACTGCCCAATCCGGCGCTGTTGATCGAGAGCATCGGTCACTACACCTCATTCGGTGCGGCCCGTGAAACCGTCGAAAAACCCCAGCCGCCGACACCGGTGCAAGCCCCTGCGGCCGATCCGTCGGGCATGCCGGCCGAGGCGGAAGGCGAGCGCACCGGTCCGGAGATGATCAAGGTGCCGGCCGAGCAGCTGGAAGATCTGGCGAACCTGGCGGGCGAGACGTCGATATTCCGAGGCCGCGTCGAGCAGCAGGTCAGTGACGCTCAGACCACGCTGGCCGAGATGGAGACGACCATCGAGCGGATGCGCGACCAACTGCGCCGGCTCGACATCGAAACCCAGGGCCGCATCCTCAGCCGCGATCATCACGTTGACCGGCATGGTTACGAAACTTTCGATCCGCTGGAAATGGACCGCCATTCACAACTGCAACAGCTTTCGCGTGCGCTGTTTGAATCCGCATCCGACCTGATGGACCTCAAGGAAACCCTCGACACCCGTGCCCACGAGGCCGAGACCCTGTTGCTGCAACAGGCGCGCGTGAACACCGACCTCCAGGAAAGCCTGATGCGCACGCGCATGGTGCCCTTCGAGCGCATGGTGCCGCGGCTGCGTCGAATCGTCCGCCAGGTGTCAGGCGAGTTGGACAAAAAGGTCAAGTTTGACGTCGTCAATGCTGAAGGTGAGATGGACCGCAACGTGCTCGAACGCATGGTCGCGCCGCTGGAGCATATGCTGCGCAACGCCATTGATCACGGCCTGGAAAGTGTCGAAGAGCGCCTGGCCGCCGGTAAGCCCGAGTGGGGGCATATCACACTGAGCCTGGCCCATGAAGGTGGCGATATCGTCATCGAGATGCGCGACGACGGCGCGGGTGTTGACTTCGAGGCCGTGCGGCGCAAGGCGATCAAGCGCGGCATGATCAGTCCGGACGCCGAGCTGAGCGAACACGACATTCTTCAATTCATTCTGCGGGCAGGGTTTTCCACCGCCGAGAACATCACGCAGATTTCCGGCCGCGGCGTCGGTATGGACGTTGTGCATGCCGAGGTCAAAGACCTGGGTGGTTCGATGGTGATCGATTCAACGGCGGGAGAGGGCGCGCGTTTCCGTATCCGCTTGCCGTTCTCGGTGTCGGTCAACCGTGCGTTGATGGTGCAGTGTGGCGAGGAGCAATACGCCGTGCCGTTGAACAGTATCGAAGGCATCGTGCGCGTGATGCCCGGCGAGCTGGAAGCCTGCTACCGATCCACGCCGCCGCGTTACGAGTACAGCGGGCGAACCTACGAACTGCGCTATCTGGGGGAGCTGCTTAACAATGGTCAGCCACCGAAACTGAGTGGTCAGGCCCAGACCCAACCACTGCCGGTTCTGCTCGTTCACGTCCATGATCAATGGATTGCGGTGCAGGTAGACGCGCTCGCCGGCTCGCGGGAAATCGTAGTCAAAAACCTCGGTCCGCAGTTTTCCGCTATTCCGGGGATCGCGGGCGCGACCATTCTGGGTGATGGCCGCGTGGTGCTCATTCTCGACCTGTTTGCGCATATCCGCCGCTTCCACGCCAATTTGCTTGCATTGCAGTTTGCCGGTCAGGTGCCGGTGCGTTACGTCGAACCCGAACAGGCGCGGCCACTGCTGGTCATGGTGGTGGATGACTCCGTGACGGTACGCAAGGTGACCGGGCGCTTGCTGGAGCGCAACGGCATGAGCGTGTTGACGGCCAAGGATGGAATTGATGCCCTGGCCCTCCTGCAGGAGCACACCCCTGACGTGATGCTGCTGGACATCGAGATGCCGCGCATGGACGGCTTCGAGGTCGTCACTAAACTGCGCAGCGATGAGGCGCTGAAGCATTTGCCGATCATCATGATTACCTCGCGATCAGGTCAGAAGCACCGTGACCATGCCATGGCCCTGGGCGTGAACGAGTACATGAGCAAGCCTTATCAGGAAGCCGCTTTGCTTGAAAGCATTGCCCGCTGGAGCCACGCGCATGTCTGATACCAACACGCAGACCGCACGCCTGACCAGCCTGACCGGGTTACTCATCCCGCTCAGCGACCGGCATCTGTTGTTGCCCAACGTCGCGGTCGCCGAACTGATTGACTACCAGGACAGCGTTGCTGATCCCTCGGCACCCAAGTGGTACCTGGGACCAATCAATTGGCGGCATCGCAGCTTGCCGCTGCTCAGCTTCGAAGCCGCCTGTGGCAGCCGCGCCCGCGTGGGCGGACGTGCACGCATCGTCGTCCTCAACGCCCTTGGCGGCCGGCCGGACCTGAAATTCATTGCCTTGCTGACACAGGGCATTCCGCGCTCCTGCAAACTCGACAGCCAACTCAGCTACGTCGACGTGCCGCTGACCGAGCTGGAACTGGCTGCGGTGCAGGTAGGCGACACCGTTGCGAATATCCCGGACCTTGTGGCGCTGGAGGAGTGGTTGGTGGATGCGGGGCTGGTGCAGATGACGCCGAATCTGTAAGAGATTTTCCCTTGCTCAACTGTCACACCGGCTTGCGCCAGATACAGCGCCCGTGGGAGTGGCCGGGGTGGCGCTTTACTTGCTCACGAAGACCGCATTTCAGCCGCTGAAGATTTGGCGGCCGTCCCGGCCTATTCGCGAGCAAGCTCGCTCCCACATGAGCGGCGCGCTGTCATCGATCCATGCTGTGATGCAGAACCCTCAAGACCTGCACCTGATCCCCCTTTACCCGATACGGCGCCGCATACGGGTATCGACCTAACACCAGCTCCCTGACGCCCGGGAATTCCGATCGCCGGCCCAGCCCACTAAACGTCCTCAATGACTCCAACTCACCAAGCACGTCAATCACGATTCGGTTGGCGACTACCGAGCCGCATATCGTCGCGTAATATTCATGTATGCCCTCTAGATCACTCTGAGCCTTGTCAGTCAGGGCTATTGTCAGCACGCTTCACCCATCCAGCTCGCACAGATTCGATGTCAGTAAGATTTCCTGCTTCGGCATCCGCAATGCCGTCAGAAATATCCCTTATCTGGCGCATCTCGGATTCCAGGTAACGGCTCAACGCCTGCTGGAGGTGGTATTGCCGATCACGCCCAGTGGCGCTGGCCAACTGATCCAGTGTTTGCACCGTTTCTTGATCGGCTTGGAATGACAGGGCCGTCGATGACATGTGATCTCCATGGGCTCGAAAAGCGTAAATATCGCTTTCCAAGGTAGGAGTCTGGGTCGAAAAAGGCAATTCAGGTACTTGCGACATTGGGGTTCGCACCTCCGTTTTGTGAAGCAGGCAGTTTAATCAGTTGACTCAGGTTGATTGCGGTACATGTATATCGCTTTGCTCCCCAATCCCTTCTGGACGATGAGCCGAATAACCCGCATATTCGGCTCATCCCGTGAGCCGAATGGGATTGCTAATCGGCTCACACCCCTCCGAGGCGTCCCGTGAAACAATCAAGAATCTGGATCTGGCAGCGCCCTAAATGGCCGTCATTTTCCTGGGATGTAGATGCCATTTCACCTCTCTTGCGCGCCTGTACGCGCACCCAGGGCCAATTGCTGGGGATGATTGGGGCGTCAGGGACTGACGCGAATGTCGAGCGCGAGCTGGATGCGTTGCTGCAGAACGTCATTACCTCATCGGCCATCGAAGGTGAACAGCTGAACGTGGGGTCGGTGCGTTCTTCTCTGGCAAAGCGGCTCGGGCTCGACTGCGATGAACGCGTGACTGCGCGCAGTGAAGGTCTGGCGGAGCTGATGCTCGATGCCATCCAGCAACACGACGCGCCGCTGACGTTTGAACGGCTGATGCACTGGCATCGGTTGTTGCTCCCTGAGCCGAGCGGCCTGACGGCTTACCCCATCCGGGTCGGGATGCTTAGACGGCCTGAGCCCATGCAGGTCGTGTCGGGTCGTATCGACCGGCCCGTGGTGCATTTCGAGGCCCCTGCTCGCGAAGGCCTGGAGCAAAAGCTTGATGGCTTTTTTTACTGGTTCAACAGCAGTCGCGCCGATCCCACCCTCGACCCGCTGATCCGCGCGGGCATCGCGCATTTGTGGCTCGTGACGCTGCACCCCTTCGACGATGGCAACGGACGCCTGGCCCGTGTAATCACGGATCTGGCCATGGCCCAAGGCGAACATCAGGCCATACGCTTTTACGCCATGTCCGCGAGCATCCTCTTCCGCCGTCAGGACTACTACCGAATTCTGGAACGGACCCAGCGTGGCGAACTGAACATCACCGAGTGGCTCGTCTGGTTTTTACAGACCCTGCTCCACACGCTTGAGCTGGCCATACAGCGTATCGAGCGAGTGCTGGCGAAGGCTGGATTCTGGCAAGCCCATCGGGATGACGGGCTATCTCCCGAACAGACCAAGGTGCTCAATCGGTTATTGAATGGCGACCTGTTGTCGGAGAAGCCCGACGCGGGTTTTACCGGTGGCATCAGCGCCGCTCAATACCAGGCAGTCGCCAAAGTCAGTAAGCCACCGCCACCCGGCATCTTCATGACCTTGTGGAAAAAAGCTGCCTACTCAAACTCCCGGGCGGAGGGCGCAGCACGCGCTATCAAATCAACTGGCCTGCGTGATCGTTACTCTCAGCGTAACGATTGCCCCGTCTGCTTGATTGATGCTTCACCGGAAGCCCTCCTAATCTGACCCACGACAGCGAACTCGTGGAGTCAGCATGACCACAACAACCAAACTTGACCCGCGCTGGTCGCGTCGTCGCACTGAAAAGCTGCGACGGCTCGACCTGGTGCGTTCCTTCGCCGATGGCGTTGTACTGCCCACCGACAAGATTGTTGCCGCGCTTGAGGCGTTGATCGCACCGGGTGATCGCGTGGTGCTTGAAGGCAACAACCAGAAGCAGGCTGATTTCCTCTCACGCTCGCTGGTCAAGGCAGATCCCGGCAAGCTCCACGATCTGCACATGATCATGCCCAGCGTCGGCCGTGCCGAGCATCTGGATCTGTTCGAACGCGGCATCGCCCGCAAGCTGGACTTTTCTTTCGCCGGCACGCAGAGCCTGCGCATCAGTCAGTTGCTGGAAGACGGACTGCTGGAAATCGGCGCGATTCATACCTACATCGAGCTTTACTCCCGGTTGCTGGTCGACCTCATTCCCAACGTGGTGCTCTCGGCCGGCTTCATGGCCGACCGAGCCGGCAACATCTACACCGGCGCCAGTACCGAAGACACACCCGCGTTGATCGAACCCGCTGCGTTCAGCGATGGCATCGTCATTGTCCAGGTCAACCAGTTGGTGGACGACGTGAGCGACCTGCCACGCGTGGACATCCCGGCGTCGTGGGTGGACTTCGTGGTCGTGGCGGATAAGCCGTTTTACATTGAGCCGTTGTTCACTCGCGACCCGCGCCACATCAAGCCGGTGCACGTGTTGATGGCGATGATGGCGATTCGCGGGATCTACGAGAAACACAACGTTCAGTCGCTCAATCACGGCATCGGCTTCAATACCGCGGCCATCGAGCTGATCCTGCCGACCTACGGCGAGTCGCTGGGCCTCAAGGGCAAAATCTGCCGAAACTGGACGCTGAATCCGCATCCGACACTCATTCCTGCCATCGAAAGCGGCTGGGTCGAAAGCGTGCACTGCTTCGGCACTGAATTGGGCATGGAGAATTACATTGCCGCGAGGCCAGACGTGTTCTTCACCGGACACGACGGCTCGATGCGCTCCAACCGGATGATGTGCCAGTTGGCCGGGCAGTACGCCGTGGATCTGTTCATCGGTGCCACGCTGCAAGTCGACGGCGATGGCCATTCCTCTACCGTCACGCGCGGGCGACTTGCCGGCTTCGGTGGTGCGCCAAACATGGGCCACGACCCGCGCGGCCGACGTCATGCCACCCCGGCCTGGCTGGACATGCGCCAGCAAAGCGGCGACGGACCTGATGCCTATCTTGAGCGCGGTAAAAAGCTTGTCGTGCAAATGGTCGAGACCTTCCAGGAAGGCGGCAAACCGACCTTCGTCGAAACCCTCGACGCCGTGGAAGTCGCGAAAAAGAGCGGCATGCCGCTGGCGCCGATCATGATCTACGGCGACGACGTGACCCATCTGCTGACCGAAGAAGGCATCGCGTACCTGTACAAAGCGCGCAGCCTGGAGGAGCGTCAGGCGATGATCGCTGCTGTCGCGGGAGTGACCTCCATCGGCATGCGGCATAACCCTAAAGACACCGCTCGCATGCGCCGCGAAGGCCTGATCGCACTGCCCGAAGATCTGGGCATTCGCAGGACCGACGCCAGTCGTGAACTGCTCGCAGCCAAGAGCGTCGCCGAGCTGGTGGAGTGGTCCGGTGGCCTCTACAGCCCTCCGCCAAAATTCAGGAGCTGGTGATGCGCGCGCATAAATTCGATGTCGCACTCAGCGCCCCCGCCGGATCGGCGTTGCTGTCGGACCGACTGGCTGATCTGGCAGTCGACGCACTGATTGATGAAGCCGATCTTTCACCGAAACCGGCGCTGGTGGATCGCCGCAGCAGCGGCGCCCACACCGATCTTCATTTGGGCCTGATGCACGCCTCAGCGTTGTCGTTGTGGCCTGCGTTCAAGGAGATGGCCGATGCTGCCACTTCCATTGGCGACGTCAACCCGCAGCTGCGTGAAACCATTGGGCGCTTTGGTCGCGAAGGCGAAGCAGCGATGCTGCGCACCACTCACGGGGTCAACACCCATCGCGGGGCAATCTGGGCGCTGGGTTTGCTGGTCACCGCGGCGGCGCTGAATCCTGATGATCTTTCGTCTGCCGGGCTGTGCCA
The DNA here is from genome assembly GCF_000759445.1 of Pseudomonas lutea. Lineage (NCBI taxonomy): Bacteria > Pseudomonadati > Pseudomonadota > Gammaproteobacteria > Pseudomonadales > Pseudomonadaceae > Pseudomonas > Pseudomonas lutea. Next base: position 161,657 of record NZ_JRMB01000004.1, read on the forward strand.
GCGTGCAGCGCATCTGGCGTCGATCAGCGATCGTCATCAGCCCGTCACCCTCAGTCATGGCCGAGCCGTTACGCAAAAGTACGGCGCGAAAGGTGCGCGGGAGCAAGCGCAGATGGGCTTTCCTGCCGTGACCCAGGCCGGGTTGCCGCAGCTCGCACGCAGTCGCGCCGCCGGGCATGGCGAACAGAACGCACGACTGGATGCCCTGCTGGCGATCATGAGCACGCTGACCGACACCTGTGTGTTGCATCGGGCGGGTGAAGAAGGTCTGCACGCCATGCACAACGGCGCGCAGCAGGTGCTGGCCGCAGGCGGCAGCGCAACCCTGGGCGGGCGACGCGCGCTGAACCAGCTCGATCAACGCTTGTTGAGCCTGAATGCCTCACCCGGTGGCGCGGCCGATTTGCTGGCCGCTTGCCTGTTTATCGATAGCCTTGAGCCTGCGCTCGGCGATGTGATGAGGAATATCTGATCATGGAAACCCTGTCTTTTGAATTTCCAGCCGGGCAGCCGCCTTTGAACCGTGCGCTGGTGGGTTGCGTGGGCTCCGGCGATCTGGAGGTGCTCCTTGAACCGGGCCTGCCGGGCAAGCTGACGATTCAGGTGGTGACGTCGGTCAACGGCAGTTCGGCGCGCTGGGAAAACCTGTTTCAGCGCATGTTCGAGGGGCAAACGCCTCCCGCACTGAGCATCGACATTCACGACTTCGGCGCCACACCAGGGGTGGTCCGACTGCGCCTGGAGCAAGGGTTCGAGGAGGTCGGTCATGACTGACAGCGCACAGCTGCTGAAGAAACACAGTTTCGTCGAACTCGGCGCCCGGCAACGCGCTCGTGCACTGCTGGATGCCGGCAGTTTTCGTGAGCTGATCGACCCCTTCGAGCGTCTGGTCTCCCCTTGGCTGGCCAAGCAAGGTGTGGTGCCACAGGCCGACGATGGGGTGGTCATCGCCAAAGGCACGGTTAATGGAAAATCGGTAGTGATCTGCGCTATTGAAGGCGGTTTTCAAGGCGGCAGCATGGGTGAGGTTGGCGGCGCAAAAATGGCCGGCGCACTCGAACTGGCCGCCGAAGACAACCGCAATGGCGTCCCAACTTCCGCGATTCTGCTGCTGGAAACCGGCGGCGTCCGCTTGCAGGAAGCCAATCTCGGTCTGGCCGCGATTGCCGACATTCACGCCGCCATTGTTGATCTGCGTCGTTATCAACCGGTGATCTGCGTCGTGGCCGGCAGCGTGGGTTGTTTCGGCGGGATGTCGATCGCGGCGGGGTTGTGCAGCTATCTGGTGGTCACTCAGGAAGCGCGTCTGGGCTTGAACGGCCCGCAGGTCATCGAGCAGGAAGCCGGCATTGAAGAGTACGACTCACGTGACCGGCCGTTTATCTGGAGCCTGACCGGAGGTGAGCAACGTTTCGCCAGCGGCCTGGTGGATGCTTTTGTCGCTGATGACATCAGCGCCATTCAGCAACAGGTGCGGACCTTGCTGCACAAGGGTAAACCCGAGTTGGAGCGCAGCAGTCGATACGCCTGGTTTCTCGAACGTCTGTCGCAAGTGGACACTGCTCGCCAGATAGAACCCGCGACCGTGCGCAGCGTGTACCAGGGAGATCGCTCATGAGCACTTATTCACTTCGTGGCTTGAACTGGTTCAATGCGCTGGCCGCCAACGCCTCTGAAGTCACTGGACTCCCGGCGTCGGTCAAAGCCGCCGACGGAACGCTCGGTGATCGTCCGGCACGTTTCGTTGCAGCGGTTGCCGACGCTGCCAACCGCTTTCCCCGCGCGCAGAGCGGCGAGGTGGGCCTGCTCGAAGGATGGGGGCTGGCACAGGCTGTGGACGGCGCCATCGAGCTGGATCGGGACAGTGGCAGCAAACGCACGCTCGTCGCGATCATCGACGTACCCAGTCAGGCCTATGGCCGCAGGGAAGAAGCGCTGGGCATTCATCAAGCACTGGCCGGCGCCGTTGACGCTTATGCTCGGGCGCGCCTGGCCGGTCATCCGGTGATCGGTCTGTTAGTCGGCAAAGCAATGTCCGGGGCTTTCCTCGCCCATGGCTATCAGGCCAATCGGTTGATTGCCCTGCGCGATCCGGGCGTGATGGTTCATGCAATGGGCAAGGCGTCAGCGGCGCGGGTGACTCTGCGCAGCGTCGAAGAACTGGAAAAACTCGCTGCCAGCGTGCCGCCAATGGCTTACGACATTGATAGCTACGCCAGCCTCGGTTTGCTGTGGGAAACCTTGTCCGTCGAGCAAATTGAACAACCCACAGCGTCGGATCTCAATCGCGTTCAGGACTGCCTGATTGCAGCGATCAAAGACACGCTGGCCGGCGCCAATGATCTGAGCTCACGCCTGGGTGCGCCGAACCGTGCGGCGTCCGCCAAGGTCCGCGAACTGCTGCGGGCGCAGTGGTAATGAGCACTGTCGAGTCGCTGCTGCCCCACGATTTGTTGTGGGGCTTGCCGGCGTCTGCGTTGCCGGTCGACGCACCAGCCTGGGCGTTCGAGGTCGTTGGCCTGGGTCATCCGGTGGTGGTGCGCCGCGCCCGTGTCGCGGCAGGCTTGGTGGCGGTGGGCGTGCGGGGTCTCTCGCGGGATCAGCGCTACGCCACTCATATGAAACTCGACGAGGTGCAACGGCGCGTGCGGCCTGAAGCGTTGAACACCATGACGCCTGACGCCGACTGGCCGGCCTTGCGCGCCTTGCAGCAAGTCCGTCCACTGATGGAAGCGCTCGGCCTGCCATGGGGCGTGGCGGGCAGTGCCGGCTTTGAACTGGCCAGTGGCGTCCCAGTGTTGCATGCAGGCAGCGACCTCGATCTTATCCTGCGCACCCCGAATTTTATGGACCGGCAGCACGCCGCGCGTTTGGTCGAGCAGTTGGCTGGCGCGGTGTGCCGCATCGACCTTCAGCTGCAGACTCCGTTGGGTGCAGTGGCGCTGCGCGAGTGGGCAGGACCGTCACGCCAGGTGCTGCTCAAAACCGAAGACGGCGCACGGCTTGTGGATAACCCTTGGCTGGCGCAGGTGTGCGCGGCATGAGCAGCTTCTGGGCGTTTCCCGGTCAGGGCGCGCAACAGCCGGGCATGCTCCACGGGTTGCCGGATCATCCCTTGGTTGCGCAGTGCCTGGCAGAGGCGAGCGCTGTGTTGAATGAAGATGCCTTGACCCTCGACACCGCTGCTGCCCTGCAATCTACCCGCGCCGTTCAGTTGTGTCTTTTGATCGCCGGCGTGGCGTGCGCGCGGGTGTTGCTGGCCGATGGAAGCACCCCTGACATGGTCGCGGGTTTGTCAATTGGCGCTTATCCCGCAGCGGTCATCGCAGGGGCGCTGGGTTTCTCCGATGCCGTACGGCTGGTCGCGCTGCGGGGCGAGCTGATGCAAAGCGCTTATCCACAGGGCTACGGCATGACTGCGCTGATCGGGCTCGACCAACCCGCGGTCGAGTCGCTGATCGCTCGAATTCACAGCGATGAGAGCCCGGTCTATCTGGCCAACATCAACGCTGATAACCAGTTTGTGGTTGCCGGGCGCGACGAAGCCATGGCGGCTGTCGCTGCGCTCGCGAAAGAGCAGGGCGCCGCAGCGGCCAAGCGACTGGCGGTCAGCGTGCCGTCCCATTGCGAGTTGCTGGCAGAACCTGCACGCACGCTTGCCGATGCGTTTGCCAGCGTTTCCCTGAGCGCACCGACACTGAAGTACCTCAGCGGCAGCACGGCGCGGCCGATGCTCAGCGCCGACAAGGTACGCGACGATCTGGCGTTCAACATGTGCCGAGTCGTCGACTGGCGCAGCACGGTGCAAACCGCGTACGAGCGCGGCGCGCGGCTTCAAATCGAGCTGCCGCCGGGCATCGTACTCACCGGCCTGGCGCGCCGCGTTTTTGAACAGGGCACGGCCGTTGCCTATCAGGGCGCCCGTCTGGACACGCTCAGCGCACTGTCGCGAGAGGAGGAACGCCGCCACCCATAAACCGACAGCTGCTTTCGAAGGAACACAAAAACAACAACTTCGACGATGCAATTTGAGGATAAAAACAATGGTGATTTACGGCGTTGCGTTACTCGCAATCTGCACCCTCGCCGGGGTGATCCTTGGTGACTTGCTCGGTGCTCTGCTGGGCGTCAAATCCAACGTGGGCGGCGTCGGGATCGCGATGATCCTGCTGATCTGTGCGCGCCTGTTCATGCAAAAGCGCGGCGGCATGAGCGAGGGCTGCGAAATGGGCGTCGGCTTCTGGGGTGCCATGTACATCCCGGTCGTCGTGGCCATGGCTGCGCAGCAAAACGTTGTCACGGCGCTTAAAGGCGGGCCGATCGCGGTCATCGCGGCGGTGGTGTCGGTGGTGGTTTGTGGCTGCACGATCGCGGTCATTAGCCGCATCAATAAAGGCGAGCCATTGCCCAAAGAGGACGAACTCGCACATCCGCTGCCGGTGATCGCGCCAACTGTTTCGCCAGCAGGAGGCCGCTGAGATGTGGGAGCTCATTCAGAAAGACTTGATCAGCCAGGGCCTTGTGACCGCGTTTGCGGTGGTCGGTGTGGTGATGTGGATTTCGGTTGTTCTGTCAAAGCGACTGACTTTTGGGCGCATTCATGGTTCGGCCATCGCGATCGTCATTGGCCTTGTCCTGGCGTGGGTGGGCGGCACGATGACCGGCGGGCAGAAAGGGCTGGCGGACTTGGCGCTGTTCTCCGGGATTGGGTTGATGGGCGGGTCGATGCTGCGTGATTTCGCCATCGTCGCCACGGCCTTCGAAGTGCAGGCGACCGAAGCGAAAAAGGCCGGCTGGGTTGGCGCGTTCTCGCTGCTGCTCGGCACGTTGCTGCCGTTTATCGTCGGTTGCTGCGTGGCTTATGCGTTTGGCTACCGCGATGCCGTCAGCATCACCACCATTGGCGCGGGTGCGGTGACTTACATCGTCGGGCCGGTGACGGGCGCGGCGTTGGGGGCTACGTCGGACGTGATGGCGCTGTCCATCGCCACAGGTTTGATCAAGGCCATCCTGGTGATGGTCGGAACCCCGATGGCGGCCCGCTGGATGGGGCTGGATAACCCACGCTCGGCGATGGTTTTCGGTGGTCTGGCCGGGACTGTCAGCGGCGTGACGGCAGGTCTGGCCGCGACGGATCGTCGACTGGTGCCGTATGGCGCGCTGACGGCGACGTTTCACACAGGGCTCGGTTGCTTGCTCGGACCGTCGTTGTTGTATTTCATCGTGCGCGGCATTCTCGGCTGAGACCAAGTGCAGCATGTTTTCAGCGCAATTCCTTAAGGCCAGCCCGGACGATTGTCCGCCGCAAAACCTGTAGAGGCGCGCTTGCCCGCGAATGCTTGAGTCCGGACGAGGGAAATGCGTCGGTTGCACTGGCCTCCTCGCGGGCCAGCGCGCCTCTACAGGTGGAGGCGGCTCAGGCCTGGGCCAGCCGGTTCGAGTACATCCGGCACTCCGCGAGCAACGCCAGCAGGTTGGGGTCTCGCTCTCGCGCCTTCAGGAAGACCAGGCCGATATGCTGCTGCATCCGGTACCTCGGCTGCAGCGGCACCAGGCGGACGCGATTTTCATACACGGCGGCGATACGCCCCGGCAACAGGGCGTAACCCACGCCAGAGCTGACCATGCTCAGCAGCGTGAAAATGTCGTTTACCTGCATCGCTATCTTCGGTTCGAACCCCGCCTGCTGAAACACCTGCGCGCCGTCACGATGGGTGGCGAAGCCTTGGGTCAACGTGATGAAGGTCATCTCGCGGAGGTCGCTCAGGTCCACCTCGCTCTGTTGGGCGAACGGTGAGTCGGCCGGCGTGGCAAGAAAGATGTCATCGGAAAACAACGGCAGCTGATCACAGTCCGGGTCGCTCACGCTTTCGTTGAGCGACACCAGCGCGGCGTCCACTTCCATGTTTTTCAGTTTGTAGAAGAGGTCGATGTTGGAGCCCAGAATCAGATCGATGTTGAGCTCGCTGCGCCGGATTTTCAGGCCCATGATCAACTGCGGCACGGTTTTCACCGTCAGTGAATACAGCGCACCGAGCTTGAAACGCGCCGCTGAGAAACCGGCCGCCTGCCGGGTCTGCTCGATGGTGCTGAGCACGTCCTGCACCAGTTTCTGCGCCCTTTCCTCCAGCACATAAGCGCCTTCCAAGGGCGTGAGGTTGCGACCCTCGTGCTTGAACAGCGGACAACGCAGGGCGCTTTCCAGTGAATGAATTGCCCGGTGCACGCTGACCGTACTTGTCTGCAGCTCCGCCGCCGCCCGAGCCAGATTGCCGGTTCGCATGAACGCCAGAAAGATTTCCAGCTTTTTGAGTGTGAGCTCTTCGTCGATCTGCATGGTGTTGGCCTGCGGCGGTTCTTGTTTTACGAGCGCCCGATTGTGCCGAAGTGATGGGCGAGTGACTGCATTAAATTCGCTCATCGCCGACACAATGCGTTGTCATCTCAGGCCATAAGCAGGACCCTAGGCGGGTGTTGGGCCATACAGAGAGGCAGTTCTCGGATGTATTACGGAGAAAAATTCAACGCCTGGACCCATCTGGTCGGGGCGATTCTGGCGACGATCGGTGCGATCTGGATGCTCGTCGTCGCGACGATGACGGGTGATATCTGGAAGATCATCAGCGTTGCGGTGTACGGCGTGGCGCTGGTGCTGTTGTACAGCGCCTCGACGGTTTACCACAGCGTGCGCGGCCGCGCCAAAGTGCTCATGCAGAAGGTTGATCATTTTTCGATCTATCTGCTCATCGCCGGCAGCTACACACCATTTTGCCTCGTGACGCTGCATGGCCCCTGGGGCTGGACCTTGTTCGGCATCGTCTGGGCACTGGCGATCATTGGGATATTGCAGGAAATCAAACCCCGTTCCGAAGCCCGGGTGATGTCCATCGTCATTTACGCCGTCATGGGCTGGATCGTGCTGGTTGCGGTAAAACCCCTGATGGCCGCGCTGGGCATGACCGGGTTTGTGTGGCTGGCGTTGGGCGGCGTGTTCTACACCGTGGGCATTATCTTTTTCGCGTTCGACACCCGCGTCCGGCATTTCCATGGCATCTGGCACCTGTTCGTTATCGCAGGCAGCCTGCTGCATTTCGTCGCGATCACGCGCTACGTGCTCTGAGACTCAAAGGTCAGACTGCCAAAGGCGCCGCTACGGATTCCGCGCCAGCCATTGCGTCTTGATTCGACTGAGAACGTGTGGGAGCGCGCCAGACTCCAACGGCGCGCGCGCAATCCCTGCGCGGTTCGCCAGCAAGCCGGCTCCTACGGGTCGGGGTATGGGGCAGGTAATGCGTCTGACATGAGCCCAATATCGTGGCATCACGCCGATCGTGCATTTGGCGCAAGATCACCTGTAGGAGCCGGCTCGCTGGCGAATGCGTCAGCCCAGCCACGGTGATGGTGGATGAAGAAAGCGGTACGGCAGCCCAGCCACGGTGATGGTGGATGTTGAAACCGGTTCGCCAGCAAGCCGGCTCCAACGGATTCAGGTCTGACGCAGCTAGCCCATTTAACCCAGGCCGACTGCCGAAAGGCTGGGCTGACCATGCTCCGCTTCGGTGCGTTGCATCACAGAGCTGGCTGATCATTTTCTGTTCACCCCACAACCTTCCGTGCTTTCCCACATGCACCAATGCGGGAAACACTCGCACCCGATTGAAGCATTTAATTCATTTATTTTATTTGTTGAATTATTTGATTCGTCATCCTAGTCTGATCCTCGAAACGCCCCCTCTCGTGGTAAGGCGGCCTTCTTGAACTGACTGATCAATCGGGGAGCAAGACATGAATGTGAAAGTACTCTTGAGCATGGCCGTGGCAACCGCCTTTTCCGCTTCCACCTGGGCCGCAGACTGGACCGTCGGCGCCAATGTGGGCAACGTGCCGTGGGAGTTTCAAGACGCCAAGGGCGACATTGTCGGCTTTGAAGTCGATGTAGTGAAGGAAGTCGCCAAACGCGCTGGCAAGACAGTGGAATTCATCAATATTCCTTTCAACGGCCTGTTCAGTGCCGTGCAGTCCAAGCGCGCCGACATCGCCATCTCCTCGATCACCATCACGCCCAAGCGCCTTGAATCCGTCGGCTTCGCCCAGCCGTATTACGACAGCGACCAGTCCCTTTCCGTATTGGCGAAATCCGGCATCACCGGGCTGAAAGACATGGACGGCAAGGTCGTCGGCGTTGACACCGGCTCGACCGGCGACATGTGGGTGAACACTCACCAGGCTGAATACAAATTCAAGGAAGTCTCGCGCTACGAAGGGCTGTCCCCCGCGATGCTTGATCTCGCGTCCGGCCGTATGGACGGTTATATCAGCGACATTCCGGCAGTCCTGTACTACATCAAGGACAAACCTCAGTACAAAGTCGTCGCGACAATTCCTACCGGTGAGAAGTACTCGTTGATGCACGCCAAGGGCTGGGCATCAGCCGGTCAGGTCAACGACATCATCAGCACCATGAAGAAGGAAGGCGTGATCGCCGACCTGCACAAGAAGTGGTTCGGTGCCGACGCTGATCCGCAGTCCAGCACCGTCAAGGTGGTCGACGTCCTCAAGTAACAGCTGATCACCCAGCCAGCTCAGCCACCCCGCACCCGCCGCCGTTCGCCACCAAGGAATCGCAATGGAGTTGTTAGAAACGTTCTTCAACTGGAGCGTGTTTGTCGATGCGCTGCCACTGATGCTCCGCGGTCTGGGCGTGACGGTGATGCTCGGCGTGGTCAGCATCATTCTCGGCCTGGTGGGCGGGCTGGTGCTGGCAATGCTGAGGTTGTATGGCTATGCGCCGGTGCGGTTCCTGGCGCGGGTCTACATCGACGTGTTGCGCTCTATTCCGCTGCTGGTGCTGCTGGTGCTGATCTATTACGCGCTGCCGTTCGTGGGCATTCGCCTGTCGTCGTTCGCAGCGGCCACTGCCGCACTGTCGCTGGTGTCCTGCGCGTACTCAGCCGAGATTTTCCGCTCCGGCATCGAGGCGATTCCGCGCGGGCAATTTGAAGCCTCGGCCTCCCAGGGCATGAGTTCCTTCAACACCATGCGCGACATCATCCTGCCGCAGGCCATGCGCATCGTCATGCCGCCCATGACCAGCAACTGCATCAACGTCATGAAAGACACCGCACTGGCGTCCGTAGTGGCAATGCCCGATCTGCTCAAACAGGCCACTCAGGCACAGGCGCTGGCCGCCAACCCGACACCCTTGGTAGGCGCGGCGGTCATGTACCTGTTGCTGCTCCTGCCCTTGGTGCAACTGGTGAGCTGGATCGAACGTCGTAACGGCGCCGGGAGGAAAAGCGCATGAGCACTGTCATCGAGATGGAAGGCGTGGCTAAATTTTACGGGCCCTTCCAGGCGCTTACCGACATCAACCTGACCGTCGATCAAGGCGAAGTGGTTGTGATTCTCGGGCCGTCGGGCTCCGGCAAATCCACGTTGATTCGCTGCATCAACCTGCTTGAGGAATACCAGCAGGGCGACATTCGCGTGGGCAGTCAGCGCGTTGAAACCGGGCCGAAACTGGCGGGCATCCGTTGCGAAGTCGGCATGGTCTTTCAGAATTTCAATCTATACCCGCACCTCACCGTGCTTGCCAATGTTGCGTTGGCGCCAGTGCGGGTGCGCGGCATGTCGCGCCGTGACGCCAACGAGCGCGCCCGCCTGCTGCTGGAGAAAGTCGGCATGGGCGCCCACGCGGCGAAATACCCGAGCCAGTTGTCCGGCGGTCAGCAGCAGCGCGTCGCCATTGCCCGGACCATGGCGATGGAACCGCGAGTCATCCTTTTCGACGAACCCACCTCGGCGCTCGACCCCGAGATGGTCGGCGAAGTACTGGACGTCATGCAGAATCTTGCCCGCTCCGGCGTCACCATGGTCGTTGTCACCCACGAGATGGGCTTCGCGCGCAAGGTCGCCGACCGGGTGATCTTCATGGAAAACGGCCGAATCATCGAACAGAACAACCCGCATGATTTCTTCACGGCCCCTCAAGAGCCGAGAACCCGTGCGTTTTTGCAGGCCATCCTGCACCACTGATCAGACTCAGGAGCTCATGCCTTGAATGCCTTGGACATCGATTACGTACGCAGTCAGTTTCCCGCCCTCAGCAGCGGCTATGCCTACCTGGACAACGCCGGCGGCTCGGCGGTGCTCAAGCCGGTCGCCGAGCGCATCACCGATTACCTGCTCAACAGCGCCGTGCAACTGGGCGCGTCCTACAGCGAGTCGGTAGCCGCTGGCGAGCGGGTCATGGAGGCGCGCAAATCGGTCGCGCAGTTCATCAACGCGCGGTATCCGGAAGAGTGCGTGATGGGCGGCTCGACCACCCACCTGCTGCAAATCCTCTGCCGCGCCATCGCTCCGTCGATCCAGACCGGCGACGAAATCATCGTCACCAACTGCGATCACGAAGCCAATATCGGGCCGTGGGTGCGTCTGTGCGAAGAGCGCGGCGCGACGTTACGTGTCTGGCCAGTCGATGCGCAGAGCCTGGAGCTGGAGCTTGGCGACCTGGATGCGCTGCTGAACGAGAAGACGCGCTTTGTGGCCATGACTCACGCGTCGAACATCCTGGGCAGCGTCAACCCGGTGGCCGAAGTCGCGCGTCGGGTGCACGCAGTCGGCGGCCAGTTGTGCGTCGACGCCGTGGCCTACGCGCCGCACCGGCTGGTCGATGTGCAAGCCAGTGGCGCCGACTACTACGTGTTCAGTTTCTACAAGACATTCGGCCCGCATTTCGCGGTGATGTGGGGCAAGCGCGAGGCGTTGCTGGAGCTGCCAAGCCTCAATCATTTTTTCATCGGCAAGGAGGTCATCCCCTACAAGCTTCAGCCGGGCAATCTCAATTACGAGCTTTCCTACGGCTGTATCGGCATCAACGATTACCTGATCGACATCGGCAAACGCCTTGGCGCCAGTGGCAGCGAACGCCAACTGATGCAGGCTGCGTTCGATGCCTTTGAAGCGCAGGAAGACCTGTTGGCCGAAACCCTGCTGGCGTTTCTGCGTGAGACCCCCGGCGTACGGATCATCGGAAAGTCCCGAGTGACGGAGGGTGATCGCGTGCCGACCATCAGCTTCGTGGTCGAGGGGATTCAGTCGGAAGCCATCGTGCGCCGCGTCGATAACCACCGCATGGGTATTCGCTTTGGTGACTTCTACGCCCGACGCCTGATCGAACAACTGGGCCTGACCCCTTATGGCGGCGTGGTTCGTGTGTCGATCGCGCACTACAACACCGTCGATGAATTGAATCGTCTGGTGGAGCACCTGGCCCAGGCGATCAAAGAACTGCGTCCATCCTGACTTTTATCGAGCCTTTCTATGCCTGTACCCCAAACCCTGGCCGAGCTGCGTTCAGCCATCGTCGAACATCAGGAACGCCTGACCGCACGGCAACGTGACGCGGCGCATTACCTGAACGAGCATCCGCACGACGTGGCACTGAATACCGTCGCCGCGCTGGCGAAGATCTCCGGGATCCCGTCTTCGGCATTCATTCGGCTGGCGCAGGCGCTGGGCTTTGGTGGGTTCAGCGATCTGCAGCGCTTGTTCAAGCAGCCGTTGCAGCAGGCCGGGCAGGGCAGCTTCAAAGAACGCATCCGGCATTATCGGGGTGAGCAGTTGCTGGACGACCCCACGGATGTGGGTGCCATGCTCTCTGCCTTCAGCCGCGCCAACATCGTGTCCCTTGAGCATCTGGCTGAGGGCGAGCAGGTCCAAGCCATCGAGCAGGCCATCGAACTGCTGGAACAAGCCCGGACCACGTTTGTGATCGGCATGCGTCGCTCCTTCCCTATGGCCTCTTATTTGAGCTACGCGCTCAGCCGTGTCGGTCGTCGTGCCGTGCATATCAGCGGTCTGGGCGGCAGCCTGCGGGAACAAGTGGGGGCGCTGCACAGCGACGACGTGCTGGTGGCGGTGAGTTTTCCACCGTACGCACAGGAAACCATCGAGGCCTGCGAGCAGGCGGTGGCTGCAGGAACGCCCATTGTGGCGATTACTGACAGCATCCTCAGCCCCATCGGACAGACCGCGTCGGTGATGATCGAGGTCAACGACGCCGAGCTGCTGGGCTTTCGCTCGCTCACCGCAGCGTTTTGCATTGCTCAAACCCTGGCCATGGGCCTGGCTTTCCGAACTGGCCAGACCCTTGACGGGCCCGACCACGATGCATTGAAAACCATCGACTGCTGAGCCTCTGGCTTGGCGGTCTGCCGACTGTTCGAACGTTTGCAGGAGTAGGCTTTTATGGCGTTACCCATTCGAGATCTGGTCGGCTACGGCCGGCAGCGTCCCCAAGGCACCTGGCCCAACGGTGCGCGGCTGGCCATCAACTTTGTCATCAACTACGAGGAAGGCTCCGAGCGTTCGCTGGCCATGGGTGATCCTGATCAGGAGAGCATGACCGAATGGGGCAGCTATCAGTTTCCTGACGGTGTGCGCAATCTGGCGATGGAGTCGATGTACGAATACGGCGCACGCGTCGGCATCTGGCGCATCCTCGACATCCTGCAACACGCCAATGTCCCCGCCACCTTTCATGCGTGCGCGGTGGCCTTCGAGCAGAACCCGGACGTCGCCAGAGCGGCGGTCGAACTGGGTCATGAGATCTGCAGCCACGGTTACCGCTGGGAAGAGGTATTTCGCCTGACCGAGGCAGAGGAGCGCGAGCACATTCGGCTCGCGATCGAGTCATTCGAGCGCACCTGTGGGAAACGGCCGGTGGGCTGGTACTGCCGTTATGGCGCCAGTGTTCATACGCGCCGACTGGTGGCAGAGGAGGGTGGTTTCCTTTACGACTCTGACGCCTACAACGATGACGTGCCGTACTTCGTCGACGTCGAAGGCAAGCAGCATCTGGTGGTGCCCTACACCAGCGACGTCAACGATTTCCGCTACTGGAACTCCCCGGGCTTGTCCCAGGCATCCGATTTCCTCGAATACATGAAGGAAAGCTTCGATGTGCTGTACGAAGAGTCTGCTGATGGCCTGCGAATGATGTCCATCGGGCTGCACCCGCGCATGGTCGGCCGTCCGGGCCGGGTCCGCGCAATCAAGCATTTCATCGAGCACGCGCAGGCACGCGAAGGCGTCTGGTTTACCACGCGCGAAGAAATCGCCAAGGCCTGGCTCGCCCGTGGCTGACGGAGTAAACGACATGCAGGCTTTCGATCTGATCATCCGCAATGCCAACGTGGTCACGGCTGCGGACGGCTTCCTGTGCGACATCGGCATCCGCGACGGTCGTATCGTTGCGCTGGGCCTTGGCCTGCAAGGTGCGGCGCAGGAGGTCGATGCGCAGGGGCGGACCGTCACCCCGGGTGGCATCGACAGCCATGTTCACCTGGACCAGCCGACAGGTGACGGGTCAATCATGGCCGATGACTTCGAAAGCGGCACCCGCTCGGCGGCATGCGGCGGGACCACAACGGTGATTCCCTTTGCCTGCCAGCAGAAAGGCCAAACCCTGCGTGCGGCGGTGGAGGATTACCATCGGCGCGCGGACGGTCGGGCACTGATCGATTACGCCTTTCACCTCATCGTCACCGACCCTACCGAGGACGTCCTGCGCCGAGAGCTTCCCGAGCTGATTGCCGAGGGTTATACGTCCTTCAAGATCTACATGACCTACGACGCATTGAAGCTCAATGACCGGGAGATTCTGGAAACCCTGTCGGTGGCCAGAGCCGAAGGCGCCATGGTGATGCTGCATGCTGAAAACAGCGACTGCATCGCCTGGCTGACCGAGCGGTTGCTGGCTGCTGGCCACAGTGCGCCGCGTTATCACGCCACGTCACGTCCCATGCTCGTCGAGCGCGAGGCCACACACCGCGCCATTGCACTGGCCGAGTTGGTGGATGTGCCGATTCTCATAGTCCATGTGTCCGGGCGCGAGGCGATCGAGCAAATCCGCTGGGCGCAAAGCCACGGGCTGAAGGTCTATGGTGAAACCTGTCCGCAGTATCTGTTTCTGACGGCGGATTCGCTGGGCTGCGACGACAGTTTCGAGGGCGCCAAGTGCATCTGCAGCCCGCCGCCAAGAGACGCCGGCAACCAGCAAGTGGTCTGGGATGGCCTGCAGAATGGCTCCTTTGAAGTGTTCTCATCGGATCACGCGCCTTTTCGCTACGCCGGTACCGACGGCAAGCGCGCGCATGGCGACGCTGCACCGTTTTCCGAAGTGGCCAATGGCATTCCGGGCATCGAGACGCGCATGGCGCTGCTTTGGTCAGAGGGCGTGCGCAAAGGACGGATCAGTCCGCAGGCGTTTGTCGCGTTGACTGCCACCAATGCAGCGCGTCTCTATGGCTTGTACCCACGCAAAGGCAGCATCGCCATTGGGTCGGATGCGGATCTGGTCATTTGGGATGAGAATCTGGATATAGAACTGACCAACGAGAAGCTTCATCACAATGTTGACTACACACCTTATGAGGGTATGCGTCTGACTGCGTGGCCTGCAATGACCTTTGCCAGGGGGGAACGGGTGTGGGATGGCAATGCGCTGGGTGAAGCGGGGCGCGGAGAGTTTCTGCCCTGCGCCCGACCTGACCCTGCGAAGGCACGGCGGCGGGCGACGGAGTTGCCGGAGTAGATTTCCGGAGCGTGCCAAAACGGTGATTCCGCGCCGGGAATTACGCGCGACACAAACCTGTAGGAGCCGGCTTGCTGGCGAACCCGGCAGGTGGTCGGACCCTGTATTGGATGACACGCCGCATTCGCCAGCAAGCCGGCTCCTACCGTTCGGTCTACGTTTTCCCTTACTGGAAATCGCCCCATAGCTGCTGCGCGATACTCAGCGCAACCACCGGCGCGGTTTCGGTGCGCAGCACGCGCGGGCCGAGGCGGGCGGCGTGAAAACCGGCTTCTTGCGCCTGTGCCACTTCTGCGTCATTCAGCCCACCTTCCGGGCCGATCAGGAACGCCAGGCTGCCGGGCTTTTCATGGCTGCTCAGTGGCGCAGCCACCGGGTGTAGCACCAGCTTGAGGTCCGCGTCGGTTTGCTTGAGCCAATCGGCCAGCGTCACGGGCGCATTGATGACCGGCACCACCGAGCGACCGCACTGTTCGCACGCGCTGATCGCGATCTGCTGCCAGTGCGCCTGGCGCTTTTCTGCTCGCTCATCCTTGAGGCGCACTTCGCAGCGCTCGCTGATGATCGGGGTCAGCTGCGTCACGCCCAGTTCGGTGGCTTTCTGAATGGCCCAGTCCATACGCTCGCCCCGAGAAAGGCCTTGGCCGAGCTGGATCTGCAGCGGCGATTCCGGTTGTCCGGCAAAGCTTTCCGTCACCTGCACACGGACCTGTTTTTTCCCGACCTCCACCAGCGTGGCGCGAAACTCAAGGCCCGAGCCATCGAACAGCTGCACGGCATCACCTTCAGACATGCGCAACACGCGGCTGATGTAATGGGCCTGGGCCTCAGGCAATTCGTGTTCCCCAATGCTGAGGGTGGCATCAACGAAAAAGCGGGACAGTCTCATGGTTGTTTCTCTTTGAAGAGGTATCGCGAACTCACTTTGTAGGAGCCGGCTTGCTGGCGAACGCGTTGGGTCATGTTCATTTCTGTTGAATGACACACCGCGTTCGCCAGCAAGCCGGCTCCTAAAGTGTAATCGCCATCATGGTGCGGAAGTCACGGCAGGTCGTAAAGGGCTACCCCGGATCACGAAAATCCGGATGAAAATTCTCTCGCACTGCCACGCTCACGCTGCTGCGCGTGGCGATGTCGATGCCCTCGGTCGCCACCTGCGCCAGGAAGTCGATCTGCTCCGGCGTGATCACGTACGGCGGCAGGAAATACACCACGCTGCCCAACGGACGCAGCAATGCGCCTCGGGTCAGTGCGTGCTCGAACACCTTGAGCCCCCGCCGTTCCTGCCATGGGTACGACGTCTTGCTGGCCTTGTCCTGCACCATTTCGATGGCGATCGCCATACCGGTCTGCCGCACTTCGGCGACGTTCGGGTGATCGACCAGATGCGCCGTGGCAGTCTTCATGCGCTGGGCGAGCACCTTGTTGTTTTCGATGACGTTGTCCTGCTCGAAGATGTCGAGCGTCGCCAACGCTGCCGCGCACGCCAGCGGGTTGCCGGTGTAGCTGTGGGAATGCAGGAACGCGCGCAGGGTCGGGTAGTCATCGTAAAAGGCGTCGTACACGTCATCGGTTGTGATGCACGCCGCCAGCGGCAGGTAGCCGCCCGTCAACGCTTTGGACAGGCAAAGGAAATCCGGGCGAATGCCGGCTTGCTCACAGGCAAACATAGTGCCGGTCCGGCCGAAACCGACCGCGATCTCATCGTGAATGAGGTGCACGCCATACCGATCACAGGCTTCGCGCAGCAGCTTGAGGTAGATCGGGTCATACATGCGCATGCCGCCTGCGCCCTGGATCAGCGGCTCGATGATCACCGCCGCGACGCTGTCGTGATGCTCGGCCAGGGTCTGCTCCATCACTGCGAACATCGTGCGGGTGTGGTCTTCCCAGCTCACCCCTTCGGGCCGGTGATAGCAGTCCGGGCTCGGCACCTTGATGGTGTCCAGCAGGAGCGCTTTGTAAGTCTCGGTGAACAGCGGCACATCGCCTACCGCCATCGCCGCCATGGTCTCGCCGTGGTAGCTGTTAGTCAGGGTGACAAAGCGTTTTTTGTCCGGTTTGCCCCGGTTGAGCCAGTAATGAAAGCTCATTTTCAGCGCGACTTCGATGCAGGAAGAGCCGTTGTCGGCATAGAAGCAACGGGTCAGGCCTTCAGGCGTCATCGCCACCAGCCGTTCCGACAGCTCAATGACCGGCTGATGGCTGAAACCGGCCAGAATCACATGTTCCAGCTGATCCACCTGGTCCTTGATGCGCTGATTGATGCGCGGGTTGGCATGGCCGAATACGTTGACCCACCACGAGCTCACCGCATCCAGGTAACGCTTGCCTTCAAAGTCCTCCAGCCAGACCCCTTCGCCGCGCTTGATCGGTATCAGCGGCAATGTCTCGTGGTCTTTCATCTGAGTGCAGGGGTGCCAAAGGACCTTCAGGTCGCGTTGCATCCACTGGTCGTTAAGGCCCATTACTCTTCTCCACATAGCGGCTCGCGTGACGCGAGGGCAAACAATCGCGCAAGCCTATGCAATGCATGCTGGCGGGACAACCTTTGGCGCGTTGTTTCGGTCATTGTGTACGCGTAAATCATGGCCAGCGACAGTGCTGGCGGGTGTTTCGCGGCTGGCGTATCCTTCGCGCTCTTCGAAAAATCGGACAATAAAATCCGACAATTCCCCCCGTTTTTCTCCGGAGTTCGCTGAATGCTTTCTGGTTGGCTGCGCGCCTGTGCGCTGGTGATGGTTGGGATGGTCAGTGCGTCAGCGCTTGCCGTGGATAAACCGCATACGGCGATTGTCGTGGGCGGTGGTCTGGCGGGGCTTACCGCAGCCTACGAGCTGCAGAGCAAGGGCTGGCAAGTGACCCTGCTGGAAGCCAAACCCGCCGTCGGCGGCCGTTCCGGGTTGGCCGGCAGCGAGTGGATCGGCAATGCCAAGGCTCAGCCGCTGCTCAATCAGTACATTAATCGCTTCAAGATCAAAGCGGTGCCCGCGCCGGAATTCGTGCGTACCCCCAGTTACCTGATCGAAGGTGAATACTTCACCGGCGCGGACCTTGCGACCAAACAGCCAGCAACGGCCGACGCCATCAAGCGTTACGAAGCGGCGCTGGACGACATGGCCCGCTCGATTACCGACCCGAACAACCCGGCGGCCAACAGCACGCTGTTCGCGCTGGACCAGATTACTGTCTCAAACTGGCTGGACCGTCTGAGTTTGCCTCCGACCGCGCGCCAGCTGATCAACCAGCAGATTCGTACGCGCTATGACGAGCCTTCGCGCTTGTCGCTGCTGTATCTCGCACAGCAATCGCGGGTCAATCGCGACGTCGATGACCGCGACCGTCGTGCCGCACGCCTGCCGGGTGGCAGTGCCGTATTGGCCGAGGAGTTCGTCAAACAACTGAAAGTCATCAAGACCAACTCGCCAGTGTCGGCCGTCAACCAGGACAAAGACGGTGTGACCGTCAAAGTGGGTTCGGTGGGTTACGAGGCCGAGTACGTGGTGATGGCGGTGCCTTTGCGCGCGCTGAGCAAGATCCAGATGACGCCTGCACTGGACGCCCAGCGTCTGGGCGCGATCAAGAGCACCAACTATGGCTGGCATGACCAGATCATGCTCAAGTTCAAGACTCCGGTCTGGGACAGCAAGGCGCGCATGTCCGGGGAAATCTACAGCAACACCGGTCTGGGCATGTTGTGGATCGAGCCAGCCCTCAAGGGCGGTGCCAACGTAGTGATCAACCTGGCGGGCGACAACGCTCGCATCATGCAGGCGTTCGGTGACAAGCAACTCGTTGACCAAGTGCTGATCCGTATGCAGGCGTTTTATCCACAGGCACGCGGCGCGTTTACCGGCTATGAGCTGCGTCGCTCCAGCATCGACCCATCAAGTGGCGGCGCGTACCTGGCGTTCGGCCCGGGCCAGATCAGCAAGTACTGGCGTTTGTGGGAAAGACCGCTGCAGCGTGTAGCCTTTGCCGGCGAGCACACCGACACCTTGTATCCGGGCACACTGGAAGGCGCATTGCGCTCTGGTCAGCGCGCGGCCACTCAGGTGCAGGGCCTTTCCGAAGGCAAGTCCTACGAGCCGGTCAAGGCACCGCCGCCGAAAGCACCTGAACCCGTTAAGGAAAGCAGCGGCGGCATCGGCGGCTTCTTTACCAACCTGTTCGGTGGCTCCAAGCCTGAGCCAAAACCTGCGGAGAAAGCCCCGGAAGTCGCACCTGCTCCAGCACCGGCCCCTGCGCCAGTGACTCCACCGCCGGCACCAGTAGTTGAACCGGCCAAACCTGCGGTGACGGAGCCTGCCAAGAAGGCACCGGCCAACAAAGAACCGGCGAAGAAGGAGCCCGTTAAAAAGGCTCCGGCCAAACCGGCCGCCACTCACAAGGCCCCGGCAAAAACCGATGCCGCGAAAAAAGCGCCAGCCAAGCCTCCGGCTGACAAAGCGGCAACACCGGCAGCATCAGCACCCGCAGCCGACAGCAAAAACTGATCGGTGAGGGTTTAAGAAAGGCGCGGCTTGATACCGCGCCTTTTTTTCGTCTGGACGGGGGTAACGCTGGGTTAATCTTTTCCGGACGAAAATATGTCAGGAGATTTCAATCGGATTTCCTGATATTCCAAAGCAAAATTTTGCGCTTTCTTTCGATAGGTAAAGCGATAGTCTTTGCCTCGGCCCTCACAGGATATTTGGCATGCAGCTACGCAACTCTTCTTCCCGCTATGGCTGGGTCAGCATCGTTCTACACTGGGGTGTCGCGCTGACCGTGTTTGGCATGTTTGCGCTAGGGTTGTGGATGGTTGGGCTCGGCTATTACGACACGTGGCGCAAAGCTGGCCCGGACCTGCACAAGAGCATCGGTATCACGTTGTTCCTGTTCATGCTGATCCGGGTGATCTGGCGCTTCGTCAGCCCGCCGCCGGCAGCGCCTGCAGCCCACAGCCGATTTGTGAAAACGGCCGCGAAACTGGGGCACGCTTTCCTGTACCTGGACCTGTTTTTGGTGATGTTTGCCGGTTACCTGATTTCCACCGCAGACGGTGTCGGGATTCCGGTGTTTGGATTGTTCGAAGTGCCCGCATTGATCAGCGGACTGCCAGACCAGGCGGACGTGGCGGGCACTGTGCACTTGTATCTGGCCTGGACTCTGGTGATTTTCGCCGGGCTTCATGGGCTGGCCGCTTTGAAGCATCACTTCGTTGATCGTGATGCCACGCTTGTCCGTATGCTTGGCCGCAAGGCCTGATACCCAATCAACTAGAAAGGAAGATGACGTATGTTGAAAAAGACACTGGCTGCACTGGCTCTTGGTACTGCCCTGTTGTCGGCCGGTCAGGCAATGGCCGCTGATTACACCATCGACAAGGAAGGCCAGCACGCCTTCATAAACTTCAAGATCAGCCACCTGGGCTACAGCTTCATCTACGGCACCTTCAAGGACTGGACCGGTACGTTCAGCTTCGACGCTGCCAAGCCTGAAGACAGCAAGATCAACATTGATGTCAAAACCGCCAGCGTCTTCACCAACCACGCCGAGCGCGACAAGCACATCAGCAGCAAAGACTTCCTCGACGTCGCGACCTATCCTGACGCCAAGTTCGTTTCTACCAAGATCACCAACGTTGGCAAGAACGCCGACGGCAAAACCACGGCTGACGTGATTGGCGACCTGACCCTGCACGGCGTGACCAAGCCGGTCACCGTCAAGACTACCTTCCTGGGTGAAGGCAAGGATCCGTGGGGCGGCTACCGTGCCGGCTTCGAAGGCACCACGTCTATCAAGCGTTCTGATTTCGGCAAGATGATGGACTTGGGCCCACAGTCCGACACCATGGACCTGGACATCGTTTTCGAAGGCGTCAAAGCCAAGTAAGACGAGTAGTTGTGGTATTAAAGCGCCGACCCTTGGGTCGGCGTTTTTGTATCAGTGGGACCGGCTTCAGCCGGGAAGAGGCCGGTGCATCCGCCATCAATTGTGCAGTGAGACGATTGACGTCTTCCCGGCTAAAGCCAGTCCTACTGGCGCAGGCGGCCTCCAGGCAGACACAAAAAAGCCCCGAACCAGTCGGGGCTTTTTAGTGGTTGCAAAACTGCCGTCGCTGCTTAACCTTCGCGGTTGCGGGTCAGCAGGGCTGGTTTTTCACCGCGGGGGCGGCTCGGCAACTGATCAAGTTGTTCAGCCGAAGGGAAGCGATCGGACTTCGACTCTTTGTGCATGATCTTTGGTGCCGGCTGACCGTCGCGAGGGCCGCGAACCGCAGGTTCCTGGCGTGCAGGCTGATCCTCACGCGCCGGACGACGAGCGCGTGGCTGCTCGTCGCGACGAGCCTGGCCGTCACGGCCAGAACCGTTGCGAGGCCCGCTGCGTTTTGCCGGAGCGCCTGCGGCAGTACCGGTTCCGGCCGATGCGCCGGTACCCGAACCACTGCGCGGAGCGCTGCGGCCCGGCGCCTGACCGCGAGGTGCAGGTGCTGCACCCGTGGCCGGAGCGCCCGGACGGCGGCCGCGACTCTGGTTCTTGTTCTGATAAGGGCTGACGTAGTCGGCCCGGTTGCCGAAGTTGTCCACTTCGTCATCCAGGAACTCGTCGGGTGCGCGGTTCGCATTGGACGCTGCCGGCTGCGCCTGACGGGACTCGCTCGACGCTGTGCCCTGACGAGGCTTTTGCGGACGTGCCGGACGCGCCGGGCGTTCGCCGGATGCGGCCGCAGCTGCCGGCTTCTCCTTGCCTTTGTCTTTGCCTTTGTCCTTGCGACCGCCACCACCGCCGCCGCCGTTCGGACCATCGCCACGCGGGCCACGGGCATTGCGCGGGTTACGCACATCCGGACGCTCGCGAACTTCCGGCTTCTCGGCTTCAACGGCCGTGATGTCGAAGCCCATCAGATCGCCATCGGCAATCTTCTGCTTGGTCATGCGTTCGATGCTTTTCAGCAGCTTCTCTTCGTCTGGCGCTACCAGCGAGATCGCCTCGCCGCTACGGCCAGCGCGACCGGTACGACCGATGCGGTGAACGTAGTCCTCGTCGACGTTGGGCAGCTCGAAGTTGACCACGTGAGGCAACTGATCGATGTCCAGACCGCGGGCGGCGATGTCTGTGGCGACCATGATGCGAACGGTGCCGGCCTTGAAGTCAGCCAGCGCCTTGGTGCGCGCGTTCTGGCTCTTGTTACCGTGAATGGCCACAGCGCTCAGGCCGTGTTTGTCCAGGTATTCAGCCAGGCGATTGGCGCCATGCTTGGTGCGGGTAAATACCAGCACTTGTTCCCACGCGCCCTGAGTGATCAGGTGCGCCAGCAGCGAGCGCTTGTGGTTGGCCGGCAGACGGAACACACGTTGCTCGATACGCTCGACCGTGGTGTTCGGTGGCGTGACTTCGATGCGTTCCGGGTTATGCAGCAGCTTGCCGGCGAGTGCTGTGATGTCGGATGAGAACGTCGCCGAGAACAGCAGGTTCTGGCGCTTGGACGGCAGGCGAGCGAGGACTTTCTTCACGTCGTGAACGAAGCCCATGTCGAGCATGCGGTCGGCTTCGTCCAGCACGAGGATTTCGACGTGGGACAAGTCGACGCTGCCCTGGCCGGCCAGATCGAGCAAACGACCCGGGCAGGCAACCAGTACGTCAACGCCGCGTGCCATGGCTTGAACCTGCGGGTTCATGCCCACACCGCCGAAAATGCAGGTGCTGACGAATTTGAGGTTCTTGGCGTAGAGCTTGAAGCTGTCGTGAACCTGAGCGGCCAGTTCACGCGTTGGGGTCAGGACCAGTACACGCGGTTGGCGCGGGCCGTGACGCTGGGATTTGTCCGGATGACCGTCGGGAAACAACCGCTCCAGAATCGGGAGGGCGAAACCACCGGTTTTACCAGTACCTGTCTGAGCGGCGACCATCAGATCGCGGCCTTGCAACACGGCGGGAATGGCCCGCTGTTGCACCGGAGTAGGCTGGGTGTAGCCAGCAGCCTCGATGGCGCTGACTAAAGCCTCGGAGAGACCGAGGGAAGCAAAGGACATGAGTAATCCTGTCTTAAGTTGGGGCCCATGAGGCCCAAATAGGGATGATCTTCCAGGCGCAGGCTGGAAGGTGCTGCACGTACAGTGACTGCGCTTGGCCCTGCTGCGTTAATTGCACAGTCCGTGGAGAGTGCAACGGCGTCCGGTCCTGTGGAGGTCTGTAAGTTCAACTCGAAGCAGGGGCGCTAAAAGTGCGCTGCTGACGGTGTCGAGAAGTCTTCTGAGAGACCGGGCATCCGGGCGAAAGCCTGGCGGGGACGCCGGAGTATAACAGAGCAATCACAACGCGCTGCTTTCCTGCTGCTCAACGGTTTTATCGGTTCCCTTGCCAGCGTCTGCAGGAAGGCCGACGTGCGCCTCACCCGTGTACCTGGCCACCAGCTTCGCGTAAGCGGGTTCGCGCTTGAACCTCTTCAACTCGGCGCTAAACCGCTGTGCCAGTAGATCCATGCCGGCGTTGCGACGCAAGGCAAGATACTGCCCTCGATGGTTAATGGTGAAGGGCAGTTCGCTGACCTGATCTCCCAGCTTGAGTCGCTCGATCATCTGCTGACCCAGCAAGCGGTCAGTCACCATCAAGTCGATGCGACCACGAACCAGCTTGCCGAAATTTGCTTCATGGCTGGGCGCCGGTTCTCGGATGAACAAGGTCGAGCTGTCAAAAGCCGCACTGTATCTGTACCCAGGCGACACGCCGACGGTCAACCCCTGCAGGTCTTGCACGCCCGTGACCGCGTGCGGCCTGGCATTGGCTTGAAACAATACCCAGTCGATGCTTGAAAGCGGCTCGCTCGGGTACAACAAATCCGTCTGTTCCTCGTCCTTGAAAATGTCGAGAACCCCGTCGGCTTCCCCGTCGTGCAACATCATCAAGCAGCGCTTCCACGGCAGGAACTGCCATTCAACGTCGATGCCCAGGCGTTGGAATACGATCGCGGTGGTGTCGTAATCCAGTCCGGATGCCTGATTTTTGTCCACGATGACGTAGGGCGACCAGGGCTCGGTCACGATTCGCAGTTTCTCGCCCACAGCGCTGAAGCTGAGGCAGGCCAGAAGGGCTGCGACGGATATGTGGAAAATAGGCGACATGCGCGCGAGGGTACGACGCGAGCTGACTAAATAAAAGCAATGATTCTCAACTGGAAACGATTGCGCAGCTGAAGGACCGGATGGACAGGCTTGGTCTGACAAAACCTGTCCATCCCGGCATCACCGTTCAGTACATCTGGCTCATGCCGTTTGGGCAGAGAGCTTCAGATTGTTCCAGACAGCCAGGCTCGGTTCAGCCTGATTCAGCGTGTAGAAATGCAGGCCAGGCGCGCCGCCATGCAACAGGCGCTCGCACATTTCAGTGATGACCTGTTCGCCAAAAGCCTGAATGCTCGCGCTGTCATCGCCGTACGCTTCCAGCTGCTTGCGAACCCAGCGCGGGATCTCCGCACCGCACGCGTCAGAGAAACGCGCCAGTTTGCTGTAGTTGGTAATCGGCATGATCCCTGGAACGATCGGGATCTCTACGCCCAGCTTCTGCACGCGCTCGACGAAGTGAAAGTAGCTGTCGGCGTTGAAGAAATACTGGGTGATGGCGCTGTTGGCCCCAGCATTGGCCTTGCGCACGAAGTTTTTCAGATCGTCTTCAAAGTTGCGCGCCTGAGGGTGCATTTCAGGGTAGGCAGCGACTTCGATATGAAAGTGATCACCGGTTTCTTCACGGATGAAGGTCACCAGGTCATTGGCATAACGCAGCTCACCGCTGGCCATGCCCATGCCGGAAGGCAGGTCACCGCGCAGCGCCACAATACGTTTGATGCCCGCCTCGCGATACTGGGTAAGCAAGCTGCGCAAATCGGCTTTGCTGTCCCCGACACAGGAGAGGTGCGGAGCCGCCGGAACGTGTACTTCTTTTTCCAGCTGCAGCACGGTGTTGATCGTGCGGTCGCGGGTGGAGCCGCCGGCACCATAGGTGCAGGAGAAGAATTCAGGGTTGTAACTGGCCAGCGTACGCGCCGTGGCCAGCAATTTTTCATGACCAGCGTCGGTCTTCGTCGGGAAGAATTCGAAGCTGTAGCTACGGTCTTGGGACATGGTCATAACCTTGGAAGCTCAAAAGCCTGACGCGAACCCTGTAGGAGCCGGCTTGCTGGCGAAAACGGCAGCTTGGCTGACATCAAAGTGTCTGACCTGACGCTTTCGCCAGCAAGCCGGCTCCTACAAGTTACGGCCGTTCGTGCGGGAGCAGCGTGCCCGAATGCCGAGCACGCTCCGCAGACATATCAGTAGCGATAAGCGTGCGGCTTGAATGGACCTTCAACGGTCACGCCGATGTAGTCGGCCTGGGTCTTGGTCAGCTTGGTCACAACGCCGCCAAAGCCACGCACCATTTCCAGAGCCACTTCTTCGTCCAGCTTCTTGGGCAGCACTTCAACGGTCAGACGCTCGGCTTTCTGGGCAGGGCTCAGGTCGGCGTACTTCTGGCCGAAGAGGAAGATCTGCGCCAACACCTGGTTGGCGAACGAGCCGTCCATGATGCGGCTTGGGTGACCCGTGGCGTTGCCCAGGTTCACCAGACGGCCTTCGGCCAGCAGGATCAGGTAGTCGTCGTTCTGTGGATCGAACGCGCCAGTGCCGGTGCGGTGAATCTTGTGCACTTGCGGCTTCACTTCTTCCCATGCCCAGTTTTTGCGCATGAAAGCGGTGTCGATTTCATTGTCGAAGTGACCAATGTTGCAGACCACAGCGCGCTTCTTCAGGGCTTTAAGCATGTTCGCGTCGCAGACGTTGACGTTACCGGTGGTGGTGACGATCAGGTCGATCTTGCCCAACAGCGCCTTGTCGATGCTAGCTTCGGTGCCGTCGTTTTCGCCATTGATGAACGGCGAAACCAGCTCGTAACCGTCCATGCATGCCTGCATGGCGCAGATCGGGTCAACTTCGGTGACCTTGACGATCATGCCTTCCTGACGCAGCGACTGAGCCGAACCCTTGCCCACGTCACCGTAGCCGATGACCAGCGCTTGCTTGCCGGACAACAGGTGGTCAGTGCCGCGCTTGATGGCGTCGTTCAGGCTGTGACGGCAACCGTACTTATTGTCGTTCTTGCTCTTGGTAACCGAGTCGTTGACGTTGATCGCAGGAATCTTCAGTTCGCCCTTGGCCAGCATGTCCAGCAGGCGGTGAACGCCAGTGGTGGTTTCTTCGGTAACGCCGTGGACGCGGTCGAGGATGGCCGGGTACTTCTTGTGCAGCAGCTCGGTCAGGTCGCCGCCGTCGTCGAGGATCATGTTGGCGTCCCATGGCTGACCGTCCTTGAGGATGGTCTGCTCAAGGCACCACTCGTACTCGGCTTCGGTCTCGCCTTTCCAGGCGAATACCGGAATACCGGCTGCAGCGATAGCGGCAGCGGCCTGATCCTGAGTCGAGAAGATGTTGCAGGACGACCAGCGAACTTCGGCGCCCAGTGCAACGAGGGTTTCGATCAGCACGGCAGTCTGAATGGTCATGTGGATGCAGCCAAGAATCTTCGCGCCCTTGAGCGGTTGCTCGCCGGCGTACTTGCGACGCAGGCCCATCAGGGCAGGCATTTCGGATTCGGCAATGATGGTTTCGCGACGGCCCCAGGCAGCCAGGGAAATGTCGGCAACTTTGTAGTCGTTGAATTCGGTGGGCGTCAGTACAGCACTCATCAAGAGTTCTCCATTCGTAGTATGCGAATGGGCGCCGTTGTGCGTTTAAAGCTTGATCGGCGAGAGCCTGATCAAACAACGCCCCATCCGAGCCTGACAGGTCTGACCTGCTGCAGCGCCCCTCGGACAGGTGGCGGGAAAACGGTAACAAGGTGTGATGACCGTTTTTTGAAGCGGTGGGGATTATCTTTCTTTGAGCTGCAAGTGGCAAGCTGCAAGCGGCAGGCGGTATACAACAGCGGACCTGCTTTTAACTTGCAGCTTCAGGCTTGAAGCTTGAAGCTGGGGCACACCCACCATCGTCTCCCAGACACCCCGGAGCCCCCATGAACTTTCACACGCGCAAATGGGTAAAACCTGAAGACCTCAACCCCAACGGCACGCTGTTCGGCGGCAGCCTGCTGCGCTGGATCGACGAAGAGGCGGCGATCTACGCGATTGTTCAGCTGGGCAACCAGCGCGTCGTCACCAAGTACATCTCGGAGATCAATTTCGTTAGCGCCTCGCGCCAGGGAGACATCATCGAGCTGGGCATCACGGCGACCGAGTTTGGTCGCACTTCCATCACGCTGACCTGCCAAGTGCGCAACAAGATCACCCGCAAGAGCATCCTCACCGTTGAGAAGATGGTCTTCGTTAATCTGGGCGAGGACGGCTTGCCTGCACCCCACGGCAAGACAGAAATCACCTACGTGAAAGATCAGTTCAAGGAAGAATTGATCAACGAGTGATGGGGTAAAGCCGTCTGTAGGCGCGCGCTTGCCCGCGAACGTGTCGGTCCAGCGCCAACGATGCTGACTGTGCCGATGTCTTCGCCAGCAAGCCGGGTCCTACAGGTTGAATCTAGGCTCACTCCGGATGGAGTGCGCGCCAATCCCGCAGCCACTGCAATCCTTCACTGGTATCGCCCTTCGGCCGGTACTCGCAGCCTACCCAGCCGGAGTAGCCGAGGCGGTCAATCTCTTCGAACAGCCACGGGTAGTTCACTTCTCCGATGCTCGGCTCATGCCGGTCTGGCACGCCGGCGATCTGGATGTGACCGACGCCGGCGAAGTCGCGACGCAGTTTGCTGGTCACGTCGCCTTCCACGATCTGGCAGTGATAGCAGTCAAATTGCACCAACAGGTTGTCAGCGCCGACTTCTTTGCGAACGGCCTGGCCCTGGTCCTGACGGTTGAGAAAGAAGCCCGGGATGTCACGCGTATTGATCGGCTCGATCAATACGGTGATTCCGACCTTGGCCGCTTGCTGTGCGGCATAGCTCAGGTTCTCCAGATACACGGCGTGGTGCTGCTGGCGCAGGTCTTCACTGGGCAGCAGCCCGGCCATCACGTGAATACGGTCGTTGCCCAGTACCGCCGCATAGTCCAGCGCTTTCTGGAAGCCGTCGCGAAATTCGCGCTCGCGACCGGCCAGCGAAGCGATGCCGCGTTCACCCTTGCTGAAGTCGCCAGGCGGGGCATTGAACAGCGCCTGGGTCAGGCCGAAGTCGTCCAGGCGCAGCTTGATGTCCTCAGCCTTGAAATCGTACGGAAACAGGTATTCCACGCCCTTGAAACCGTCACTCGCCGCAGCAGAGAAACGCGCCAGGAAGTCGTGTTGCGGATACATCATGCTGAGGTTGGCAGCGAAGCGAGGCATGGTTATCTCCCAATAATCCCGTTAAACGAATGGCCAGAGCAGCAGTGTCATCAGAAAGCCCAGCGTGCCCAGAACAGTCACCAGAAAAGTCCAGGTGCGCAGGCCATCGGCGACATTCAGGCCGGCCAGTTTGGTGAACATCCAGTAACCGGCGTCATTGATGTGCGACATCGCCAAACCGCCACCGCCCATGGCCAGGCAGAGCAGGGCCATGTGGTTGGCACTCAGGTTCAGGGTCGCGATCAGCGGGCTGAGAATACCGGCCGTGGTTACCAGCGCCACTGTGGTCGAGCCCTGTACGGCGCGCAACAACAGCGTCAACAGAAAGCCCAGAGCGAGTACCGGCAGCCCTGTGTTGCGCAGCGCTTCGGAGACCACCGCGCCGATTCCGGTGTCGACCAGCACTTTGCCAAACACGCCACCGGCGCCGGCGATCAGGATAACCATTGCTACGCCCGGCAACGCGGAGCCCACGACGTCGGACACTTGGCTGCGACTCCAGCCACGCCGCGAGCCCAGCAGCCAGGCGCACAACAGCGTGTCGATGAGCAACGCAACCAGTGGCGCGCCGAGAACGGTCAGTACGCTGCGCAACGTTGAGTCGGCCGGCAACAGCGTGGTCGCCAGCGTGCCCAACAGGATGAGGATGATCGGCAGCAGGATCAGCGCGATGATGATGCCTGCGCCCGGTGCAGGTGCTTTGGGCAACCGTGCGGCCAGACTGCTGGCGTTTTCTTCGGCGCCCAGCTCTTTGGTGTGTGTCGTTTCAGTGGCGCGCGAATAGTCGTTGTTCGCCCACGCCACGAGGTCTTCGTTGGTGACGTGCGGGCCGTACACTTCGCTGCGGATATCGTCGGTCATCGGGTACACCCTGCGGGTCATGCGCCCGGCGATCAGGTAGCCGATCAAGCACAGAATCCCCACCATCGGCAGCCCGAACATCAGCACGCGGCCAAGGTCTGCACCCAGTTGACCGGCCGCAGCAACGGCTCCCGGGTGCGGCGGCAGAAAGGCGTGTACCGACAGCAACGCGGCGCACATGGGTAACGCATAAACCAACAACGGCTTGCGTGCAGCACGGGCAACCCCGTAGGCCAGCGGCATGAGGATGATCACACCCACCTCGAAGAACACCGGAATGCCGACCATGAAGCCCGCCACGGTGAGCGCCAAAGGCGTGCGCCGATTGCCGAAGCGGTTGATCAGTGTCTTGGCCAGTGCTTCGGCGCCGCCAGACAGCTCAATGATGCGGCCGATCATGGCGCCCAACGCGATGATGATCGCAATGTGGCCAAGGGTTTTGCCCATGCCGCCTTCGATGGTCGCGACCAGGTCGGCCGGCTTAACGCCAGCCACCAATGCCACGATGATACTGACCAGCATCAGCGCCACGAACGGCTGGAACTTGTATTTCAGGACCAATAGCAGCAGCAGCGCAATGCCGGCCCCGGCGACCATCATCAGAAATAGAGGAGTCATGTTGTGTCCCGTTGTTATTGTTTTCCGGCGAGGCCGGTCCGCCGAATACCGGGAATCCGGTATTCGGTCAAAACGCCGTTGGGGTTACCAGTTCACGCCGAACGTCTGGCGCAGTTCTTCCAGCGCCGCTGCATCCAGCGGCGCGGGTTTGGGGTTGCTCATCAGCCAGAGGCGGGCCGTCTCCTCCAGTTCTTCCAGCGCATAGGAAGCCTTGGCAACCGAGCTTTCCCATATCACCGGGCCGAGTCGTTCAAGCATCACGCCGCGCACGCTGTTGGCCAGTTTCGCGACCTGGGCGGCCACGTTCGGGGAGCCAGGGCGCTCATACGCAATCAACGGAATGTGCCCGACCTTCATCACTTGGTAAGGTGTGATGGGCGGAAGGATGTCGTCAGGTTTCCAGACACCTGCCAACGTCAGGGCGACCAGATGCGTGGAATGGGTATGCACCACGCCGCCTACACCGGGATTGCGGTCGTAGACCTGGCGATGGAGGGCCAAGGTCTTGGACGGCTTGTCTCCCGACACCCACTCACCGGCCAGATTGACCTTGGCGATGGCCGCCGGATCGAGTCGGCCCAGGCAAGCGTCGGTCGGTGTGATCAGCCAGCCATCATCAAGGCGGGCACTGATGTTGCCAGCGCTGCCGACGGTGTAGCCGCGCCCGAAGAGCAAGCGGCCGATGTGGCAGATTTCTTCACGCTGATCGTTCTCGGCGCTCACTGAACTGCTCGTCACGTTGCTCATCGGGCACCTCCCGCCAGTTGCTTGAGGGCTTTGTCGAAAAAGTCGCGGCCACCGAAGTTTCCGGATTTCAGCGCCAGCGCGAGAGGCTTGTCGCCGCTGCTGATGGTTGCTGGGACACCGGGGTCGATTTGCGCGCCGATCTTGAGCAGGCTCACGCCCAGGGCCTGAACCACGGCACCTGAGGTTTCCCCACCCGCGACGACAAAGCGCGTGACGCCAGCGTCCAGCAAGCCGCGGGCTATTTGTCCGAGCGCATCCTCGACCAACGCCCCGGCACGTTCTACGCCAAGTTTTTGCTGCACCGCTTTGACTTCTTCCGGGCTGCTGGTGGCATAAATCAGAACGGTTTGCCCAGCGTCACGGGCAAACGCCAACGCGTCTGCCACCACCGGCTTGCCATCAGCCAGCGCCAAAGGGTCAATGCGCAGGGCAGGGCGATTGGCCTCAAGCCATGCGGCCACTTGCCCATTGGTGGCGACCGACGCGCTGCCAGCCAGAACCGCTTCGCCGCCCTCAACCTGCTGCAACTGAGCGGCATCAATGTCGCGCAACTTTCCGGCCTTGCGGAAGTTACCGGGCAAGCCAAGCGCCAGACCCGATCCACCGGTCAGCAGTGGCAGCTCGGCGCAGGCTTCGCCAAGGGTGTACAAGTCAGCGTCCGACAAGGCGTCGGCAATCGCCATGACCACCCCTTCAGCACGCAACGCCTTGATACGCGCACGCACGCCATCGACGCCCTTGGCGATGCTGTCATACCGCAACAGGCCGACTTTCTGCACCGTTTGCGATTGCAGCACACGCACCAGATTGGCGTCGGTCATCGGCGTTAGCGGGTGGTTTTGCATGCCGCATTCGTTGAGCAGCTGGTCCTGAACGAACAGGTGGCCGCGAAAGATCGTGCGCCCGTTTTCCGGGAACGCCGGGCAGGCCAACGTGAAGTCGCTATCGAGTGCTTTCAGCAGCGCTTCGCTGACCTGTCCGATGTTGCCTTTGGCGGTTGAGTCGAACGTGGAGCAGTATTTGAAAAATATCTGCTCGCAGCCGCGATCGCGCAGCCACTGCAGCGCAGCCAGAGATTCCTCTACGGCTTCGTTGGCCGGGGTTGTGCGTGATTTCAGCGCGATGACGATGGCGTCGGCATCGAGGTCAGCCAGGCTGTCGGCGCTCGGGATCCCGATGCTTTGCACGGTGCGCATGCCGCCGCGTACCAGCATGTTGGCCAGATCGGTCGCGCCGGTGAAATCATCGGCGATGCAGCCCAGCAGAGGGCGCGGAGTCGTAATACTCATCAGCGTCATCTCAGTTGTTTTCAGGCTTGGCGGTCGGCAGTTCGATGCCCGGGAAAATTTTGATCACGGCTGAGTCATCTTCGCGACCAAAGCCTGCGGTGGAGGCTTGCATGAACATCTGGTGGGCAGTGGACGACAGCGGCAGCGGGAATTTGCTGGCTCGCGCGGTATCCAGCACTAGGCCCAGGTCCTTGACGAAAATGTCCACGGCCGACAACGGTGTGTAGTCCGCTTTGAGGATGTGCGGCACGCGGTTTTCGAACATCCACGAATTGCCGGCGCTGTTGGTGATGACTTCGTAAAGCGCGTCGGCGTCCACGCCTTCACGCAGGCCCAGCGCCATGGCTTCGGCACTTGCCGCAATGTGCACGCCGGCCAGCAGCTGATTGATGATTTTGACTTTTGAGCCCAGACCGTGAACGTCGCCCAGGCGGTAAACCTTGCCGGCCATGCCGTTGAGGATCGCGTCTGCCTTGGTGTAGGAGTCAGCCGGGCCGGACGTCATCATGGTCATCTCACCCGCGGCTGCCTTGGCAGCACCACCAGAAATGGGGGCGTCGAGGTAGAGCAGGCCTTTCTCAGTCAGACGCTGACCAAGTTCGATGGCAAAGGTGGGTGCCACCGTGGCGCAACCGATCACGAGGCTGCCTGGGCGTAGAGCGGCGACTGCGCCGTTGTCACCGAACAGCACGGTTTCAGTTTGCTCGGCGTTAACCACGACGGTGATGATGACGTCGCAGGCCGCAGCCATTGCGGCGGGAGATTCACAGGCAACGCCACCTTCGCCGGCGAATTGCTGTGTAACGGCTGCGCGGACGTCACAGGCGTGAACGTTGAAGCCACTGCGCAGCAGCGATCGTGCGATACCCAATCCCATCGCGCCCAAACCAATGACGCCGACATTCTTGTTATCCATGAATCTCTCCTCGGGTGAGCGCCGACGTTCATCAGCACTCGAACGGTGTTTGTTCTGATCTGTTAAAGATAGTGAACCTGTGATCGGATAATGTGAAGTGCTATTTTTGGTTAACAAAATTTAACATTCGGTTTTTTGGGCAAAAAAAACCCCGGCGCACTGCCGGGGTCTTAACAACGTGCCCATCTGGAATGAGCAGAACGGGTCTGTAGGAGCCGGCTTGCTCGCGAACCGTGTTTATTGTTCAGGGGAGGGGCGTCTGGCCCAACGCATTCGCCAGCAGGTCGGCTACTACAAATTGAGTCATCAGATTGAGGTCAGCGCCGATTAGCGTGGCTGATCCACCGATGCCAACATCAGCTCGACCCCCAGCGCCCGGATGCTGTCCGCTGCACCCTGGGCTAGGTGCTCGTCACTGATGATCGTGTCGAACTGCTCCAGGCCCGCGACCTTGTACATGCCAAACGTGCCGTATTTCGAACTGGTCGTCAGCAGCACGCTGCGCGAGGCTGCCTGCATCGCCGCCTGTTTGACCTCAACCTTGAGAGCAGAAGGTGTCGTGGTGCCGCGCTGGAAATCCCATGAGCTGGTGGACATGAATGCAACGTCGGTTGCCAGCTGCCGCAGCGTTGCCGCTGCCAGGCCCCCCACGCAGGACCGGTTTGGGTGATCGAGCAGCCCGCCGGTGTGAATCACATCCACATGGGTGGCGTCGGCAAGGGCATTGACCACGCCAAAATCGTTGGTCACCACTGTCATGCCCGCCAGCGCTGCGATATAGGGCACGATTTCCAGCGTACTGGTGCCGGCGTCCAGGTAGACGGTCATTTCGGGGTGCAGCAGGCCGGCGGCCAGTTTCGCCATTGCCTGCTTGTGCGGAAGCTCCACCACCGCCTTGGACTGATGGCTCGGTTCGCTATGCACCTGACTGGCGATACGCACGCCTCCGGTCACTGAATAGGCGCGTCCACTTTGCTCAAGCAACGCGATATCGCGGCGGACCGTCATGTGTGAGCAATCGAACATTTCCATGAGCTGATGCACGCTGAGCACCTGATGCTTGCGCAACTGACGCAGCATCAACTCCCGGCGCTGATCGGGAATCATCGGCGCTGCGCCACTGAGGGTGGCGTCATCTTCGCTGGACATGCAGGCTCCTGGGCAACGACATACAGCCGTGATCGGCTGCGTGGCTGGCATCTTAGCCAATCGGACTGGCCGTGGCAGTAACGACGAACAATCGATGCGGAGTTACGCTCGTTTAACTGATTGAATGCGATGTTTAGTAGGACTGGCTTTAGCCGGGAAGAGGCCCGCATGTGCGCCGCGAAATTGCGGGGTGATGGGTAACGCCTTTCCGGCTAAAGCCGGTCCTACAAAGGGCATGCAGGACTGAAAGAACCTTTCGGCTGGCTGCGGCTCTTAGCTGTGCATTGAATTGGCCACTATGCTTCTCATGAAGCTCAAACCCTGAAGAAAGGATGCAGATATGACCGTAGCGTTTTGGTGTGTGTTGGTCGTGATCCTGTTGCCGCTGCTCTGCACCTCGATTGCGAAATTCAGCAGCGGACAGTTTGGCGCCCGGCAGAATCACAACCCGCGCGACTTCCTCGACAACCTTGAAGGCCTGCCCCGTCGCGCCCACGCCGCGCAGCAAAACAGCTTCGAAGCGATTCCAGGATTCGCAGCCGGCGTCATCATTGCCCACGTTGCGGGCGTTGCGCAGCTTGTGACCATCGACGTACTCGCCGTCTTGTTCGTGACGAGCCGGCTGCTCTACATCATTTTCTACCTGGCGGATCTTGCCGCCTTGCGCTCGCTGGCATGGGCGATTGGCCTCGGGCTGGTCATCGCACTGTTTGGCGTTTCAGTCTGATCCCTCGACCGTAGTGCTGACACCTCAGATCTAGCCGCGAGAGAGCCCGGTCACTCAGGCAGAAAAAGATAAAGGGCTGCAGACAACCTCAGTCGTCATCCTCGTCGGGCTGCACTTTCTCAAGCTTCTCTTGCTCGTCCTGCAATTCTTTGCGGGACTCGGCGAGCTTGTCTTTGCGTTTGTCGATCTTCTCGGGATCGCCCTTGCTCATGGCCTTGTTCAAGTCGGCCTGGCGGCGGCTGACTTCGCGTTTGGCGTCCAGTACTTTCTGTTCCTGCTGTTTGAGCAGGTCAGCGTCAGTGCAATTGGCGTTCATTTCACTAAGTGCTTTTTCCAGCCCGGCCTGCTGACTGGCGTTACCGGCGGCCTTGGCGTTTTCGATTTGCGTGGTGATGTCTTGGCGCTTCGCGGCGCAGCCGGACAATTGCGGTGCTTGCTCCGCGGCGAATACAGGCGCCGCCAGAAGCCCACACGCGGCGATTGCGAAAAGGGATGACAGAAATTTCATGAATACTCCTCGAATACACATGGCCGCACGCTCTACACAATCATGCGGCCCTGAACACTAAAAACCGTTGATGCCTTTGTCCCGCAATTGCCTGGTTAACGCTTGCACCTGCGGGTCTTGAAAGAACGCGTGTAATTGCTTCGCACGTCCCGAACCGATGCCGGGTTCAGCCTGCCATTCCACGATGCTTCGCGAGGCGAGCGGCGCCCAAGACTCACCCAGATCAACACCCGTAGCGGGCGGCAATCCGATGGCTTTGAGCCAGACAGCAAATGGCTTTTCACGGGCGGCCTGAAAACTTGCCAGCAGTTTAGCGCTGCTGCGCTCTCCCAGCCCCGGAATGTTAGCAAGCTGTGCACTGTCGAGGTTCATCCAGTCCAATAAACCGTTGATGTGCCCAGACCTGATCAACGTGTCCCAGGTGCCCGGTCCTACACCGCCAAGCGCTAACCCCTTCTTGCCGCTCAGCCATTTCAGCCGCTCAAGAAACTGACTTTCGCAGCCATCGACTGGCTGCCAGCAACTGAGTGAGTGATATTGCCCGGGCTGCGGGACATTTAGCGGTACCCGCTCAACGCTACGCGACACCACGGCGTCCAGTCGCGGAATCGTCAGGCCTGCGAGGCTGAGCGCCACCTGGTCACCGGGCCTGATATCCATGTCCTGCCAGCGCTTCAGTGAGCCAACGCTGATTCGCGCAATATTGCGGTCATCCAGGCGCACGGGCTCGATGTGCAGCACGGGAGTGATTTTGCCGCTGCGTCCGATGTTGAACTGAACCTTGCGCACCTCAGCCAACGCCTTGGCGAACGGGTATTTCCAGGCGGCGATCCAGTAGGGCGCTTTTGCCTGCCAATGTTCGGCGGAAGGCCGCTCGCCCTGGCGGATGACCACGCCGTCAGTCGCGAAGGGCAGCGGTGCTCGATACCAATGCTCTCGCC
This sequence comes from Pseudomonas lutea, assembly GCF_000759445.1. Taxonomy (NCBI): domain Bacteria; kingdom Pseudomonadati; phylum Pseudomonadota; class Gammaproteobacteria; order Pseudomonadales; family Pseudomonadaceae; genus Pseudomonas; species Pseudomonas lutea. The sequence continues at coordinate 197,351 of NZ_JRMB01000004.1, forward strand.
AGTTCTTTGCCTGAGCGAAGCCCTGCAATGGCTCGCTAAAACGAACACTGTCCTCGAAGCCTAAGGCCCTGAGCCCTGCCAGCCGCTCGTTCATGTCCGAAGGACCTTCCGGCCAGTCCCACACGAACAGGCCTACCTGCGCGCCTTCTTCGGCGCTAATGGCATGCCGTGCCAGCAAGCCCGCCACTTTGCTGCGAGCGTTCAGACTGCCTGCGTCAGCCTGCACATGGTCTGTCAGCTTCCAGTACAGCTCACCTTGCAGCACCACATCCTTTTCCCAAGGCAGATGGCGAGGGATCGCCTCGATTTGCAGCGCATGTCCGGTCCAGTCCTGCCCCGAAACCCCATCGCCCCGGCTGATCACGCTGACCAGCTTGCCGTCTGCATAGACCAACGTGACGGCCACACCGTCTACCTTGGGCTGGATCCAGACGTCGCTTCGGCCTTTTAGCCAAGACTGAACGTCTGCCTCGTTTGGCAGTTTGGTAAGGCCGGTGTGAGGAATAGGGTGTGCGACCGGGCCACGAGCCGTTTGCAGCGGATGAGCAGTCGCGACGGTGGCTTCGGCGAAGCATTTGCGCAGTTCGGCGTAGCGCTGAGCGGACTGATCGTAAAGCTCGTCTGCCACCAGCGAGACACCTTGGCGATGGTAACTGTCGTCCCATTGGGCGAGTTGGTTTTGCAGCGCAAGGATCTCGCTTCGGGCTTTTGCGGGCGGCCAGTCGGGGCAGGATTGGGCGGTGGCGCTAACCGAGTAAAAGGCGAAAACGGCGCAGGCGAGCAGGCGGAGGAAAAACAGCATCGGAGCGTCCTTGCTTGGGGTGAGCAAGGAAGGCTAGCGGTTGTAGGCGGTGGTTCTAAACCATTGTTGGTTACCGGGTTTGTCTTGAGCCGGTGCAGATGACGGGGTAACACTTGGAGCCATGCCTTAGAGGTCACGACTGACTGCCGCAAGATTCGTCTCAAGCCAGCTTGATCGCAGATTCTGATGAAGCGCACAGGCCGCGAACCGGCAGGTCATTGGGTTAATCACGTTTGACCTATCGGTTCGCGGGATTGTGTTAACGCCGGTCAACGTGCCATTTGTCTCTGCCCATGCTGCTTCGCTCCGATGCCAAGCCCCAAAAGTGACATCATCCCCATCGTTGTGCCTACCATCCGGACCGCAGGCTGGGCTGCAATTCTAGCAAGCGTCTCAATGAACACGCCGCTCATCGCGCTCTGGAGACCACTGGTAACGCTGGAAGCGGTGCTAAAGGCGTATTTGGACCCTCCGATGAACTTCATTTCCATCTCCACGCCGGAGCGAGAAATGACTGAGCTGATTGGCTTCATCTCCAAGCCTTCCACAACTCGGGCTTGCACAGCATAGCGGGCTGCCCTACCAAGTTTCGGCGCAGCGGCCCTGACGCCCCTCATCGCCATTCTCGATGCGCCGGGAGCAAACCCTGCACCCATGCCGAACGCCAGGCCCACAACCGCCAGGCCAAATGATACCCACTCCAGGGTGTTGGAAAGCGCAGGGTCGCTCTCCGACACCGCAGCAGCAGCGATCCCTACAGCGCCGGACGCAATGGTCGAAATGGCCCCAATAGCGGCGAATGCAGCAGCATACGTCGCCCCGAAAGCGGCCATCGCGGCGATGCTCGCGCCCAATGTGACAACGCCCAGCACGATCGCCAGCACACCCATCGCAATACCAAACCAGGCCCACCCTGAAAGGTGGCCTTCGGGGTCCCGGCAATTCACCGGGTCCAAATAGGTATAACAATTGGGCCCTGCCTCCCCGAAAGGGCTCCAGCTGTCAGGGGTTGTGAAGCGAAGTAGGCGCGGACTGTATTGCCGCTCGCCCAGATGGTAGAAGCCACCGACTTCGTCATACAGTTCACCTGATTGCCCCACAACCAGTGCAGAATTCGGATGACCTGAAGGGGAGTACTTTTGAGTGTTGCTGCTACCGTCACCCTCCAGCACAATCACGGGCGAGTTCATTCTGTCTATGCCAATGAGCTGTACAGTGACTCCTGTCACGATTGCCGTAACCTGCTCGGCCATACGAGTAACCCGCGTATGGGTGTCCCCTATGATCAGGTTGCTGAGCAGCGGATATTCCCCACCTGGCTGGTAATACCATTCGCTGCGGATCTTCAATTTGGTCCGCGAGGTGAGCTTGCCTTGCGGGTCATAGTGATAGTGGTAAGTGTCCTGACCATCCTTCAAACTGGCCAAGCGATTGAGTGCATCGTAAGTTAGTGTCTGACCTTTTTCATTTTTGGTCATGCACCCGTTGGCGTCGTAGCTAAGTGCAATCAGCTTCGGATAGTCGCCGTGAGTGTGCGATATCCGCGTCAATTGGCACGGGTCTTCGGCATTTTCATAGAAAAAGGTCGCAGTGTCCTTAGCACCGCCAAAATGAGTGGCGCACTGCGTCACGTTAGCGAAAGCGTCATAAGTAAGCTCAAGCCTGGAGATCGGCTTATCATAGCCATCCAGAGGCAGGTCGTCTCCTACGCATGTATAGTCGGTAAGCATATCTACGTTGTTATAACTGAACGTTTCGTCTCTGAGCGTTTTCTTACCCTCCATCACTGTGCGAGTTGCCAATTGGTTGTTTTTGCGCAGTGTCTGACTGATAACCAGATTGTCTGTCTTTCCTGAGGTCTTGATCGTACGGGAGGTTTCATTGCCCAGTATGTCATACGCAAAATACGTGATAAGCGTTTTTTTGGTTGGTTTATCAGTCGCCGTTTGTTTGATGATTTTGTCGAATGCACCGTACTCGTTACTGATCTTGCTGTCCGAGTCTTCTGCGGTGGCGATTTTTCCGTTGGTGTATGTCACGATCTGCTGCCTGGTTGCAGCATCGGTGAAGGCTGTGCATTTACCGGTGGGCGAAAACTTTTTAGACAGGGTTCTATTAGGTTGGTCGGTAAGCTGGATGATATCTTCCTTGATGACGTTTCTGTGGCTGTCATACGCCAAGACTGACTTATAACCGCTTTGATCACTGTATCCCCTGAGAAGTCCCGTATCCGAGAGGTACTCGAAGCTGTGTTCGATACCCTCTGCTTTTATGGATCTGATGGCACCACCGAATTCCCTAATGACATCGTACTGCAAATGTTTACCGTCGGGTTTTATTATCTTTGTTGGCGCTTGCCCATCCGCAGAGTACTCAAAGGTTTGTTTACGTCCCCCGCTCTCGAATTCCTTGAGTCGGTCAATTCCGTCGAACACCTGTGTGCCCAAGGAAACTGTTGTACCAGCCGAAGCCACACGGAGCTGGGTGATCAATGATTTATCGCTGTGCCTGGCATAGGCATATTCAAGCGTGCTGGCGTCTGGGCGAGTAATGAGGGATGGCCGATTATGAATGTCGCGTTTAAAGGCCGTCAGATTGTTGTATTCATCTTGGAAGGAGATTACGGTATTTTGCTGGTTATATTCATAGGTTTTAGATGAGTACATAACTGGAACTAATTTCGAGGAGAAGCTGTGCCCATCCTCCGCTGCGACGTCCATAGTATAAATGCGCTTTTCAATCACATTGCCCCGTGCGTCAAGCTGTTCTAAGCAGGACCAGCATTTATTTTTTCCGGGTTTAAAGTTGAGGTTTGGAATTGCGTAAGTTGCGCTTGAGTCCCAAGTATCGATTCCATGAAATTTTTTCGATTTGATATTCGCTGTAAGGTCGGAATGTTCTAGCTTTGTTATCATCGTGGTTTCGCTCTCAGGAATTACCAGAACATCTGAATCGATGTAGGTGGTGATGCGAGTGTTGTAGCATTCACTAATAAGCGTATGAACAACATCGTATTTCTTGGGAGCCCGCTCGTGATAGGTCCAGTAGGAATAAGGCGTCAGATAGACGGTCTTATACTCAGCGCGTCGTGTGGTCAGGTCGTCAGTTTCAATCAGTGTATGCTTAATTACTCTATGCGCTAAATCGTATATTTTTTCCTCTGTCAGGACCCATTGGGGGATTTCCTCTATTCCGGATTCTGTCTCATGGAATACCCATGTCTGAACCTCGTGGTTGTGCGGGTCGTGCCCAGTCAGTATTTTCCGCCCCGTACTGTCTCGCTGAATGATATATCCTCTAAAGCAGGCTGAGGGCTGTTCGCTTCCAAAGACATTAGCGTAGCTGTTCTTGGTGTCGATAATGCCATGTGTAAATGTTTCTTCCGATCTATAGGGCGTAGTTGGGTTATTGACAATTTTTGTCAGCCTAGACAATGGATCCCAGCTGTAATCGGAGACATTTCCATCAATGTCTTTCTCTCTCAGTGTCAAGCCTGTGTAGATCGATTTGACAATTGCGATTGTCGCGACAGCTTTATCAAAGCCGGTGATTGTGGATTCGATGGTCTGCTTTCCGCCTTCCAAAGAGTATCGATGAGTCGTTGTCTGAACGGGGGCGGTGTCTTTGACTGCCGCACCCTTTTCCAGCAGGTAAGTTTGTTGTTGCTTTAATTTTCCATGGAGAAACGTTCCAGGCTTATCAAAATACTCACATGTTGATAATTCGACAAAGGGTGTGTCAGTAGTTACCCTGCTCATGGCTTGCAGAAAATTTGATTGCAATCTTGGAATCGACTTCAACCCGTAGGCCGCTGCAGATAGCATGTTGTAAGTGTAGTTATCTGTAGTCGTCGAATCCATGCCGATGTGTACGTGAAGCGCTAGCAATGCATTCTCGGTGCCATTGTCATTGAGGTAGGTGTATTCGTCGGAGGCCGATTCACTGTCGTCGGATTTGCTGATTAATCGCCCATAACTATCCCAAGTATATTCTTTTGTCAGTATAGGTGAATGATGCGAGGTATCATTCATGATGCGAGTAATTTCGTATGCAGGCAGAGCATAGCAAGAAATGGAGTAGATGGTGTCGGTTCGCTTCAATACTCCTGGTGCATGATTTTCCAATCGTCCACAAAAAAGCTTGGCTTCATCTATCGGGGCGTGCACAGTTTCAGTAAACTCAATTTTTGATACTTCGTGGAAGCGTTTTTTCTCATAAATTAATGCCGTGCATTCTAGTCTGTTATTCACGTTATAATCATTGAAGTTTAGCGGGCCACGCTTTTTTATACAAATCAGATGCGGTCGGTCAAGGTGGTAGCCGTAACAATCTGTCCAAGACGGCGATTCGGCCGCATCATGTTCACTCGGCGTGCCGGCACCGTATGTGTTTTGCTTCGCGACGCGGTTGTGTCCGTTTACATCTAAGGTATTGGAATAGACAACGGTTTCAACTTTTCCCAGTGGTGATGTAATCTTATGAAGTCTTATGGGTGAAAGACTTGCGTCGTAGTCAAACTCCCACCGCAGTGCTGGCGCAAATGATAAGTTGTTCATCTGAGTGAGTTGATTTTCGGTAAGCGTAAGTGCGAAATAACGCTCCTCATCTTCTGAAGGCCATAAAGCAATCGATATCTCTGAGGTTTGTATTTCAGAAGAAAAGAAATCAATAGAATCTTGGTTAATTCTAAGCAGCACGTTTTTTTCTATTTCGTTATCATCAACTGTGTCGAATGTCGTTGAGGATTTGAAGATTTCCCTCAGCATGATTTTTGGGAATTCGCCATATTCTTCCACATGCCATTTGAAATACATTGCCTCGCCACTGGGAGACGTACGCGCGGTGCAGGCATACCAATCGCTCTTCTTATATAACCACTCGACTATCCCTGTGTCGCGGTAAGTGATCTTTACCCCGTCCGGTTGCATCACCTTCACAGCATGGATGTCTCCGGTATTATCCTTTAGCGTAAGCGCGCTTTCGTTTTCTTCAACTTCGTACATTCTTCCGTCACTAAGAGAGAGTAGTTTACTTTCAGTGTTGTAGATAGTCACGGGAATGCGCCATCCGTGTCCAAACCCGAAGTCTTTTTGATTCAAGGGTGAGTAGCATAGTCGTACATCGAAATCAGGTTCTAAAAGAGTGCCTAGCAGTATGTTCGCGGAAAATGTACCCGTCCGGGGATCGACGCCGCTTTCGATGTAGCTGTGAAAGTTAACGGCGCCGTTGTGAGTGCTTGTTGTCATGATTTTGATATCCTAAGTTAAGTTGTCTTGTTCAGGCAAAAATTCTCGGTGCTTTCCCTGGCTCATGACTGATCGTTAATAGCTTTAAGTGCAAGGTGCGCGTTACTGCTTTGCAGTTGGCAAGTTGCGGCTAAGGTCCCTTGCTACGCTAGGACCTCAATCCCAATAAGTGAGCTATTTCAATCTTAGGCCAGTATAGGTGGATACGCGTCTGCAGAGTGCTTGGGTCAAGTGCAAGATCATAACTTTCAACAAGTTACTGATTAGATCTTTTTGCGATTATATTTATTGCGGTTTCTATTTAAGCCTTTGCAGACCTCAAGGAGTTGTTTTCCAAATAGCCGCAAGGCGGCTGTGCGTTAGCGAGCCTTGGCGATCAGACTTCTGATAGGACGGGCTGATGGTTTCGCCGAGGGCATAAAACGTCATGCGGAAATAACGACAAGTCCGAAGCCAGAAACCAAAAAGCCCCTGACAACCGAAGTCGTCAGGGGCTTTTGGAGACGCCTCAAACTTAAGGCGTATTACAACCCGGCAGCAGCGCGCAATGCATCCGCACGGTCGGTTTTTTCCCAAGTGAACGTGGTGAAGGTGTCGTCGCCCACGGTCTTGGTTTGCGGCGTGCGGCCGAAGTGGCCGTAGGCTGCGGTGTCCTGATACATCGGGTGCAGCAGGTCGAGCATGGTGGTGATCGCGTAAGGGCGCAGGTCAAAGTGCTCGCGGACCAGCTTGACGATTTTGTCGTCGCTGATCTTGCCGGTGCCGAAGGTGTTCAACGAGATCGACGTAGGCTGGGCAACGCCGATGGCGTAGGAGACCTGAATCTCGCAGCGCTCGGCCAGGCCGGCCGCAACGATGTTCTTGGCGACGTAACGGCCAGCGTACGCTGCCGAGCGGTCAACCTTCGATGGGTCTTTACCGGAGAACGCGCCGCCGCCGTGACGGGCCATGCCGCCGTAGCTGTCGACGATGATCTTGCGACCGGTCAGGCCGCAGTCGCCCACCGGGCCGCCGATGATGAACTGGCCGGTCGGGTTGATGTGGAACTGGGTGTCTTTGTGCAGCAATTCGGCCGGCAGCACGTGCTTGACGATCAGCTCCATCACGCCTTCGCGCAGGTCGTTGTAGGCGACTTCAGGGTTGTGCTGAGTCGACAGAACAACAGCGTCGATACCCACCACGATGCCGTTTTCATAGCGGCAAGTGACCTGGGATTTTGCATCCGGGCGCAGCCATGGCAGCAGGCCGGACTTGCGGGCTTCGGCCTGACGGTGGACCAGTTGGTGCGAGAACGCGATTGGCGCAGGCATCAGCTCGGCGGTTTCGTTGCTGGCATAGCCGAACATCAGGCCTTGGTCGCCAGCGCCCTGATCTTCAGGTTTCGCGCGGTCAACACCCTGGTTGATATCAGGAGACTGCTTGCCAATGATGTTCATCACGCTGCAGGTCGCGCCGTCGAAGCCGACGTCGGAGCTGGTGTAGCCGATCTCGCAGATCACGTCACGAACGATCTGCTCCAGATCAACCCACGCGCTGGTGGTGACTTCGCCGGCGACGATGGCCACACCGGTCTTGACCAGGGTTTCCACGGCAACGCGAGCCTGCTTGTCCTGAGCAATGATGGCGTCCAGCACCGCATCGGAAATCTGGTCGGCGATTTTATCCGGATGTCCTTCGGACACGGACTCGGAGGTGAAAAGGGAGTATTCGCTCATCTCGACGGTTTTCCTGATTATTACCGATGGTGAGTGTCGCCAGCCGGTCGCTGAAAATGGCGGACCTGAATCTGGAAACCATTACGTAAGCCTATGTACAGGCTTTCCCCGGGGACCAGCCCCGCAGCGATGGCCCAACGGGCCAGATCTTCCTGTTCGAAGCCCAACCAGAGATCGCCACAGGCTTCCTTCGCCCAGCTCTGGTTATGGCTGCACAACTCTGTCACCAGCAGGCTACCGCCCGGTTGCAACAGGTTGGCCAATTGTTTAAGTGCCTCGGCGGGCGCGGCGAAATGGTGCAGCACCATATTCAAGACCACACAATCGCCGGAAATTTCAGCATCGGCCAATGCATCGGCCAGTTTCAGCTCAACATTACCAAGCGCTTTTTGCGTGCAGATCTTGCGCGCCAGATCGAGCATCTCCGGGCTGTTGTCCAGACCTGTAACATGCCGGAAACGGCGTGACAGATCAGGCAGAAAACCGCCATCGCCAGGGCCCACTTCTATTGCGGTTGCGCCAGCAGGAAAGCTCAACTTGTCGAGCAACGACAGCAGGCTGTCGCGGTATTGCGGCAGCCCTGCGATCAGGTCCTGCTGGGCACGAAATTTCTCTGCCGTGCGCGCGAAAAAGTCCTGACTGGCATTCGCACGTTGACGGTGCACCAGTCCGATGCGCATCCGGACATCGTCAGGCAGACGCAAGTTGTCGGCTTCTTCCAGCATCGCCGCATGCAGCTTGCCGCCGGTATGCTCGGCGTGGGGCAGGGCGCGTCGGTAAAAGATCGCATTGCCTTCACGCCGCGTCGCGACCAGGTCGGCCTGTGCCAGCACCTTCAAATGATGGCTCATGCCGGACTGGCCGATGGCGAAAATCTGCGCCAGCTCCAGCACGCCGAAGGAGTCGTTCGACAGCGCGCGCAGGACATTCAGCCGCAGCGGATCGCCGCCGGCTTTGCACAAGGCAGCCAACTCGTCGCATTCATCATGGCTAATGGCAGGCACGCGTAGATTCATAAGGCAAGCAGTCTAGTTATCGACCTGCCCGGTCGCAAGGGCAATATCAAAAAGTTTTGATATTGCTCGATCAGTGGCGGCGGTCCGGCGCCGTGATTCTGCCGTTTAAGCTCACACTTTACGCGGGTTGTACGAAAACGCGTCAGTCCGCGAGGAAATAACCGATGGCGCGTGATCTGTCATTGCCCCCGGAGGGTGCCTGAGGGAAAATGGCCGCCTTTTTCCGGTCCCACTTTTATCTGCCCCAGGAGATCAGCGATGCCCAGCCGTCGTGAGCGAGCCAATGCCATTCGTGCCCTCAGCATGGATGCCGTGCAAAAGGCCAATAGCGGCCACCCGGGTGCCCCGATGGGCATGGCGGATATCGCTGAGGTGCTTTGGCGCGATTATTTGAAGCACAACCCGGCCAACCCGATGTTCGCCGACCGCGACCGTTTCATCCTGTCCAACGGCCACGGCTCGATGCTGATCTATTCGTTGCTGCACCTGACCGGTTACGACCTGTCCATCGACGACCTGAAAAACTTCCGTCAGCTGCACAGCCGCACCCCGGGTCACCCTGAGTACGGCTACACCCCTGGCGTTGAAACCACCACCGGCCCGCTGGGTCAGGGTTTCGCCAACGCCGTCGGCTTTGCAGTCGCCGAGAAAACCCTCGCTGCACAATTCAACCGTCCAGGCCACAACATCGTCGACCACCACACCTACGTGTTCATGGGTGACGGCTGCATGATGGAAGGCATCTCCCACGAGGTGGCTTCGCTGGCGGGTACGCTGCGCCTGAACAAGCTGGTTGCGTTCTACGACGACAACGGCATCTCCATCGACGGCGAAGTCGAGGGCTGGTTCACCGACGACACGCCAAAGCGCTTCGAATCCTACGGCTGGTTGGTCATCCGCAATGTCGACGGCCATGACGCCGACGAAATCAAAACCGCCATCGACACCGCTCACAAGAGCGACAAGCCGACGCTGATCTGCTGCAAGACCACCATCGGTTTTGGCTCGCCGAACAAGCAGGGCAAGGAAGACTGCCACGGTGCCCCGCTGGGTACTGAGGAAATCGCCCTGACTCGCGCTGCGTTGAAGTGGACCCACGGCCCTTTCGAGATTCCCGCCGACATCTACAGCGAGTGGAACGGCAAGGAAAAAGGCCTGGCTGTTGAAGCCGAATGGGATCAGCGTTTCGCTGCCTACTCGGCTGCCTTCCCTACCGAAGCCAACGAGTTGATTCGCCGCATGAGCGGTGAACTGCCGGCTGACTTCGCTGAAAAGTCCGCCGCGTACGTGGCTGAAGTGAATGCCAAGGGCGAAACCATCGCCAGCCGTAAAGCCAGCCAGAACGCCTTGAGCGCCTTCGGTCCGCTGCTGCCTGAATTCCTCGGCGGCTCCGCTGACCTGGCAGGTTCCAACCTGACCATCTGGAAAGGTTGCCGCAGCATCACCGGCGAAGACGCCACCGGCAACTACCTGCACTATGGCGTTCGCGAGTTCGGCATGGGCGCAATCATGAACGGTATCGCTCTGCACGGCGGTTTCGTCCCGTACGGCGCTACTTTCCTCATCTTCATGGAATACGCCCGTAACGCGGTGCGCATGTCCTCGCTGATGAAGAAACGCATCATCTATGTATTCACCCACGACTCGATCGGTCTGGGCGAAGACGGCCCGACTCACCAGCCAATCGAGCAACTGACCAGCCTGCGTACCACGCCGAACCTTGACTGCTGGCGCCCGGCTGATGCCGTTGAGTCTGCGATCGCCTGGAAACACGCCATTGAGCGTGACGATGGTCCGTCGGCGCTGATCTTCTCTCGCCAGAACCTGCAACATCAGGCGCGTGATGCCGAGCAGCTGGAAAACATCAACCGCGGTGGCTACGTGCTGCGCGACTGCAATGGCGAACCGGATCTGATCCTGATCGCCACGGGCTCGGAAGTCGGTCTGGCTGTTCAGGCATTCGACAAGCTGACCGCAGACGGCAAGAACGTGCGCGTGGTTTCCATGCCATGCACCAGCGTTTTCGAAACCCAGAGCGCGGAGTACAAGCAGTCGGTGCTGCCACTGGAAGTCAGCGCGCGTATCGCGATCGAAGCCGCTCATGCCGACTACTGGTACAAATACGTGGGCCTGGAAGGTCGCGTTATCGGCATGACCACCTTCGGCGAGTCGGCACCTGCCAACCTGCTGTTCGAAGAGTTCGGCTTCACGCTGGAAAACGTCCTCTCCACGGCTGAAGAGCTGCTGGAAGACTAAAACAGCAACGCGCTCCTCCCTTGCAGGAGCGCGCCTGCCCGCGAATGCATTCTGTCAGACGGCCGACATTGGGCTGACAGACTTCGATCGCGGGCAAGCGCGCTCCTGCAGGTTCTGATGAATGCCTGCGAGAACCCCATGCCTCAGCCACGCCCTTATAAAGTCGCCCTCAATGGTTACGGTCGTATCGGCCGCTGCGTGCTGCGCGCGCTGTGCGAACGGGGTGCGAAGGCCGGTTTTGAAGTGGTGGCAATCAACGATCTGGCCGACATGGCCAGCCTCGAATATCTCACGCGCTTTGACTCCACACATGGCCGGTTCCCCGGCGAAGTGCGGGTCGAAGGCGATTTTCTGCATATCAACGATCACGTCATCAAAGTCTTCCGCAGCGCCACGCCGGAGGGCATCGACTGGGGCTCGCTCGGTGTCGATCTGGTTCTGGAGTGCTCTGGTGTCTACAACACGCGCATCGAAGGCGAGCGCTTTCTATCGGCGCGTGCCCCCAGGGTGTTGTTCTCTCAACCCATGGCCAGCGAAGCCGACGTGGACGCCACGATCGTTTACGGCATCAACCAGGCAGAGCTGACGGGCGAAGAGCGGCTGGTTTCCGCCGCATCGTGCACCACCAACTGCAGTGTTCCGTTGCTCGATCTGCTGAACCGTGAGCTGGGTCTCGAATACGTGACCATTACGACCATTCACTCGGCAATGAACGACCAGCCGGTGATCGATGCTTATCACCATGAAGACCTGCGCCGCACCCGTTCGGCCTTTCAGTCGATCATCCCGGTGTCCACTGGTCTGGCGCGCGGTATCGAACGGTTGCTTCCGGAACTTGCCGGCCGAATTCAGGCCAAAGCAGTTCGTGTGCCGACGGTGAATGTTTCGTGCCTCGACATCACGCTGCAGGTTGCACGTGATACCGATGCCGTGGAAATCAACCGCATCCTGCGCGAGGCCGCCACCCGTGGCCCGCTCAAGGGGCTGCTGGCGTATACCGAATTGCCGCATGCCAGTTGCGATTTCAACCACGACCCTCACTCGGCGATCATCGATGCCAGTCAGACTCGGGTTTCCGGGCCAAGGCTGGTAAGCGTCCTGGCCTGGTTCGACAACGAGTGGGGTTTTGCCAATCGCATGCTGGATGTCGCTGATCACTACCTGCACACCATCCATAAACAATAGTAAAAACAGGGAACGCCTCATGACCGTGTTGAAGATGACCGACCTCGATCTGCAAGGTAAGCGTGTACTGATCCGCGAAGACCTCAACGTTCCGGTCAAGGACGGTGTGGTCACCAGCGACGCACGCATTCTTGCATCGCTGCCGACCATCAAGCTGGCGCTGGAGAAGGGCGCCGCCGTCATGGTGTGCTCACACCTGGGTCGGCCAACCGAAGGCGAGTTTTCGGCTGAAAACAGCCTCAAGCCTGTCGCTGAGTACCTCAGCAAGGCGCTGGGCCGCGAAGTGCCGTTGGTTGAGCAATACCTGGACGGTGTCGACGTCAAACCGGGCGAGATCGTGCTGTTTGAGAACGTGCGCTTCAACAAGGGCGAGAAAAAGAACGCTGACGAGCTGGCTCAGAAATACGCCGCTCTGTGTGATGTGTTCGTGATGGATGCTTTCGGTACAGCCCACCGTGCCGAAGGTTCGACCCACGGCGTTGCCAAGTTCGCCAAAGTCGCCGCTGCCGGCCCTCTGCTGGCAGCCGAACTGGACGCGCTGGGCAAGGCGCTTGGCAATCCGGCTCAGCCGATGGCCGCCATCGTCGCCGGCTCGAAAGTCTCTACCAAGCTGGACGTGCTCAACAGCCTCAGCGAAAAATGCAACCAACTGATTGTCGGCGGCGGCATCGCCAACACGTTCCTGGCGGCTGCAGGGCACCCGGTCGGAAAGTCTTTGTATGAGCCGGATCTGCTGGAAACGGCCAAAGCCATCGCCGCCAAGGTCAGCGTGCCGTTGCCGGTGGACGTGGTAGTTGCCAAGCAGTTCGCGGCCGATGCCGAGGCGACTGTCAAACTGATCGCCGATGTAGCTGCTGATGACATGATCCTCGACATCGGTCCTCAGACCGCTGCGCAATTCGCCGAACTCCTGAAATCTTCCAAAACCATTCTGTGGAATGGCCCGGTGGGTGTCTTCGAGTTCGATCAATTCGGTGAGGGCACCAAGACGCTGGCCAAGGCCATTGCTGAAAGCTCTGCGTTCTCTATTGCGGGTGGCGGCGACACGCTGGCGGCCATTGATAAATACGGTGTAGGCGACCAGATCTCCTACATCTCTACGGGCGGCGGCGCATTCCTCGAATTCGTCGAGGGCAAGGTCTTGCCTGCCGTGGAAGTGCTGGAACAACGCGCCAAGGCCTGACCGGCCAAGGTGAAGGGGAGTGAAATGGTCAAGCCGTTACCGCTATTGATCATGGCGGGTTTGCTGGTCGGCTGCGCGGGCAAGCCTGAAGCCGAAGCGACGCCCGGTACGGCGCCGGGGTTGCTTCAGGTCAGCTGCTATCAGGCGGGCTGGCAGGCTGAGACCGTTCCGATCGTGTACAAGCGTGGCGGGCCTGAAGTGTGGGAAAAGTACGACTTCATGCCAGCCGTTGGGCCAGTCCCCTGTCACTGATTGTCAGATGACGGTGTGCCGGAATACAGGAACAGAATTGCCCCTGCCGTGATCAACATCCATCAGGCAGGGGATCAGGAGTCGTAATGAAAGGCTTGATAGCCCTTGCCGCACTGACGGCGCTGAGCGGTTGCGCCAGCATGATGAAGGCTCCAGAGCCGGCAACGCCCTGGACCCATTGGGTCTGCGACAGCAAGGCCGAGATTTACTGGAAATACGTCGACGCCGCGCAGAAAGAGGTTGATGTTCGCCTCAATCAGAGCGAGCAGGTATTCCGGCTACAGGCAGCTCCCGGAGCTTCCGGCGCGCTCTACAGCAACGGCGTACTGGCGTTCGACAACAAAGGCACCGAAGGCCTGGTGTATTGGGACGCTACCAACGATTTGATCGGCCGTGGTTGCAAGGCGCAATAAACGCCAGAGCAATTCAGTCGAGGCAGTACCGGGCGGCATTCGAGAAATCCGCCCCTATAATTTGAATAGCCGCCATTACGGCACGCACGATTAACGACCCCACCGGGAGAGAGACAGACAATGGCACTTATCAGCATGCGCCAGATGTTGGACCACGCAGCCGAATTCGGCTACGGCGTACCTGCATTCAACGTGAACAACCTGGAACAAATGCGCGCCATTATGGAAGCGGCCGACAAGACCGATTCTCCGGTGATCGTTCAGGCCTCGGCCGGCGCGCGCAAATACGCAGGCGCGCCGTTCCTGCGCCACTTGATCCTGGCGGCAATCGAAGAGTTTCCGCACATTCCGGTGGTCATGCACCAGGACCACGGCACCAGTCCTGCCATTTGCCAGCGCTCCATCCAGCTGGGCTTCAGCTCGGTGATGATGGACGGCTCGCTGCGCGAAGACGGCAAGAGCCCGGCAGACTACGAGTACAACGTTCGCGTCACTCAGGAAACCGTCGCAATGGCGCACGCCTGCGGTGTCTCGGTCGAGGGTGAGCTGGGTGTTCTGGGCTCGCTGGAAACCGGCATGGCTGGCGAAGAAGACGGCGTGGGTGCAGAAGGCATGCTGGATCACAGCCAGATGCTGACCGATCCTGAAGAAGCGGCCGATTTCGTCAAGAAAACCCAGGTCGATGCTTTGGCCATCGCCATCGGTACCAGCCACGGCGCTTACAAGTTCACCAAGCCGCCTACTGGCGACATCCTGGCAATCGAACGTATCAAAGAGATCCACAAACGCATTCCGAACACCCACCTGGTGATGCACGGCTCTTCTTCCGTCCCACAGGAATGGCTGAAGATCATCAACGAGTTCGGCGGCGACATCAAAGAAACCTACGGCGTGCCGGTCGAAGAGATCGTTGAAGGCATCAAGCACGGCGTACGCAAGGTCAACATCGACACCGACCTGCGTCTGGCCTCCACCGGCGCCATTCGCGAGTTCATGGCAAAAAACCCGAGCGAGTTCGACCCGCGTAAATACCTGGCGAAAACCGTCTCGGCCATGCGCGATGTGTGCATCGCCCGTTATGAAGCGTTCGGCACTGCTGGCAACGCCTCCAAGATCAAGCCGATCTCTCTGGAGAAGATGTTCGAGCGTTATGCCAAAGGCGAACTGAACGCCAAAGTTAATTGATCGTTTTCTGATCAATTGGCTGTACGAAAAAGCCCGCAGCGATGCGGGCTTCTTTTTGGCTGAAAATCGGGTCGTTACAGACGAGGCTTACTTGGGCAGCCCGATGACCCGTCCAACGAACGCCGGTGCCTGTTGGTCATGCTGAGCCCGAACCAGCAATCGCATCGCTTCCAGAGACTGGTCGCCAAACGGCGCCGATTTCGGCCCTGCGGCCAGATCCACGTGCAGCAGCATTTGCTCACTCGCCGCCAGCACTTCATCGGATCCCGCTTTGAACAGCGAGTGATACAGCTGCACCCGTTTGCGGTCGTGTCCGAGGATTTGCGTGCGCACTTGCACGTCCTCGCCGAGTTTTACCTCGTGCAAGTAATTGATGTGCGCCTCCAGCGTGAACAGCGAGTGACCGCTTGCATCGCGATCATCACTGGCCAGGCCGATGCGCTCCATGAATCCGTCGGTGGCGTAACTGAAGATCAGCAAGTAAAAAGCGTCCCGCAGGTGGCCGTTGTAGTCGACCCAATCGGCGAGAACCGGGGTTTGGTAAGTGATGAGCGCAGGCATGGGTTTTCTCGAGCTGAGATCAGGTGGGCTGAATGGAACTATTCGTGAGCAAGCTCACTCCCACAGGTCTTAAGTGAACGGAAAAATTCGCATTTTCCCGACCATTTGTAGGAGCGCGCTTGCCCGCGATGAGGCCGGTTGAGGCGATACAACGCTTCAGTCAATCCTCAAATGCCATTCCATGCCTGGCCTTGGTGGTTTTCACCGCTTCCAGCACTGCCAGCAGACAGTCATCACGATAGCGTTCCAGCGCTGCGATGCTGTGGTTGCCCAACTGAGCCGAGGTGCCGTCAACCACGTCGTCGATCAGCTTCGCAGTCAGCTCCGGTGCGGGCAGGTAGGTCCAGGGTAATTGCAGCGCCGGACCGAACTGGGCCATGAAATGACGCATGCCCGCGTCGCCGCCCGCCAGCGTGTACGTCAGGAACGTGCCCATGAACGACCACCGCAGGCCCGCTCCGAAGCGAATCGCGTCATCGATTTCGCCGGTGGTCGCCACACCATCGTTCACCAGATGCAACGCCTCGCGCCACAGCGCTTCGAGCAAGCGGTCTGCGATGAAGCCGGGGACCTCTTTGCGCACGTGCAGCGGACGCATGCCCAGAGACTCATAGACCTTGATCGCTGCCTGCACCGCTTCGGGTGCAGTGTTCTTGCCGCCGACGACTTCCACCAGCGGCAGCAGGTAAACCGGGTTGAACGGGTGCCCCACCACGCAGCGTTCCGGGTGAGTGGCGCTTTCGTAGAACTCTGACGGCAACAGCCCGGACGTGCTGGAACCAATGATCGCGTCTGGCTTGGCGGCGGCGCTGATCTTGCTGTGCAGGTCGAGCTTCAACTCAAGGCGTTCCGGGGCGCTCTCCTGGATGAAGTCGGCGTCGCGAACGCATTCCTCAATGGAGTCAACGAAACGCAGCCGTTCTTGCGATGCGCCTGCAGCCAGGCCCTTTTGCTCAAGCGCAGGCCAGGCGTTGGCGACGCGTTTGCGCAGGGCCGCTTCTGCTCCCGGCGCCGGGTCCCAGGCCACGACATCCAGGCCATGAGCCAGCGCGCGCGCCACCCAACCGCTGCCAATGACACCGCTGCCCAAGGCTGCGAAGGTTTTGATGGTAGTGATGAAGGTCATATCGGTTACTCGAAAAGTGTCGACGCCCGTGCGGGATTTGCCTGGGGATCAAAAACGCTTTTTAAGGCCCATCTTCAGGCGGCCTTCGGCAGGAGTCAGAACCCGGGCACCCAGGCGGCTGAGGATCTCGCTGGCGCGCTCAACCAGTGCGCCGTTGCTGGCAAGTACACCTTTATCAAGCCAGATGTTGTCCTCCAGGCCGACCCGCACGTTGCCGCCCAGCAGTACTGCCTGGGCGGCCATCGGCATTTGCATGCGGCCAATGCCGAAAGCGGCCCACACCGCATCGGCTGGCAAGTTATCGACCATGGCCTTCATCGTGGTGGTATCTGCGGGTGCGCCCCACGGAATGCCCAGGCACAGCTGAAACAGCGGGTTGTCCAGCAAGCCTTCTTTCATCATTTGTTTGGCGAACCAGAGATGGCCCGTGTCGAAAATCTCCAGCTCGGCTTTCACCCCAAGCTCCTGGATTCGCCTGGCGCCGGCGCGTAGCTGTGCGGGTGTGGAGACATAGATCGTGTCGCCGTCGCCGAAATTGAGGGTACCGCAGTCCAGCGTGCAGATCTCCGGCAGCAGCGCTTCAACGTGCGCAAGCCGGGTCCATGGCCCTACCAGATCAGTCCCGGGGCCGAAGTCGGTGGGGCGCTCGCCTGGACCGATTTCCAGATCGCCGCCCATGCCTGCCGTGAGGTTGACGATGATGTCGATGTCGGCCTCACGGATGCGGTCCATGGTTTCGCGGTAGAGCTCGACGTCACGGCTGAACTTGCCGGTCGCTGGATCACGCACGTGACAATGCACGACCGTTGCCCCGGCCTTCGCTGCCTCGACCGCGGCTGCTGCGATCTGCTTGGGCGTGATCGGGACCAGATGGCTTTTGCCGGTCGTGTCGCCGGCACCGGTCAGTGCGCACGTGATGATGACGTCGTGATTCATGGCTGGGGGGTTCCTTGCAGGCCGGACAGTGAGGCGAGCATTGCGGCCCGCTTTTGAGGTGCAAAGCTACGCAGGGCCAGACGCGCCAAAACGCACAGCGGCGACAAGGTCTTGCACAGCAGCGACCTGTGCGGTTGCCCGCGTTGTGGAACCGGTGTATGTCATGTTGCTCTCAAGGAATCTCACGACAATGTCTCAGGACTTCTACTTCCTGCTCATGCCCGGCTTCTCGATGATGGGCTTCGTCTCGGCGCTGGAGCCACTGCGCGTGGCCAATCGGTTCGGCGGAGAGCTGTTTCGCTGGCACATCCTGAGCAGTGACGGCGGTCCGGTAATCGCCAGTAACGGCATGTCGGTCAACGCCGATGCGGCGCTGGAACCTTTGAAGAGGGGCGCGACGTTATGGGTTATGGGCAGCGTTGATCCGCTCAAGTCCTACACGCCGACGCTGGAGCACTGGCTGCGTCGGATCGATCTGGAAGGGGTGGTTCTGGGTGCGATCGACACCGGCAGTTTTGTCCTCGCCCAGGCGGGTTTGCTGGAAGGCTATCGACTCACCCTGCACTGGGAAGCGCTGGACGCATTCAAAGAGACCTTTCCCCGACTGCAAGCCACCCAAGAGCTGTTCGAAATCGACCGGCGCCGCATCACCTCGGCGGGCGGCACTGCTTCGATCGACATGATGCTCGACTTGATCGGGCAAGCGCACGGGCCGGACATGGCGATCAAGGTCTCCGAGCAGTTCGTGCTCGGCCGCATTCGTCAGCGCAAAGACCACCAGCGCATGCAGATCGCGACGCGTTATGGCATCAATAACAAGAAACTGGTTCAGGTGATCGGCGTCATGGAGCAGCACACTGAGCCGCCGCTGAGCACCTTGGCGCTGGCGGAAGGGATTCAGGTAACCCGTCGCCAGCTGGAACGGCTGTTTCGCCTGCACCTCAACGATACCCCAAGCAACTTCTACCTCGGGCTGCGACTGGAAAAAGCCAGGCAGTTGCTGCGGCAAAGCGACATGAGCGTGCTGGAGGTCAGTATCGCGTGCGGGTTTGAGTCACCCTCGTATTTCACTCGCAGCTACCGGGCAAGGTTTGTGGTGTGCCCGAGGGAGGACCGCGGGCGCACGCGTGAGGTGAAGGCTGTTTGATGCTCAATTATTGTGAATTATGGTCGCGACTATAATTCGGTATAAATGGCGCGGCGTGCTGCTTCCGGCTTCTTCTTCAGGCTCCGGCTCGTTCAGTAGGACCGGCTTCAGCCGGGAATAGGTCCGGTTGAGCACCCTCAGTTTAAGGTGGTGGCGCCTGACGCCTTCCCGGCTAAAGCCGGTCCTACAGTCGGTTTTAACCCCGGTCCACCACCGAGCAAGCGATTGGGTGCAGACCTTTCTACTTGGTCTTCATCAGCGCCGAACACGCCGCCTTGTACGCCTCGTGCTGATACTTGTTCAGCGCTGTCGGCAGTTCAAAGTTGTGCTTTTTCATTTGCGCATTGATAGTTTGCGGTGACAGAAGCACGACGTCGCAGTCTTCCAGCAACTGGAAGATGGTCTCAATCTTGAACGTCGTCGGGCCGCCGGCAAACTCGCCTTTCTTGCTGCGCTTTTTGATCGCGACATGAGTGATGCCGTTATCGCGCACGAAAGCGGCAACCTGGGCGGCGAACGCCTTCACGTTGGGAGCCTCGTCATCGTCTTCGAGGGCGATCTTTTTGGTCGGTAACGGAAGGTGTTCAAGCGCGCCGGATGCGCGAGTGGCGACAGCGAAGATGGCCTCGCTGCCTTTGATTTCTATGCCGCAGATGTTCATGTGCATACCTTGTGCTCGAGAAGGGCGTCAGGGTAGCGCATTCAACGCTTATTCAGACTGCGCGATGCTGTCCAGATACTCGGAACGCTCGTCGCTGGTCCGGGCCAGGCAGTCGTTCTGGCCGATGTTGAATTCCTTGGTGCCTGGCTTGGCGGGGAACACCTCGACGGCGCAGTCGGCATCACGCAATTTTTTCCAGGCTTCCTGGGCGACGGTCAGCTTGTCGGTGAATTCCTTCGCTTGCACCTTGTTGGCGCCGAACTGAACGTCTACCCGGGCCAGCACGTTCTGGAAATTCTCTTTCAACAACTTTTCCGCCGAGTCGCGGCTGTAGACCGAGCACTCAAGCGTCTGCTTGTCCTCGTCCACACCGTCACACGGGGTAGCGTCCGGGTTTGCCGCTGCATGTGCGCCTGTCGCGAATAAAGCCAGAGCCAGAAAAATGGTTTTCATTGGGACTTTCCGAGTCAGAGATGAAATGGATTCTCGCCCAAGCGCGGGGCAAAGAACAGGTATCAAATAAGGTGATCAAAAGACCACGCTCCGCCTTTGTCGTTTCTTGACGCTTTCGGCAATTCCCCTGTCGTTTTTGCACCCGGCTCCTCCGACCCTCAGGCATATGCTGACCCCAAAGCGCCGGCAGACCTTCCGGCCATTAAAGAACCCCAGGGGACCGCCTGATGAGCCCAGCCGAATTACACGCCGACAGCATCGTCATTGACGGGCTGATCATTGCCAAATGGAACCGTGAGCTGTTCGAGGACATGCGCAAAGGCGGCCTGACCATGGCCAACTGTACGGTGTCGGTGTGGGAAGGTTTCCAACAGACCGTCAACAGCATCGCCACCAGCCAGAAGCTGATTCGTGAGAACAGTGACCTAGTGATCCAGGTGCGTAACACCGCCGACATCCGCAAGGCCAAGGAGCTGGGCAAGACCGGCATCCTGTTCGGCTTCCAGAATGCCCATGCTTACGAGGACCAGATCGGCTACGTCGAGATCTTCAAACAGCTGGGCGTGGGCATCGTGCAGATGTGCTACAACACCCAGAATCTGGTGGGCACGGGCTGCTACGAGCGTGACGGCGGGCTGTCGGGTTTCGGCCGTGAAATCGTCGCGGAAATGAACCGCGTCGGCGTCATGTGCGACCTTTCCCACGTAGGCTCCAAGACCTCCGAGGAAGTCATCCTCGAATCGAAGAAGCCTGTCACCTACTCTCACTGCCTGCCTTCAGGCCTTAAAGAGCACCCGCGCAACAAATCCGACGCCGAGCTGAAATTCATCGCCGACCACGGCGGGTTTGTCGGCGTGACCATGTTCGCGCCGTTCCTGGCCAAGGGTATCGATTCGACCATCGACGATTACGCCGAAGCCATTGAATACGTGATGAACATTGTTGGCGAAGACGCCATCGGCATTGGCACCGACTTCACTCAGGGTCACGGTCAGGAGTTTTTTGAATACCTGACCCATGACAAGGGCTACGCCCGTCGTCTGACCAACTTCGGCAAGATCATCAACCCGCTGGGCATCCGCACCGTCGGCGAATTCCCGAACCTCACCGAAACCCTGCTCAAGCGCGGCCATTCCGAACGCGTGGTGCGCAAGATCATGGGCGAAAACTGGGTTCGCATCCTGGGCGATGTCTGGGGCGAATAAGCCTCATCGCACCTATCGCGCACTGAATTTCTCTTCTGCCTGCGGGCAGAAGACATCCAACCGAATTTTCCGGAGTTAAGTTTCCATGGCCAAGATCGCCCCGCAATTGCCCATCGAAGTCGACAGCGAGACCGGCGTCTGGACCTCCGACGCCCTGCCGATGCTGTACGTGCCGCGCCATTTCTTCGTCAATAACCACATGGGCATCGAAGAAGTGCTGGGCGCCGAGGCGTACGCCGAGATCCTCTACAAAGCCGGCTATAAATCCGCCTGGCACTGGTGCGAGAAGGAAGCCGAGTGTCACGGGATTGAAGGCGTCGCGGTGTTTGAGCATTACATGAACCGCCTGTCCCAGCGCGGGTGGGGCCTGTTCAAGATTCAAGACATCGACCTGGACAAAGGCACCGCCAGCATCAGGCTGGAGCACTCCTGCTTTGTGTACGTGTACGGCAAGGTGGGGCGCAAGGTCGATTACATGTTCACCGGCTGGTTCGCCGGTGCGATGGACCAGATTCTTGCCGCCAAAGGCAGCGCCGTTCGTACTGTGGCCGAACAGGTCTACAGCGGTTCGGAAGAAGGTCACGACGACGGCCTGTTTGTCGTCAAGCCGTTGTAAGTCGAGGTTTCCGTCATGGCTTTCGAAGCGATGTTTCAACCGATTCAAATCGGCAAGCTCACCATTCGCAACCGCGTACTGAGTACCGCTCACGCAGAGGTCTACGCCACCGACGGCGGCATGACCACAGACCGTTACGTGAAGTACTACGAGGAGAAAGCCAAGGGCGGCATCGGTCTGGCCATTTGCGGCGGCTCGTCCAGCGTCGCGATCGACAGTCCGCAAGGGTGGTGGAAGTCCGTCAACCTGGCGACCGACAAGATCATCCCGCACTTCCAGAACCTCGCCGACGCCATGCACAAGCACGGCGCCAAGATCATGATCCAGATTACCCACATGGGTCGGCGCTCCCGCTGGGACGGCGATCACTGGCCGACATTGATGTCGCCGTCGGGGATTCGTGAGCCGGTACACCGCGCGACCTGCAAAACCATTGAGCCGGAGGAAATCTGGCGGGTGATCGGTAACTACGCCAGCGCCGCGGCACGCGCGAAGGCCGGTGGGCTGGACGGCGTCGAGCTGTCGGCGGTGCACCAGCACATGATCGACCAGTTCTGGAGCCCGCGGGTCAACAAGCGCACCGATGAATGGGGCGGCAGTTTCGAGAACCGCATGCGTTTCGGGCTGGAAGTGATCAAGGCGGTGCGCAAGGAAGTCGGCCCCGACTTTTGCGTGGGCCTGCGCCTGTGCGGCGACGAGTTTCACCCGGACGGCCTCAGCCACGAAGACATGAAGGAAATCGCCAGGTACTACGACCAGACCGGGATGATCGACTTCATCGGGGTGGTGGGCTCGGGCTGCGACACGCACAACACCCTTGCCAACGTTATCCCGAACATGAGTTATCCACCGGAGCCGTTTCTGCACCTGGCGGCTGGCATCAAGGAAGTGGTCAAGGCGCCAGTCTTGCACGCGCAGAACATCAAGGACCCGAATCAGGCGACGCGCATTCTCGAAGGCGGCTACGTCGACATGGTCGGCATGACCCGTGCGCACATCGCCGACCCGCACCTGATCACCAAGATCAAAATGGGTCAGGTCGATCAGATCCGTCAGTGCGTCGGTGCCAACTACTGCATCGACCGTCAATATCAGGGCCTGGACGTGCTGTGCATCCAGAACGCCGCCACGTCTCGTGAATACATGGGTGTGCCGCACATCATCGAAAAAACCACGGGCGTGAAACGCAAGGTGGTGATCGTGGGTGCGGGACCTGCGGGGATGGAAGCCGCGCGCGTCTCTGCCGAGCGCGGCCATGACGTGACGCTGTTCGAGAAAAAAGAGGCCATTGGCGGACAGATCACCACCGCGTCGAAAGCACCGCAGCGCGATCAGATTGCCGGCATTACGCGCTGGTACCAACTGGAGTTGGCGCGACTGAGGGTTGATCTGCGACTGGGCACGGCGGCAGACATCGCGACCATCATGGACTTGCGTCCGGACGTCGTGGTGCTGGCAGTGGGCGGCCACCCATTCGTGGAACAGAACGAGCACTGGGGCGCGGCCGAAGGGTTGATTGTCAGCAGTTGGGACGTGCTGGACGGCAAAGTTGCGCCGGGCAAGAACGTGCTGGTGTACGACACCATCTGCGAATTCACCGGCATGTCGGTGGCGGATTTCCTGGCCGACAAGGGCAGCCAGGTGGAGATCGTCACCGACGACATCAAGCCGGGGGTCGCCATCGGCGGTACGTCGTTCCCGACCTACTACCGCAGCATGTACCCCAAGGAAGTGGTCATGACCGGCGACCTGATGCTGGAAAAGGTCTATCGCGAGGGTGACAAGCTGGTCGCGGTGCTGGAGAACGAATACACCGGTGCCAAAGAGGAGCGGGTAGTTGACCAGGTCGTGATCGAGAACGGCGTGCGCCCGGATGAAGCGCTGTATTACGGGATGAAGGAAGGCTCGCGCAACAAGGGCCAGATCGACATCGACGCCCTTTTTGCGATCCAGCCGCAGCCGTCGTTGAGTCAGCCGGGAGACGGGTATCTGCTGTTTCGTATCGGTGACTGCGTGGCGCAGCGCAATACCCACGCGGCGATCTATGACGCGTTGCGGCTGTGCAAAGATTTTTGATGGTGATTCTGTAGGAGCGCGCTTGCCCGCGATGAACGATGACGCGGTCTGCCTGAGAAACCGCACTGCCTGAATCGCGGGCAAGCGCGCTCCTACAAAGAAAGATTCGGTACACCTGTAGGAGCCATCATGCTCAACACCCTTCTTCCTGTCCTGATCTTCGCTGCCTTGGGGCTCGCCGTCCTCGGCGCCTTCAGGCGTGCGGCCATGTGGCGCAACGGGCGTGCGGCGAAAGTCGACCTGTTTGGCGGCCTGCTGGCGATGCCCAAGCGCTATATGGTGGATCTGCACCACGTTGTCGCGCGCGACAAGTACATCGCCAACACCCATGTGGCCACCGCAGGCGGCGCCGTTGCGTCGATCGTACTGGCGATTCTCGTCCACGGGTTCGGCCTGCATAACCGTGTCCTTGGTTATGCGCTTTTGCTGATGTCGGCTGTGATGTTTGTGGGCGCAATCTTCATGTATCTGCGTCGCCGCCAGCCGCCAAGCCGCCTGTCAAAAGGGCCGTGGATGCGCCTGCCCAAAAGCTTGCTGGCGTTCTCGGGCTCGTTTTTCATTGTTACCTTGCCGGTCGCGGGCATTCTTCCGGACAACTTTGGCGGCTGGCTGCTGGCAATCATCTTGGGCATTGGCGTGCTCTGGGGCATTTGCGAGCTATTCCTTGGCATCACGTGGGGAGGGCCGATGAAGCATGCCTTTGCCGGCGCGCTGCATTTGGCCTGGCACCGTCGACCCGAGCGTTTCGGCGGCGGTCGCTCGACCGGGCTCAAGCCTCTGGATCTCACTGACAAGACCGCACCGTTGGGCGTGGAAAAACCCAAGGACTTCACCTGGAACCAGCTGCTCGGTTTCGACGCCTGCGTGCAATGCGGCAAGTGCGAAGCGGCCTGTCCAGCGTTTGCTGCGGGTCAGCCGCTGAACCCGAAGAAGCTGATTCAGGACATGGTGGTGGGTCTGGCGGGCGGCACCGACGCCTCTTTCGCCGGTAGCCCATACCCGTCGCTGGACGGCAAGGGCAAGCCCATTGGCGAGCACGGCGGCAACCCGCATCAACCGATCGTCAACGGGCTGGTCGATGCGGAAACCTTGTGGTCCTGCACCACCTGCCGCGCCTGCGTAGAAGAGTGCCCGATGATGATCGAGCACGTGGACGCCATCGTCGACATGCGCAGGTATCTGACGCTGGAAAAAGGCGCCACTCCCAATAAAGGCGCCGAGGTGCTGGAAAACCTGATCGCCACGGACAACCCCGGCGGCTTTGCACCCGGTGGGCGCATGAACTGGGCAGCTGACCTGAGCCTGGACGTGATGAGCGACAGAAAAACCGTCGACGTGCTGTTCTGGGTGGGTGACGGCGCCTTCGATATGCGCAATCAGCGCACCCTGCGCGCCTTCGTCAAAGTGCTCAAAGCCGCCAGGGTCGACTTTGCCGTGCTGGGTCTCGAAGAGCGCGACAGCGGTGATGTCGCGCGTCGTCTGGGCGATGAAGCAACATTCCAGATGCTCGCCCGGCGCAACATCAAGACGCTGGCGCAGTACGATTTCAAACGCATCGTCACCTGCGACCCGCACAGTTTTCACGTCCTGAAAAATGAATACGGTGCGTTCGATGGTCACTACCTGGTGCAGCACCACAGCACCTACATGGCCGAACTGATTGGTGGCGGCGCGCTCAACCTGGGCCAGCACAAAGGCTCCAGTGTGACTTACCACGACCCGTGCTATCTGGGACGTTACAACGGTGAATACCAGGCGCCGCGAGACGTACTGCGTGCGCTCGGCATTGAGGTCAAGGAAATGGCCCGGTCGGGCTTTCGTTCACGTTGCTGCGGTGGCGGTGGCGGTGCGCCGATCACTGACATCCCCGGCAGGCAGCGCATCCCCGACATGCGCATGGAAGACATCCGCGAAACCGGCGCTGAATTGGTCGCAGTGGGTTGTCCACAATGCACCGCCATGCTTGAAGGCGTGGTCGAGCCTCGGCCGATGATCAAAGACATCGCCGAACTGGTCGCTGACGCACTGCTTGATCAACCCGCGCCTGCAAAACCGGCAGCGGCTCGACGTGAACCTGCGGAGGCGCACTGATGAGCGACATCATCCGCCGCGACCCCCATGCCGAATGGATCGCACGCAACCGGCTGCATCCTCTGCACGCCGCCATGCAACCGACACAAGCCAGCTGGATGGGGCCTAACGGCGTAATGCGCAAGAACGTGCATGGCGCGGGCTTTATCGGCCCAAACGGGATCAAGCGAATTGATCGAAGCGGTGCCCAGCAGGGCGGCATGGCCAAACGTTCGGTGTCGGTTGACGTGCAGCTACCCCTGCATCGAGTGACCGAGCCGTCCTTTTACATTGCCGTCGTGCCTGACATGGTTGGCGGCCGCTTGAACAGTCACGACCGTGACATGCTGGGTCTGGCTCACAAGATGGCGGGCGGCGAGGGCGCGGTGCTGGCGGTGGTGTTTGGCGAGCACAAGGAGATTGCCTTCGACATCGCCGGCGTTGATCGGCTGTTGGTTATGCAAGGCAACGAGTTCGCGGGTTACTCACCGGAACAACGTATTCAAGGGTTGCGTACTGTGGATAACCAGTTTGCCCCGCGTCACTGGCTGCTGCCCGACAGCCGAAATGGCGGAGGCGAACTGGGTCGGCGGTTTGCGGCCAGTCTGGGCGAGCGCCCGTCGACCCGTGTGTGGCAGGTGTCGGGCGATACGTGCATTGGGCGTGCTGGCGCGGGCACTGAAGACTTGTCGCGTCCGCTGTCGCGCCTGATCCTGGCAGCCGCCGAGTGTGCAGAGCCTGTCAGCGAAACGCGGCATGAAGCGTTGCCGGTCGAGTTATCCACAGCCGCTCCGCGTAGCCTGACGCGTATTGAGGATTTGGGGGCTGTGGCGGTTGATCCCGCACTTATCCCCATGTCGGAAGCGGAGTTCATTTTCTCAGGCGGCAACGGAGTCAAGGACTGGTCGCTGTTTCATCGAACCGCTGTTGCGCTGGGGGCGACCGAAGGCGCATCCCGGGTGGCGGTGGATGATGGCTTCATGACTCGGGATCGGCAGGTCGGCGCCTCTGGCACGTGGGTAACCGCGCGCGTTTACGTGGCAGTAGGTATTTCCGGGGCGATCCAGCATCTGCAGGGTATCGGTACCTGCGACAAAGTTGTGGCCGTCAATGTTGACCCGACCTGCGACATGATCAAGCGGGCTGACTTGTCGGTCATCGGCGAGAGCTCTGCCATCCTCGAAGCGCTCATCGAAGCGGTCGAGCACTACCGAAATGGGGCGAAACGAGATGCGGCCTGACACCGATGGGTCTGTGGATAAAAGCGCGTTGCACGTGATCACCCTGGTGTCAGTTGGCGCTCATCCCACCTCCGGACGACCTAGACGCGCCGAGCAGGATGCGCGCGCGGTCGAGCTTGGTTTGCAACTGGCTGGGGATAACTTGCATGTGTTGCACGCAGGGGATGCCGATGAGCCAGCGTTGCGCGGTTACTTGGGGATGGGCCTGGACGAACTTCATGTGCTTTCGCAGCCAACAGGTGCCGACGCATTGCCTGGGCTCGCGGACTACATCCGCGAGGCCGGGGTACAGTTGGTGCTGACGGGCAGCCAGGCTGAAACCGGTGAGGGCTCTGGAATGCTCCCTTATCTGCTGGCCGAAAAACTTGGCTGGCCGTTGGTTGTCGGTTTGGCCGAGGTCGAAAGCATCAGCAATGGCAGCGCCCTGGTGCTTCAGGCGTTGCCCCGTGGTCAACGCCGCCGACTGAAAGTGCGATTACCTTTGCTCGCCACTGTGGATAACGCCGCCCCCAAGCCGCGTCAGAGCGCATTCGGTCCGGCGCAACGCGGTCTGCTCGATGTGGAGGACATTGAAGTCGTCATTGACGAGATATCCACAAGCGCCCAACTCAGCCCCGCCAAGCCCAGACCCAAGCGCCTGAAGGTGATCAAGGCCAAGAGCGGTGCCGACCGTATGAAGGCCGCGACGGCCAAGGCGAGCGGAGGCGGCGGCCAGGTACTCAAGGGCGTCAGTGCGCAAGAAGGGGCGGCGGCTATTTTGAAACTGCTGGTGGAGGAGGGCGTGGTGCGTTGAATGCTTTTCAGCATTGGAAAAGGCGCCCTAAGTGGCGCCTTTTTCAGCTGGAAGCGATTGGTCTGGCGGCCGGCTTTCTACCGCTTGCTCCGCCGATGGCGAATCAATGATCGCTACGTCGAAGACTTGTTCGATGACCTGTCGCGGTCCTTGTTTGAGGCTCCAGGTGAAAAACACCAGGCATCCGACCAGCAGGATAAAACAGCCTGAACCAATGACGCTTTGAGACACGCCCGACCAGAATCCGGGCCTGAACGATCGAATTTCGTTATTCGCTCTGGCCAGGTACAGCTCCTCAAGCTCTTTGGCTTCATTTGCAAGTGACGTTTCCAGAAAACTTACAGCCAGCTGGGCCGCTTGGCTTCTGTAAACATCCAGCTGAGAAGCGTTGTTGCTGATGTCATGGAAAGCCGATAAATCGGAATCCTTCGGCTCATCTCCATGCTTCGCAATAAACGCCTGAATGTACTCGATTTTCTGCCGCTTGTAGCTCGAGTAGGCCAGCTTGCCCAGAATGTCGCTCTCGTCCGCCACCAGCTCCTTATAGATATAGTTGTAGCCTGCTTTGGACATGGTCATCAGGTCCGTTGCATTTTTGCGTAGGCGCAGGCAAATGCGCTTTTGATCTCTTCAACCGTTCTGGGTCTGTAGGTCACGATACCCAGCAGCTCCCTTGGAAGGCTGGTGGGTCGCCCGCGTTGTTGTATCAGCTGAGCGTTGGCCCGAAGGACAACCCGCTCAGAGAAACGTACCGGTACTGTCATTTCTGATCACTCCGAATCGATGATGGGCGGCAGTCTACCGCTCTCGAAAGGGTATGAATGTCAGACGCGTCCGATTCGGTTGCTGGATTCGTGTATTACCCACAATCGCTGTTGATCCGCCTGTGGATAAACTGTTCAGCCATTGCTGTAGCCCTTCAATTGCGGTGCTTCTGGCGCCGTGGCTAATATTTGATCAGCTATCTCCCTGATTCGCTGCAGGTTTTTCCACAGGGCTGAGCACGCGTGCATTTTTCTTACCCACAATCTCTGTGTGCGCACATGTGGATAAGATGTTCGTGATCCTCTACAGGCCTCGTTCCAAAAGGCTTTCAGACATATGATCAAAATATGATCAATCGTGCGGGCAATGGTCCGCGGTTAAGCCTTTACGCTCAAGAACAGTCATGTATCGAGTTTTCCACAAGGGTCGTGCAGAGTTACGCACATAGGCTGTTGGTTGTTCTGTGGATAACGTGTTCGTGTACCTGGCAGCTCCACTGAAACCGGGCCGATGGTCCGGCTGGTCATTTCTTAACCAGCTACCCGCGCTTTATCGGGCGATACGCGATCTACGATGGTTCGGTATCAGTGCTCCCTAATTTATACACAGGACAAAAAGCATCGCGGGCAAGCGCGCTCCTACAGGTCGTATGCCTATGGGGCGCGGTTGCCCGCAGTGATGTGCTGCCTAAGCCAGGTGAAACCTTATTCGTGATTAACCGCCACGCCTTTCAAATACGAAGCAGGTTCGGCGCCCATGTTCTCCAGCAGCTTGGCGCTGTACCAGTCGATGAAGTTAACCACCCCGAATTCATAGGTTTTTGAATACGGCCCTGGCTGATACGCGACAGAGTTGATGCCGCGCTGGTTTTCTTCGGCCAGCCGACGGTCCTGATCATTGGTGGCGTCCCAGACTTCGCGCAGGCGAGCGACGTCGTAATCCACACCCTCGACAGCGTCCTTGTGCACCAGCCACTTGGTGGTGACCAGGGTTTCCTGCGCACTGACGGGCCACACGGTGAATACGATCACGTGATCACCCATGCAGTGGTTCCACGAATGCGGCAAGTGCAGGATACGCATCGAGCCCAGATCCGGGTTCTGAATGCGCCCCATCAGTTTCTTGCTGCCGGGCTTGCCGTCCATCGTCATCGATACGGTGCCTTTGAGCAGCGGCATGCGCACGATACGGTTACGCAAGCCAAAACTTGCGTGGGCAAACGGGATCTTCTCGGCTTCCCAGGCTGCGGCAGAGGCAGCGACGTGGTCCTTGAAGGCCTGGTCGGCACGTGGGTCGGTAACGTCGTCCCACTCCAGCAAAGTATTCAGTAACTCGGGGTGCGAAGCGTTGCAGTGGTAGCACTCGCGGTTGTTTTCCAGAACGAGCTTCCAGTTGGCTTTTTCGACCAGGGTGGTTTGCACCGCCACCTTGGTGTTCTCCATGTCGTAGGGTTCCATGTAGTGATTCAGCGTCTGCAGGAACGCGTCAATGGCGGGAGGGTTGCTCGCCATGCTGATGAAGATGTAACCGCCCGCCACCTTGCAATGCACCGGCTTGAGGCCGAACTGCTTCATGTCGAAGTCCGCGCCCATCTCGGTTCCCGCATACAGCAGGCGACCGTCGAGCTCGTACGTCCATTGGTGATAAGGGCACACGAGCTTGGCGACCTTGCCTTTCTCCTTCGTACACAGGCGCGAGCCACGGTGGCGGCAGACGTTATGGAAGGCGTTGATCGAACCGTCCGGTGCCCGCACCACCAGAATCGGGTTCTTGCCGATCTGAAGCGTGAGGAAATTGCCTTTGGCCGGCACCTCACAGGTCATGCCTGCGATCAGCCACTCTTTCTGAAAGATTTCCTGCATGTCGATTTCAAACAGCCGCTCATCGCTGTAGAAAGGCTGCGGCAGCGAGTAAGTGCGCTCGCGTGTTTGCAGCATCTCGGCAGTCGCCTTGCGCGCAGGTTCCAGCGGATCGCCCAAGCTCAGAGTTGCGGTGACGTCCATCTTTCAAGTCCTCAGGCCGCGCGTTGCGCAGCCTACCAATGTGGCTGATACGTTGGGTGTGTGACCATGCGCGCGAAACGGCGGTGGTGACTGATGTGTACGCGGATAGCTAAAGAATCTGTAACGAACTGATGGCGAGTGTGGAGCCGGGCGCGACGTGAATCTTGTCCATGGGCGACATGGCCGAATCCGTTTCCGACGGCGCAGCCCCTATAGACCGGGGCTGGTCGCCATAAGTATGTGAATGTCGCTGATAGGTAAATAGGCGGATCCTGCGTTACGCAGAATCGCCACCATGAGAGGCCGACCGTCGGCCGTGGAGAATGAGCATGTCCCAGAGTTTCCTGAGCCCGGTCAACACCCAGACGTGGGCCAATGGTCGGCACCTGGTGCGGGTCGTCAAAGTGATCCAGGAAACCTGGGACGTGCGCACGTTCTGCTTCATGGCTGACCAGCCAATACTGTTCTTCTTCAAGCCCGGCCAGTTTGTGACGCTGGAGCTGGAGATCGACGGCGTGCCGATCATGCGCTCGTACACCATCTCCAGTTCGCCCTCGGTGCCGTACAGTTTCTCGATCACCATCAAGCGAGTGCCTGGCGGCAAAGTTTCAAACTGGCTGCACGACACGCTGCATGAAGGGCAGGAGCTGGCAGTGCACGGGCCGGTGGGCCTGTTCAATGCCATCGACTTTCCGAATCCGAAAATCCTCTACCTCAGCGGCGGCGTCGGCATCACGCCGGTCATGTCCATGGCGCGCTGGTATTACGACACCAACGCCAACGTGGACATGGTCTTTGTCCACAGCTCGCGCTCGCCCAAAGACATCATCTACCACCGCGAACTGGAACAGATGGCATCGCGCATCAACAACTTCTCGCTGCACATCGTCTGTGAGAAGCACGGGTTGGGCGAGCCGTGGGCAGGATACCGGGGCTATCTGAACCAGAAGATGCTTGAACTGATGGCGCCGGATTTCATGGAGCGCGAGGTGTTCTGCTGCGGGCCGACGCCTTACATGAGCGCCGTCAAAAGGTTGCTTGAAGCCAACGGCTTCAACATGGCTCAGTACCATGAAGAGTCATTTGGCGCGACGCCTCCGGAGGCTCGCGCCGACGCAGTCGAACAGGCCGAGCAGGCGGCTGATGCGCCCGATGTGGATGTCGCTGACCTGCATCAGGTGGAATTCACCGACACCGGCAAGAGTATTCGCGTCGCGCCAGGCGAAACCGTCCACGCTGCAGCCGCCAAGCTCGGCCTGATGATTCCCAAGGCATGCGGTATGGGCATCTGCGGCACCTGCAAGGTGATGAAGCTGAGCGGGGAGGTCGAGATGGAACACAACGGCGGGATTACTGACGACGACGTCGATGAAGGCTACATCCTGGCCTGCTGCAGCGTGCCAAAGGGAGATGTGCG
Source organism: Pseudomonas lutea (assembly GCF_000759445.1). NCBI lineage: Bacteria > Pseudomonadati > Pseudomonadota > Gammaproteobacteria > Pseudomonadales > Pseudomonadaceae > Pseudomonas > Pseudomonas lutea. Next base: position 229,674 of record NZ_JRMB01000004.1, read on the forward strand.
GATTGAGTATTGATCGAGCTGTGTAGGAGCGCGCTTGCCCGCGATGAACGATGACGCGGTCTACCTGAGAGACCGCGTTGTTTTTTTCGCGGGCAAGCGCGCTCCTACACTGTGATCGACGGGTTGCTTACACCTTGAAGCGCGCAACCATCCCGTTCAGATCCACGGCCAGGCGCGACAGCTCGTTACTCGCAGCGCTGGTCTGATTGGCACCGGTCGCCGATTGAGTCGAGAGGTCGCGGATGTTCACCAGATTACGGTCCACTTCGCGCGCGACCTGCGCCTGCTCTTCGGCAGCACTGGCGATCACCAGATTACGTTCGTTGATTTCCACGACTGCGCTGTTAATGGTGTCCAGCGCAAGGCCAGCGCCTTTGGCGATGTTCAGCGTGGATTCGGCGCGTTCGGTGCTGCTGCGCATGGAATTCACGGCTTGCTCGGTACCGCCCTGGATGCTGCCGATCATGCGTTCGATTTCGCTGGTCGACTGCTGAGTGCGATGGGCGAGGGCACGGACTTCGTCGGCGACCACGGCAAAACCACGGCCAGCCTCACCCGCGCGGGCGGCTTCGATGGCGGCGTTAAGGGCGAGCAGGTTGGTCTGGTCGGCCAGGCCGCGAATGACATCCAGCACTTTGCCGATGTCACGGGACTCGTCTGCCAGGTTGCCGATGAGCGTGGACGTGCTTTGCACATCGTTACTCATGCGCTCGATCGCGCTGACGGTTTCCTGTACCAGGTCGCGGCCATCGCTGGCGGACGTGGTGGCGTTTTTCGACGCTTCCGAAGTGCTGACCGCGTTGCGCGCGACTTCTTCCACGGCGCTGGTCATCTGGTTGACTGCGGTGGCCGCCTGTTCGATTTCGTTGTTCTGCTGGGAAAGGCCCCGCGCGCTTTCGTCGGTGACGGCGTTCAGCTCTTCGGCGGCAGAAGCCAGCTGAGTCGCCGAACCGGAAATGCGCTGCAGGGTGTCACGCAGCTTGGACTGCATCTTCAGCATGGCCGCCAGCAAACGGCCCGCTTCGTCGGTACCGTCCACTGTGATGGTGCGCGTCAGGTCGCCTTCGGCAATGTCCTCGGCGGCCTTCAGCGCAGAATCGATGGGCTGGGTGATGCTCTTGGTCAGCAACCAGGCGAACAGCAGCGTCAGCACGGTAGCAATGATCAGCAGCGTGACGACCATGGTGAATGCCGATGAGTACTGCTTGCTGGCATCTGCACTGGCCTGATTGAGCTGCTGGGTATTCATCTCCACCAGCTTGCCGAGCGCCACGTTCATCTGGTCCGAATTGATCTGCAGATCGGCGCTGAGCAAGCGGGTCAGCTCGGTCATGTCGTTGGCCTGGCTCAGCGACTTCATGCGGCTTTCGAGCTGGCGGTAGTCATTGAGCAGCTGCACGTACTGATCGTAGGCAGACTGTTCTTCCGGCGCAGAGATCAGCTTGACGTAAATCGCACGGGCGTCGTCGATCTGCTTGTTGCGCATGGCCAGCAGCTCGGTGGTTTTCTGCAGCGTTTCAGGTTCGCGGTTGAGCATCAGGCGATAGGAGAGCACTCGCAGGCGAATGCTGCCTTCGGTCAGCTTATCCAGCGCCTTGATGCTCGGCATGCTGTTGGTGGCCATGACTTCATTGGCGTTGTTGATCTTGTTCATCTGCGACAAAGCGAAGACGCCCAGAATCAGCATCAACAGACCAATGACGGAAAAGCCCAAGAAGGCGCGGGGCGCGATATTCAAATTACGTAGGGACATTACGGTTCCAGGAAGGCCGCGATCCATGCGAGGCGAAAGATAAAAGCGACAGAGATGCACGGGTTATCGGACGCCCCCATCGGGACTTGAAGCCGCCTGTCTTCGCTGTGCGCTTATGTCGCAGCCATTGATCTGACGAACAGCCGGAACAAGATCGCAAAAACGCAGTCAATCAGGGCCGTTATGCGTTTTGCGGAATAGAAGCAGTAGAAGTGCTTGTTGGTCGGTGTAGTGGCGTAATTGCCCTGATTTCACTGGTAGCTAAAGTGACTTTTCTTTATCGTACGCGCCCTTTGAAATTTGCCTGAGATATCAAAATGTTGGAAGCATCCCTAAGCCAGTTGGAAAAGCTCGTCAGTGACCTGGTACAGCACAATCAGGAACTGCAGAACACGAACGCGCAGCTCAACGATGCGTTGAAGCAAGCCAGGGATGACAACGACAGTCTGCAGTTGAGTCTGATGGAGCAGGAAGAGAAGCAGGGCGCAACGGCGGCGCGTATTCAAGCGCTGGTTGACCGCGCTACCAGCGTCAGTGCGGTTGACGCATGATCACTGATCAGGACGGCGCCAAGGTTATTTCCATCCTTGGTAACGACTACACGATCAAGGCGCCCGCCGGACAGGAGCAGACCTTGATGGACGCGGTCGCCATGCTCAAATCAGCGTTGTTCGAAACCAAACGCAGCTACCCGACGCTGATCGGCGATCGGCTTCTGGTGCTGGCTGCGTTGAACCTGTGTTCCAGGCAGATCGAACTCAAGCAGCAGCACGCCCAGGCACTGAGCCGTTATGAAGACAAGGTCAGCGCGACGGTTGAGGTGATTGAAAAGGTGATTGCGCAGGGCTGATTTCCATCGCCGGCGCCAGGTGAGGATTAAGGCAGGATCTGCCGACAGGCATCATCCGAGGGCGACTTGCCTCGTCTAAACGCCGCTCTGTCGCGCAGCAAACGCCGTCTGTGTGGGAGTGAACGCGGCCCTGCTGTCGAATCCAAGTTCCAACGTGTAGGAGCGCGCTTGCCCGCGAATAGCCGGTTCAGTCCACCACCACATCCCCGGTGGTCGTCCAATTTTTCGCGGGCAAGCGCGCTCCTACAATGGCTGCAATCCCCAGACAGACTCAGCTCCCCATTACCAACCGGATATCCGCTGCCAGCTCCCGCACGCGGGATTCTTCTGTGTCCCACGAGCACATGAAACGAGCGCCGCCGCTGCCGATGAAGGTGTAAAACCGCCAGCCTCTCGCCGTTAGCGCGGCAATGGCCGCTTCGGACAATTGCAGGAAAACGCCGTTGGCCTGCACCGGGAACATCAATTCCACGCCGGGAATACCCCTCACCAGCTCAGCCAGCAGTTGAGCGCAGCTGTTGGCGTGGCGTGCGTGCTTGAGCCAGGCGTCGTTTTCCAGCAAACCTACCCACGGCGCAGACAGGAATCGCATCTTCGAGGCGAGTTGACCGGCCTGTTTGCAGCGGTAGTCAAAGTCTTCGGCGAGCTTGTGGTTGAAAAACAGAATCGCCTCACCCACCGCCATGCCGTTTTTGGTCCCGCCAAAGCACAACACATCGACGCCGGCTTTCCAGGTCAGCTCGGCTGGCGAGCAGCCGAGAAATGCGCACGCATTGGCGAAACGGGCACCGTCCATGTGCAGGTTCAGTCCCAGCTCTTTGCAGGTGTCGCTGATAGCTTTCAGCTCTTGCGGCTGATAGACGCTCCCCACTTCCGTGGCTTGGGTCAGTGTGACCACGCGGGGTTTTGGATAGTGAATGTCAGCGCGTTTGAGCGCGACTTCGCGAATGGAAGCGGGGGTCAGCTTGCCATTCTCGCTGCGTGCGGTGAGCAGTTTGGAGCCGTTGGAAAAGAACTCCGGCGCGCCGCATTCGTCCGTTTCGACGTGGGCCGTTTCGGAGCAGATGACGCTGTGGTAGCTCTGGCAAAGCGAGGAGAGTGCCAGGGAATTGGCCGCCGTGCCGTTGAAGGCAAAAAACACCTCGCAGTCGGTTTCGAACAACTGACGGAATTGATCGGCCGCGCGCGCTGTCCACTGGTCGTCGCCGTAGGCACGCTGGTGGCCGTGGTTGGCTTGCTCCATGGCCGCCCACGCTTCCGGGCAAATTCCCGAATAGTTGTCGCTGGCAAACTGCTGGCTTTGGTCTGACATGGCCGCTTCCCTGTAATCGAAGGCTGCGACTGTAACCAAGATTGAGCGGTTTGGTCATGCATTCTTGCGTCAGAAATTTCAGCCAGACAACGAGGGCACATGACCGAACTGAAAACCGCAACCGCACCTGAGCGAGATCGCGCGCTGGACCTGCTCAAGTGGCTGGCAATGCTGAGCATGGTGATGGATCACCTGCGCTATGTCGGCTGGGATGCTGACTGGTTATACGTCCCGGGCCGCCTGGCGTTCCCGTGGTTTTGCCTGGCGATTGCGGTAAATGTCGTGCGCACCCGCACAAGCGCTGCCCGGCCGATCCGCTGGAAATATCTGGCGTGGCTGGCGCTGTTTTCGGTGATCGCGGAGCTTCCTTATCGGCTGTATATGGCCGAAGAGGTCACCACGCTCAATGTCTTGCCAACGTTGGCGCTGGGTTTGCTGGTGGCGCAGGGTGGCTTGAGCAGCGCCTGGCCGGCGAGAGTGCTGGGTATCGCTGCCTTGGCGATTGGTGTTCTGTTTGGGCCGCAGTTGATGTTCGGCATGTATGGGGTTTTGCTGCCTCTGGCGTTTGTGCTCGTGCTGCGCACTTCGATATGGCTGGCGATTGTGCCGGGAATCGTCTGTTTATTGAGCAACGAATGGCCGAAGATTATCGACGGTATGCTGTGGGGCGATCCGATTTCCATCGGAGCGTTGGTGGCTTGCTTACTGGCCCCGCTTGTTGGATTAGCCGTTTTGCGCTGCCGCCCCGCGTTCGGTGTGTGGCCGATGCGTCGGTGGGCCTACTTGATTTATCCGGTGCATTTTTTGGTGTTGTTCGGGCTGCGGCAGGTCATCGAATGACGGTGATTTGGAGGACATGTACGCAGCGTGTTCGCCCTGGGCTTTGTGTTGTGACCTCCGACGCCTTCCCGGCTAAAGCCAGTCCCACTATTTAATCGCGGTGATTCAGTGGGACCGGCTTTAGCCGGGAATAGGCCCGTGTGTGCACCCTCAATTTCGCAGTATCGCTCTAGACAAGCCGCCATCCCCGCCCGTATCTTCCGCCTCAGGCCACCGCAGTGGCCAGCGTCGCTCGGACGGTTCCGGGCGCTTACGTCTTGAGAGGTTTCCATGGCAGACCAAGGTTCGCCGCGCCGCTTTGCGCGCATCGATCGACTCCCCCCTTATGTGTTCAATATCACCGCCGAGCTGAAGATGGCCGCTCGCCGCCGTGGTGAGGACATCATCGACTTGAGCATGGGCAACCCCGACGGGGCAACGCCACCTCACATTGTCGAGAAACTGGTCACCGTCGCCCAACGTGAAGACACTCACGGCTACTCGACTTCGCGTGGCATCCCGCGTCTGCGTCGGGCGATCTCCAGTTGGTACAAGAAACGCTACGATGTCGACATCGACCCCGAAGATGAGGCCATCGTCACCATCGGCTCCAAAGAGGGCCTAGCGCATCTGATGCTCGCCACGCTGGACCAGGGCGACACCGTTCTGGTGCCGAACCCCAGCTACCCGATTCACATCTACGGGGCTGTCATCGCTGGCGCCCAGGTGCGGTCCGTTCCATTGGTGCCAGGCGTGGACTTCTTCGCCGAGCTGGAAAAGGCCATCCGTGGCTCGATCCCGAAACCCAAGATGATGATCCTCGGTTTCCCGTCCAACCCGACCGCCCAATGCGTCGAACTCGACTTCTTTGAGCGCGTCGTAGCGCTCGCCAAACAGTACGACGTCCTGGTGGTGCACGACCTGGCCTACGCCGACATCGTCTATGACGGCTGGAAAGCCCCTTCGATCATGCAGGTGCCCGGCGCCAAGGACATTGCGGTGGAGTTTTTCACCCTGTCCAAGAGCTACAACATGGCGGGCTGGCGCATCGGCTTCATGGTCGGCAATCCCGAATTGGTCAACGCGCTGGCTCGCATCAAGAGCTATCACGACTACGGCACGTTCACGCCGCTGCAAGTCGCGGCCATCGCAGCGTTGGAAGGCGACCAGCAATGCGTGCTCGACATCGCCGAGCAATACCGTCAGCGCCGCAATGTGCTCGTCAAAGGCCTGCATGAGTTGGGCTGGATGGTCGAAAACCCGAAAGCGTCGATGTACGTCTGGGCCAAGATTCCCGAGGCTTACGCGCATTTGGGTTCGCTGGAGTTCGCCAAAAAGCTGCTGGCCGAAGCCAAAGTCTGCGTTTCACCGGGTGTCGGTTTTGGTGAGTATGGCGACGACCACGTGCGCTTCGCGCTGATCGAGAATCAGGATCGGATTCGTCAGGCCGTGCGGGGCATTCGCGGGATGTTCAGGGCGGATGGGCTGTTGCCTGCCAAGGCTGTCTGATCGCGACATCGAGTCACCCAGATCCCCGGCCCCGTCCGGGGATTTTCATGTGCATTGCGCTTTCGTGTAGGAGCGCGCTTGCCCGCGAAGGCGTCAATTCAGACGGCTAAAACAGCCTGACACCGCGCTACCCATGCCTGCAAAGCGCAGCGGCAACCGCTCATTTATCCCTCCCCGCCAAACCATGTCGTAAACGCACCATTGCGTGGCGTGCGCAGGCATCTGGGCTGTCTGCGTCAGCCCTAACATCGGTTCAAAGGGCAGTTCAAAGCTCTGTCGATCATTCAGGCGCCGCGCCGCCGCTGGGAGAACCGCGATGTTCAGCAAGCAAGACCAGATTCAAGGTTATGACGATGCACTGTTGGCGGCGATGAATGCCGAGGAGCAACGTCAGGAAGACCATATCGAGCTGATCGCCTCCGAGAACTACACCAGCAAGCGCGTCATGCAGGCGCAAGGCAGCGGCCTGACCAACAAGTATGCCGAGGGCTATCCCGGCAAGCGTTACTACGGCGGCTGCGAGCACGTCGACAAGGTTGAACAACTGGCGATCGATCGCGCCAAGCTGCTGTTCGGCGCAGATTACGCCAACGTTCAACCGCACTCCGGGTCATCGGCCAACAGCGCGGTTTATCTGGCGCTGCTGCAGGCAGGCGATACCTTGCTCGGCATGAGCCTGGCCCACGGCGGCCACTTGACCCACGGCGCCAAGGTGTCTTCGTCGGGCAAGCTGTACAACGCCGTGCAGTACGGCATCGACGTCGCCACCGGGCTGATCGACTACGACGAAGTCGAGCGACTGGCCGTTGAGCACAAACCGAAGATGATCGTCGCCGGGTTTTCGGCCTACTCCAAGACTCTGGATTTCCCACGCTTTCGTCAGATCGCCGACAAAGTCGGTGCGCTGCTGTTCGTCGACATGGCCCACGTGGCCGGTCTGGTCGCCGCGGGCCTGTACCCCAACCCGCTGCCATACGCCGACGTAGTGACCACCACCACTCACAAAACCCTGCGTGGCCCACGTGGCGGCCTGATCCTGGCCAAGGCCAACGAAGAGATCGAGAAGAAGCTTAATTCCGCCGTGTTCCCGGGCGCTCAGGGTGGCCCGCTGATGCACGTGATCGCCGGCAAGGCGGTGTGCTTCAAAGAAGCCATGGAGCCCGGTTTCAAAGCTTATCAACAGCAGGTCATCGACAACGCTCAGGCGATGGCGCAGGTATTTATTGATCGCGGCTACGACGTGGTCTCGGGCGGGACGGATAACCACCTGTTTTTGGTCAGCCTGATTCGTCAGGGCCTGACTGGCAAGGATGCGGACGCAGCGCTGGGCCGCGCGCACATTACCGTCAACAAAAATGCCGTACCAAACGATCCGCAATCGCCGTTCGTGACCTCGGGGCTGCGCATCGGCACTCCGGCGGTGACCACCCGCGGCTTCAAAGTTACTCAATGCATCACGCTGGCAGGCTGGATCTGCGACATCCTCGACAACCTCGGTGACGCCGATGTCGAGGCCAACGTTGCCGACCAAGTCGCCGCGCTGTGCGCCGATTTCCCGGTTTACCGCTGAGTCAGGAGTCGCACCATGCAGCATTACTCGGGCTTCGGCCTCTTCAAACACTCCCTCAGCCATCACGAAAACTGGCAGCGCATGTGGCGCACGCCGACCCCCAAAAAAGTCTATGACGTGGTCATTGTGGGCGGCGGCGGCCACGGCCTGGCGACGGCCTATTACCTGGCCAAAGAGCACGGCATCACCAACGTCGCCGTGGTCGAAAAAGGCTGGTTGGGCGGTGGCAATACGGCACGTAACACAACCATCGTGCGTTCCAACTACTTGTGGGACGAGTCCGCGCATCTTTACGAGCACGCGATGAAGTTATGGGAAGGCCTGTCTCAGGACCTCAACTACAACGTCATGTTTTCCCAGCGCGGCGTTTACAACCTGTGCCACACCCTGCAGGACATGCGTGACTCCGAGCGCCGCGTCAGCGCCAACCGCCTCAACGGCGTAGATGGCGAGTTGCTTAACAGCCAGCAGGTGGCCGACGAGATTCCATACCTCGACTGCTCGAAAAACACCCGTTACCCGATCATTGGCGCCACCGTGCAACGTCGCGGCGGTGTCGCGCGCCACGACGCCGTGGCCTGGGGCTTTGCTCGCGCCGCCGATGCGTTGGGCGTGGATTTGATTCAGCAGACCGAAGTGACCGGCTTCCGCAAGGAAAACGGCGTGTGCATTGGCGTTGAAACCAACAAGGGATTCATCGGCGCCAAGCGCGTCGGTGTAGTCACTGCGGGCAACTCCGGCCACATGGCCAAGCTCGCCGGCTTCCGCCTGCCGGTGGAATCCCACCCGCTGCAAGCACTGGTGTCCGAGCCGATCAAGCCGATTATCGACAGCGTGATCATGTCCAACGCCGTACACGGCTATATCAGCCAGTCGGACAAAGGCGACCTGGTGATCGGTGCGGGTATCGACAGCTGGCTCGGCTACGGTCAGCGCGGTTCCTATCCCGTGATTGAGCACACCATTCAGGCCATCGTCGAAATGTTTCCGGTGCTGTCGCGGGTGCGCATGAACCGTCAATGGGGCGGCATCGTCGACACCACGCCGGACGCCTGCCCGATCATCTCCAAAACGCCTGTGGCGAACATGTTCTTCAACTGCGGCTGGGGCACAGGTGGCTTCAAGGCCACGCCGGGCTCAGGCAACGTATTTGCGGCAAGCCTGGCCAAGGGCGAAATGCACCCGCTGGCCAAACCTTTCTCAATCGACCGGTTCCACAACGGCGCATTGATCGATGAACACGGCGCTGCGGCCGTAGCCCACTAACAGAGGACTTTTCCCATGCTGCATATCTTCTGTCCTCACTGTGGCGAACTGCGCTCCGAAGAGGAATTCCACGTCTCCGGTCAGGCTCACATCGCGCGTCCGCTGGACCCGGCTGCCTGCACTGACGAGGAGTGGGGCGACTACATGTTCTTTCGCGACAACCCACGCGGTCTGCACCATGAGTTGTGGATTCACGCGGCGGGCTGCCGGCAGTACTTCAACACCACGCGAGACACCGTGACCTACGAGATTCTCGAAACCTACCGAATCGGCGTGCAGCCGCAGTTCGTTAACCCATCGCCTGCGATCAGAAAGGGAGATCAGGCATGAGCCAGTCCAATCGCCTGCCCAATGGTGGCCGCATTGATCGCAGCAAGGCCCTGAATTTTAATTTCAACGGTCAGAGCTACCAGGGTTTCGAAGGTGACACGCTGGCGGCGGCCTTGCTCGCCAACGGCGTCGACATCATTGGCCGCAGCTTCAAATACTCTCGCCCTCGGGGCATCTTCGCGGCAGGTTCCGAAGAACCGAATGCCGTGCTGCAGATCGGCGCAACCGAAGCCACGCAGATCCCCAACGTGCGCGCCACGCAACAGGCGTTGTACGCGGGCCTTGTCGCCACCAGCACCAATGGCTGGCCGAGCGTCAACACCGACATGATGGGCATTCTCGGCAAGGTCGGCGGCAAGCTGATGCCGCCGGGTTTCTACTACAAAACCTTCATGTACCCCCAGTCGTTCTGGATGACCTACGAGAAGTACATTCGCAAGGCAGCGGGCCTGGGTCGCTCGCCGACGGAGCTGGATCCAGACACCTACGACAACTTCAATCAGCACTGCGACGTCCTGGTGGTCGGCGCGGGCCCTGCTGGCCTCGCGGCGGCACTGGCGGCAGGGCGCAGTGGTGCGCGTGTCATCGTGGCGGATGAGCAGGAAGAGTTCGGCGGTAGTCTTTTGGACAGCCGTGAAAGCCTGGACGGCAAGCCAGCTGCGGATTGGGTGGCGACGGTGGTTGCCGAGTTGGAAGGGCTGGCCAATGTCACCTTGCTGCCGCGTGCGACCGTCAACGGTTACCACGACCATAATTTCCTGACCATTCACGAGCGGCTGACCGATCATCTGGGCGACCGCGCCCCGATTGGTCAAGTGCGTCAGCGCATGCACCGTGTTCGCGCCAAGCGTGTGGTCCTTGCGACCGGCACCCATGAGCGTCCTTTGGTTTATGGCAACAACGACGTGCCGGGCAACATGCTGGCGGGGGCCGTCTCCACCTATGTGCGCCGCTATGGCGTGGCGCCCGGGAAGAAACTGGTCCTGTCGACCAACAATGATTACGCCTACCGCGTGGCGCTGGACTGGCTCGACGCCGGCCTTCAGGTGGTAGCTGTCGCCGATGCGCGTCATAACCCGCGTGGCGCGCTGGTTGAGGAGGCCCGCGCCAAAGGCATCCGTATTCTTACCGGCAGCGCTGTGGTCGAAGCCCGGGGCAACAAACGCGTCAGCGGCGCCCGCGTGGCGGCCATCGACGTCAAAGCCCACAAGGTCGCCAGTCCTGGCGAATGGCTGGATTGCGATCTTGTCGCAAGCTCCGGCGGTTACAGCCCGATCGTCCACCTGGCCTCGCATTTGGGTGGTAAGCCGGTATGGCGCGAAGACATTCTCGGTTTCGTGCCGGGGGAGGCGCCGCAAAAACGGGTGTGCGTGGGGGGTGTAAACGGCGTCTATGCACTGGGCGATTCGTTGGCCGACGGTTTCGAGGGCGGCGTTCGTGCGGCCAGCGAGGCCGGTTTCCAACCCGTTGAAGGCGTGTTGCCAAAGGCGCTGAGCCGCGTTGAGGAACCGACGCTGGCGTTGTTTCAAGTGCCGCACGAGAAGGGCACCGCGCGGGCGCCCAAGCAATTCGTCGACCTGCAGAATGACGTCACCGCCGCAGCCATCGAGTTGGCAACGCGCGAAGGTTTCGAATCGGTCGAGCACGTCAAACGCTACACCGCGCTGGGCTTTGGTACCGATCAGGGCAAGCTGGGCAACGTCAACGGCCTGGCGATTGCAGCCCGCTCGCTGAACGTTTCAATACCGGAAATGGGCACCACCATGTTCCGCCCGAATTACACGCCGGTCACGTTTGGCGCCATTGCCGGACGGCATTGCGGGCACATTTTCGAGCCGGTGCGCTTCACCGCGCTGCATGCCTGGCACGTGAAAAACGGCGCTGAGTTCGAAGACGTCGGTCAGTGGAAGCGTCCTTGGTACTTCCCCAAAGCTGGCGAAGATATCCACGCTGCCGTGCGCCGCGAGTGCAAAGCCGTTCGCGATAGCGTAGGCCTGCTGGATGCCTCGACGCTGGGCAAGATCGACATTCAAGGTCCGGATGCGCGGGAGTTTCTAAACCGCATCTACACCAACGCCTGGACCAAGCTGGACGTGGGGAAAGCGCGTTACGGCCTGATGTGCAAGGAAGACGGCATGGTCTTCGACGATGGCGTGACCGCGTGCATCGCCGACAACCATTTCATCATGACCACCACAACCGGCGGCGCTGCTCGGGTGCTGCAGTGGCTGGAGATTTACCAGCAGACCGAATGGCCGGACCTGAAGGTGTACTTCACGTCCGTCACCGATCACTACGCGACCCTGACGCTGTCGGGTCCCAACAGCCGCAAGCTGCTCAGCGAAGTGACCGACATCGATCTGGGCCGGGATGCGTTTCCGTTCATGACCTGGAAAGAAGGCCTGGTCGCTGGCGTGCCGGCTCGCGTGTTCCGGATTTCCTTCACCGGTGAGCTTTCCTACGAAGTAAACATCCAGGCTGACTACGCCATGGGTGTTCTCGAGAAAATCGCGGAAGCGGGCAAAGCGTATAACCTCACGCCTTACGGAACCGAGACCATGCACGTATTGCGTGCCGAGAAGGGCTTCATCATCGTCGGCCAGGACACTGACGGCTCGATGACCCCGGATGACTTGAACATGGGCTGGTGCGTCGGCCGTACCAAACCGTTTTCATGGATCGGCCAGCGCGGCATGAACCGTGAGGACTGCGTGCGTGAAGATCGCAAGCAGCTGGTCGGACTCAAGCCGGTTGACCCGAATAAATGGCTGCCGGAAGGCGCGCAGTTGGTGTTCGACCCCAAGCAGTCGATTCCGATGAAGATGGTTGGGCACGTGACATCCAGCTATGCAGCTAACTCGCTGGGTTATTCGTTCGCCATGGGTGTGGTGAAGGGCGGGCTCAAGCGCATGGGTGAGCGGGTGTTCGCACCGTTGGCGGATGGCTCGGTGATCGAGGCCGAAATCGTGTCGTCGGTGTTTTTCGATCCGAAGGGCGAGCAGCAGAACGTGGAGTGACGGGACGGGCGAGCGGGGTATTGCTGAACACCCCCGCCGCCTGATCGGTTCGCCAGCAAGCCGGCTCCTACAGGCTGCGCTCCATGCCCGACCCGGAACGCGGTCCGCGATGACTGAAACAACAGAATTCAACACAGGTGCTCTATGACCACAGCCAACGTTTACCAGCAGCGTCCAGCGACCGATGTCAAAGCCGAATCGCCGCTGTTTCATGCTGACCTTCAGAGCTTGATTGGCAAAGGTCGCAGCAATCCGGGCGTCGTGCTGCGCGAGAAAAAACTGCTCGGCCACCTCACCCTGCGTGGCGATGGTCATGATCCGGCGTTCGCTGCGGGCGTGCACAAAGCATTGGGCATGGAGCTGCCGGGTGCGCTCGCGCTGGTAACCAGTGGCGACAGCTCGATTCAATGGCTGGGCCCTGATGAGTGGCTGCTGATCGTACCGACCGGCGAAGAGCTTGCCGCGGAGCAGAAGCTGCGTGACGCGCTAGCCGGTTTGCACATCGCCGTTGTGAACGTCAGCGGCGGTCAATCGTTGCTTGAGCTGACCGGGCCTAACGTTCGTGAAGTGCTGATGAAATCCACCAGCTACGACGTGCACCCGAACAACTTCCCGGTGGGCAAAGCCATCGGCACCGTGTTTGCCAAATCGCAACTGGTGATTCGCCGAACCGGCGAGGACACCTGGGAACTCGTTATCCGCCGCAGCTTCGCCGATTACTGGTGGATGTGGCTGCAGGACGCGAGCGCCGAATACGGTTTGAGCATCGCTGCCTGACTCCGGATTGCCGACGACCTATGGGAGCGAGCTTGCTCGCTAAGTACTGATCGTTCCCACGCTCGGCGTGGGAACGCCACCCCTGACGCTCCGCGTCACTTGGTGAGAGACGCGGAGCGTCCTGAACTGCATTCCCACGCAGAGCGTGGGAACGATCAAAGGAATACCTATGAGCCGCGCCCCCGACACATGGATTTTGACTGCCGACTGCCCCAGCGTGCTAGGCACGGTGGATGCGGTGACGCGTTATCTGTTCGAGCAGGGCTGCTACGTCACCGAGCACCATTCGTTCGATGACCGGCTGTCCAGCCGTTTCTTCATACGGGTCGAGTTTCGTCAGCCAGACGGGTTCGACGAAGCGTCATTTCGTGCAGGCCTGGCCGAACGTGGCGAGTCGTTTGGCATGATCTTCGAACTCACTGCCCCCAACTATCGCCCCAAAGTGGTGATCATGGTCTCCAAGGCCGATCACTGCCTCAATGACCTGCTCTACCGCCAGCGCATCAATCAGCTGTCCATGGACGTCGTCGCGGTCGTCTCCAACCATCCGGACCTCGAACCGCTGGCGCGCTGGCACGACATTCCCTACTACCATTTCCCTCTGGACCCCAACGACAAACCGGCGCAGGAAGCCAGGGTGATGAAGGTCATTGAAGACACCGGCGCCGAGTTGGTGGTGCTCGCCCGCTACATGCAGGTGCTGTCGCCGGAGTTGTGCCGCAAGCTGGATGGCAAGGCAATCAACATCCACCACTCGCTGCTCCCGGGTTTCAAAGGTGCCAAGCCTTACCATCAGGCCTACAACAAGGGCGTGAAACTGGTCGGCGCGACAGCGCATTACATCAACAACGACCTGGACGAAGGCCCGATCATCGCCCAGGGCGTCGAAGCCGTGGACCACAGTCACTATCCCGAAGACCTGATCGCCAAGGGCCGCGACATTGAAGGCCTGACCCTGGCGCGTGCTGTGGGATATCACATCGAGCGACGCGTGTTTCTCAATGCCAACAGGACGGTCGTACTGTAGGGGGTAGTTGCAAGCTTCAAGCTTCAAGCCGCAAGAAAAGGCGGCGTGCACACTTCTTGCGGCTTGTAGCTTGCCGCTCGAAACCCGATCCACTCTCTTCTACAACAACAAATAAAGAGGTGACATGTATGTCTGGTAATCGTGGTGTGGTGTATCTCGGCTCAGGCAAGGTCGAAGTACAGAAGATCGACTATCCGAAGATGCAGGACCCGCGCGGCAAGAAGATCGAGCACGGGGTGATCTTGCGCGTGGTTTCCACCAACATTTGTGGTTCCGATCAGCACATGGTGCGTGGCCGGACGACGGCTCAGGTCGGCCTGGTTCTAGGACACGAAATCACCGGTGAAGTGATTGAGCGCGGCAGTGACGTCGAAAACCTGCAGATCGGCGACCTGGTGTCCGTGCCGTTCAACGTTGCCTGCGGCCGTTGCCGCTCGTGCAAAGAGCAACACACCGGCGTCTGCCTGACGGTTAACCCGGCCCGTGCCGGCGGTGCTTACGGTTACGTCGACATGGGCGACTGGACCGGCGGCCAGGCCGAGTACGTGCTGGTGCCTTATGCCGACTTCAACCTGCTCAAGCTGCCGGATCGCGACAAGGCGATGTCGAAGATCCGCGACCTGACTTGCCTGTCGGACATCCTCCCGACGGGGTATCACGGTGCAGTCACTGCCGGTGTGGGTCCGGGCAGCTCGGTGTACATCGCTGGCGCCGGTCCGGTGGGCCTTGCCGCTGCTGCATCGGCACGCTTGCTCGGCGCCGCAGTGGTCATCGTCGGCGACGTTAATCCGGTGCGCCTGGCCCATGCCAAGGCACAAGGTTTCGAGATTGCCGACCTGTCCAAGGACACGCCGCTGCACGAGCAGATCGCCGACCTGTTGGGCGAGCCTGAAGTGGACTGCGCCGTCGATGCGGTGGGGTTTGAAGCGCGCGGCCATGGCCATGCGGGCGCCAAGGCCGAGGCACCGGCCACAGTACTTAATTCGCTGATGGGCGTGGTTCGTGTGGCCGGCAAGATCGGCATCCCTGGGCTTTACGTGACCGAAGACCCGGGCGCGGTCGATGCCGCTGCCAAAGTCGGCGCGCTGAGCATTCGTTTCGGTCTGGGCTGGGCGAAATCCCACAGCTTCCACACTGGCCAGACGCCAGTCATGAAGTACAACCGCCAATTGATGCAGGCGATCATGTGGGACCGCATCAACATCGCCGATGTGGTGGGCGTGGAGGTCATCAGCCTCGACGACGCGCCTCGTGGTTACGGCGAGTTCGATGCCGGCGTGCCGAAGAAATTCGTCATCGACCCGCACAAGTTGTTCAGCGCGGCTTGATCTTCTGATGCTGACAAAAGGCGACCTTCGGGTCGCTTTTTTATGCCCGGCGTAGGGCTCTGATCCGACAGATGTAGGGCGTTTCTGAAACTGCCCAAGTACCCTTTGAGATCGGTTCCTGCTTGTTTCAGCCGCCTCTTACCCGTGCTATTTGTCCGGCCCGTTTTTTCAGGCCGTGGGTCATGCATGCGTATCCGGTTGCTCAGAACGTCCCTCCATTTGTTTGTCGGCGCACCGCTGATCATGCTGCCAACGATCCTCTCCAGCGCTCAGCTCGAGCACGTTTCGCCGGGGTGGGCATTGACGGAAGTGTTTTACGAAAACCCTGACGCGTGTGCGTGGGCCGGGGTTGCGCCGCCGCTATGCCAAGCCGCCTATCGTGCCGCATACCGGCAACACGTGCGGATTGCGCCAACCTATCGTGAGCTTGCCGATTGTGAGGCTGACTTCACTCGGGGTGAATGTTTTGCGGGGGACGTCTCCCGGCTCTGGTCACCGTGGCTTTCCGGTTTCGCGATCATTACTCAGGTTAATCTGCTGACTGAGAACGGCCACCCGGTTTCTAGCGTGCGCCTCTTCAGCGAACCGCTTTATCGTACCGATGACCGTCAAGGCGCCACTCGGCTGATCAGCCTGCGCGAGAAGCTTCACAACGGTGAGCATTTTGATAAGGCGTTCATGCGCCATCGGCTCTTGCAGGCGGGCTCGACAGCTGCCAATCAGCGCCTGGCGCGGACCTTCGAGCCGCAGCGATTGTTTTACGTCAGCCAGCCATGAGGGCCCAGGAAAGGCTCGAATGGTTGCAGGCGCGGCTCGCTGCGACCGGGTACAAACCGCAGCGCCCGAGCGCCCGGTGGTACCCGCCCAGGTGGAACTTCCCTTGGAGGGGCGGTCCAACGCGTGTTCACCCGGCCATGGCCGGTCTCCTGACACATGAGGTTGTTGCGATGAATGTTTCACTTAAACACGTACGCGGTGTCGCGCTGGCGAGCCTGATGGCATTGGCAGCAACACCCGTCTTCGCTTTCAATCTGAATGAGGCGGCCAATGCGGTGGCCAACGCCACCGGCGGTCAACAAAAGGCAACCGCAGCCCCTGAGGCCGCCGGGCTGCTGAATACGCTGGGCACGCAGCTGAACGTGACGCCTGAGCAGGCTGTTGGCGGTACAGGTGCATTGTTGGGGCTGGCGAAGAACAAACTGGCCGGCAATGACTATTCCCAGTTGAGCAAGTCGGTACCGGGCCTTGACCAGTTGGCCGGCAACTCGGCGCTGGGCAGCCTTGGCAATTTGGGCGGGTTATTGGGTAAATCTGGCAGCAGCAACTCCGCCCTCGACAGCGCCCTTGGCAACGTGCAGAGCATGGGTGACGTCAACAAGGCCTTCAGCGCGCTGGGCATGAACAGCAGCATGGTGAGTCAGTTTGTGCCGGTGATCCTGCAATACCTCGGTCAGCAGGGCGCGGGCGGGTCAGCGCTGCAGGCACTGAGTGGCGTTTGGGGTGCCAAGTGATCTAGTCGCCGCGTGCTTGCTCTGTGTCTGCAGTGAGGCGCTCGCGCCGTAACTCGGCGATCCGTGCGTCTTTCTCCAGCCACAGCCGGTTGACCCATTCCTGCACGTAAATACGGAAAATCGGATCATTTTCGTAATCCCCCTGCCACAGCTCAGGGTCCAGTTCACGGGTCTTGATATCGACGATCACGCGCGGGACCTGCCCCGAGATCAAGTCCCAAAATCCAGGAATACGTGCGCTCGGATAGACAACCGTGACATCAAGCACCGCATCCAGTTGCTCACCCATCGCCGCCAGCACAAACGCAACGCCGCCTGCCTTGGGCTTGAGTAAGTACTGATAGGGCGAGGCCTGCCCGGTCTTCTTGGCTGGGGTAAAACGGGTGCCCTCCAGATAATTCACCACCGTCACCGGCTGGCGCTTGAACAGCTCGCACGCCTCCCGGGTGATGTCCAGATCCTTGCCCTTGAGCTCGGGATGCTTCGCCAGAAACGCTTTGCTGTAGCGCTTCATGAAGGGGTAGTCCAGCGCCCACCAGGCCAGTCCCAGGAAGGGCACCCAGACCAGCTCTTTTTTGAGAAAGAATTTGAAAAAGGGCGTGCGGCGATTCAGCGCCTGCACCAGCGCCGGAATGTCGACCCACGATTGGTGGTTGCCGATGACCAGATAAGAAGTGTCTCCGCGCAGTCCCTCGTCGCCGCGGATTTCCCACTGGGTAGGCAGGCAGCGCTGGAAAATCAGTTTGTTGATCTCACACCACGTTTCGGCGATCCACATCACTGCCGCCGAGCAGCGGTCGCGCATCTCGCTCTGAAACACCAGTTTGAGCAGCGCAAACACCGTCAGCGGCCCGATCAGCACCAAAGTATTGAGCAAAAGCAGCAGCGTGACGGCGGTTCCGGTGAGCAGGTGACGCATAAGGCACTCGCGGTGGACAGGGTGGCGCGCAATGATAAGCAGGCTGGGCCGGCGGCGCAAAACCCAGGCAACACTGACGAATGTTTCACGTCATGCACGCTAGCCTTGCAACTGACCGACAGGCATTCGGTACCGCTGCCCTGGCGCGAACCAACGGCAGAGTTGCGGTCTAAACCGGGCATACGCCCGTGCCTATCCATTAAGAGGAATCTGTGACGTGAAATCCCTTCTGGCGCTTCTGTCTGTGTTGGCATTGCCTGTCATGGCTGCCGAACCGACGCTGTACGGCCGTTACGAATACATCGAGGTCTCGGAAATCGGCGAGACGTTCAAGGCCAAAATGGACACCGGCGCGTTGACCGCTTCGCTGTCGGCCAAAGACATCGAACTGTTCAAGCGCGATGGCGACGACTGGGTGCGCTTCCGTCTGGCGACCAAAGACGCCGATGGCAAGGTGTACGAGCACAAGGTTTCGCGCATCAGCCGGATCAAGGGCCGTTCTGAAGGCGACGATGACGAAGAACCCGCCGATCCCACCAAACGCCCGGTCGTTGATCTTGAGCTGTGTCTGGGCAACGTGAAGCGCACGGTCGAGGTCAATCTCGTCGACCGCAGCCACTTCAATTATCCGTTGTTGATTGGCGCCAAGGCCCTGCGCGAATTCGGCGCTGCGGTGAACCCGGCACGCCGCTACACCGCAGACAAGCCAGACTGCTGATAAGCGCTGAATGAGCGAGCGCCCTCCTGCGATTATCCTTCGTTGTGTGCAGACGCCACGGCTGCAATGAATCCGCAGGAGCCGGTCCTGCGCAGATGCCGCGGCTGCAATGAATCCGTAGGAGCCGGCCATCCGTAGATGCCACGGCCGCAATGAATCCGCAGGAGCCGGCCCTCCGCAGATGCCACGGCTGCAATGAATCCGCAGGAACCGGCCATCCGTATGCCACGGCTGCAATGAATCCGTAGGAGCCGGCTTGCTGGCGAACATGATGGATCAGCGCTGCCTGTGCGGGCTGGCCTCCGCGTTCGGGAAAGCCACCGCCCAGCGTTGCTACACGGTAGGCTGAGTCTCCACCATGGAAGGCCGCTGGCTCACCTCGTAATACCAGCTCGCCAGCCGCGGGTAGGTGCTGCGCCAGCCCAGGTCGGGTTGGCGGAAGTCCAGGTAACCCAAAGCACAGGCCACGCTAATGGCCGCCACGTCAAAGTGCGAGCTCAGCTCTGTCACGGCCTCATTCTCAAAATAGGCGAGGGAGCGAGCTATCTTCTCCCGTTGCCCATCCAGCCATTCAGTCCAGTGCTTCTCCGCAGGGCGCAGAAACGTCTCATACCGAATCAGCAGCGCGGCGTCAGTCACCGCATCGGCCAGTGATGCAAGCGTCAGCCGGCGCCAGCGGGCCGAGCCTTCTTTGGGGATGAGCGGGTTACCGACATGCTGTTGATCGAGGTATTCCAGGATCACGCGGCTGTCATGGATCACGTTGTCGTCAGCCAGACGCAGCGCCGGAATCTTCCCGCTCGGGTTGTTGGCGCAAACTTCGGCATCGGGGCTGACAGGCGTGAGCGCAACGGCCTTGAGCGTGATTCGGTCTACCTGGCTTGTCTCGCGGAGCAGAACCAGCACTTTGCGTGCGAAGGGCGAAGCGGCGTTGTAGTACAAAGTCATGCTGGGCGCAGACATGGACATTCCTCTGATCGGCCTGGCCCTCCAGACTAGTCAGGGCCAGTACGCTGTGCAACATGCCGATGTCATGTCGGGCCGACTTTCACCGGCCCGACATCCAATGGTCAGGCGGCCGGAACGACCTCAGCCGACGCTGTTGGCGCGTCGCCGGATTGCTCGGTCGGCGTGCCGGTCAGCAGCGGCTTGGCCACGAACCAGATGATCACGGCCGCGATCAGGTCAAACGCTGCAAGCGCCACAAACAGCGGGCTGTAACCCACCTTGGTGACCATGATGCCCAGCACCAGCGTAAACAAGGCCGCGCCCAAAAACCCGAACATGCCACCCAGACCGGTCGCGGTGCCTACTTCGTTCTTGCCGAAGGAGTCCGAGGTGATCGCATACAAGGCGCCCGACAGGGTCTGATGCGCGAAGCCGCCGGCGCACAGCAGCGCAATGGCGACATAGGGGCTGTCCACCAGACCGATGCAGCCAGGGCCGATCATGCACAGCGAGCCCAGCACCATCACCATTTTGCGCGACGTCAGCAGCGACACATTGAAGTGCTTGTAGAAGAACGGGCTCAGGTATCCGCCCAGCACGCAGCCGATGTCGGCAGCGAGGAAGGGCAGCCAGGCAAACATCGCGATTTCCTTGATGTTCATGTGGCGTTCGGTCATCAGGTAAAGCGGAATCCAGGCATTGAACGTCTGCCAGGCCGGCTCGGAGAGCATGCGGGCCGAAGCGATCGCATAAAAATTGCGAGTACCTACGATCTTCTTCCAGCTGGCTTTTTTGGTCGGCGCGTCCTTGAGGTGCGATTCCTGACCGGCAAGGATGTAGTCGCGCTCTTCATCGCCCAGCAGACGCTGATTGCGCGGGTGCTTGTAGAAGAACAGCCAACCGGCGCTCCACAGCAGCCCCAACCCGCCAACAATGATGAATGCGATCTGCCAGCCGCTGTGCAGGATGGCCCAGACCACAAGAGGAGGGGCCAGCAACGCCCCAATCGATGAGCCGATGTTGAACCAGCCAATAGCGACCGAACGCTCTTTGGCCGGGAACCACTCGGTGGTCGCCTTGATAGCCGCCGGAAACCCTGCCGCTTCAGTGATGCCCAGCAAGCTGCGCAGAAACGCCAGACTCTGCCAACCGGTAGCCATGGCCGCCGATGCGCAGGCCACAGACCAGGCGATGGCAAACAATGCAAAGCCGATTTTGGTCCCGATGGCATCGATCACGTACCCGGCAACCGGCTGCATGAAGGCATAACCCATCTGCCACGCGATGACGACGTGCGAGTACTGTTCGGTGGAAATGTTCAGCTCGCTCATCATGGTAGGAGCGGCGACGGAGAGGGTGTTGCGTGCGAGATAGTTGACGATCAGGCCGCCGGTTATCAGCGCGACCATCCACCAACGGATGCCTTTGATTTTCATCGAGTCCACTCTGGGTATTGTTTTTATTTAGCGGCGATCGTTATACGTCGTCGTACGACTGGATTTAGTCAAAGGCACGTTTTGTTGTCAATGGGAATACCCATAAATCGCCATTGTATTTCTATATGTAACGGAATTGTCACCGGCGGTGCTGGGTTTTGGGTGATCCAATGGCGATGGGTTCGTGAGTTCGGGGGCAGAACGCAGGCTTGCTGGACTAGTGAATTGCGGGAAGTCATGTGATGACTTGACTGGCGGAAGGTGTTGTCCCGCGCTACGAGGAACGTGGGACAGCTGGTGGATTGGTGAGGCATCCGATTCGCTACTTTGGCTCCTCATCCCGCCACCAGCTGTATATCACCAGGTCTACGCCGAGATAGAAAATGCCAAATAACAGCGTTTCGTAATCCAGGAAGTAAGCACCTCGCATTTCTTCCATGGCAACAATCCATGAGATGACGTACTTGAAGTAGAAGACTATCAGCGCCAGGCCAGTCAGGAATTGATAGAGTCTTGGGACGGTGATTCGACGTATACCCCAGATTACAAAACACATAATTGCCAGGGACAGACCTGTTCCCATCAGCGGCCGCCGTTCGCTTTCAGGATCAAGGATGCTGACGAGCGTTGAGGACCGATGCCACCTGACACCTGGGCGTCAATACCGACGATGACGTCCCCTGAATGAAAGGTCGGCAACCTGTTTTTGGCCGCCGAGGCGGATGTTGCTCCAGCGATTTTTTCCGTGATGCTCCCTAACGGTGCCGCAAGTTTTCCTCCGATGGAGCCCACCAGGGTTCCTATCGTAGCCCTCTGGTCGTTAAGCAGGTCTGCTGAGTTTCGGCTCACTGCTTGTGACACCGGGAGCACCATCCGGCAAGGCCGCTCCTGTGCAAGCATTCGCCTGTAGGTTTCCTCAATCAGCCGGATGAGCTCAAAATGACCCCTAGCTATTTCCGGCAGGTTGATCGTTCTCAACGATGCGGCATCGTCCGGCTGCACGGTGAAGTGAATAAGCGTAAACACGACACGGTAATGGCCGACATGTTGGGTACGTTCAAAGTCGTCGACCGCCATGTTAGGTGTTCCCGATGGATATTGTGGATGCCCTGCCAGGGCGGAATATCGATTATCGGGAGGGTGACTCGTGGGGACAGGCCAGCTTGTGAGTCGGAGCGTGTAGGACGCTTGCTGGTGTTTTGAGGGAAGCTTCTTACAGGCTTGTTCGTCTTATAACGCGGGATGTCAGGCAGGGTGCGATGTGTCACCGAAGATGCGCGCCCCTGCCATCCTCAAAGCAAACCGGGTCATTGGGTACGGTTCGACGTAAATCATGTAGACGCGGGTGGGGCGGTGAATCAAATCCGCTTGCGCGCCATCAATCCCTTGCAGCTGTACCAGGTCGGAATGGCCATGCTCACCCAGGCGAGGACATCCCACGCACCGTCGCCCAGTAGCGCGGCGAAAAGGCCGACTGCCGTCAGCAGGGCGATCCAGCCGGGCGTGCCGAAGGTCTTCCAGAACGCCGAATGCTTCTTGTGCCGGGTCATGCCGCTTCCGCCTCGACTGCGATGCTCTTTGCCGCAGCAACGGTGGCGCGACGCCGGACCCACCACAGGTACAAGCCACTGCCGAGCACGATGATCGTCAACACATCCAGCGCAGCCCAGAGAACTTTCATCGGCATGCCGCCGTAGTCGCCGAAGTGCAGCGGCTGGGACAGCAGTAGCGCGTCCATGTACCACGGACGGCTCAGGGTCGCGGTGACATGCAGGTCTTGCGCGTCAATCAGCACGGGGGTGAGCAGGTGCGAGGTCAAGTGGGTGTCGCCTTTCATGAACACGGCGTAGTGGTGCTCACTGGAAAAACGCGAACCGGGAAAGGCGATGAACGCGGGCTCGGCACCCGGCACCGTGGCTTTGGAGATTTCGATCAGGCGGCTCGCTGCGCCACGCTCGGCCAGAGGCGCGGCGTCCTTGTAAGGCGCGATCATCGTCATCAGCGCGTCGGTACGCCATTGTGCAATGACGAGGTCAGCGCAGGCGTTAAGCACGCCGGTCAGGCCGACGACGATGGCCCAGGTCAGCGTGACGACGCCGATCAAGTTGTGCAGATCGAGCCAGCGCACCCGCGTCGATTTATTTGGACGCACGGTGGCGAAGTCCAGACGCCGCATGAAGGGCGCATACAGCACGATGCCAGAGACAATCGCCATCACGAACAGAAGGCCCATGAACGCCAATAACAACTTGCCCGGCAGGCCTGCGTACATGTCCACGTGCAGGCGCAACATGATCATCATGAACCCGCCATTGGCGTTTGGCGTTTCCATTGCCTCGCCCGTGCGCGCGTCGATCATGAAGCTGTGCGACTCATTGGGGTCGCCGCCAGCGGTTTTGCCCATGATCGCGTAAACCCCATTGGGGTCATCGTCGTCCCAGCCGAAATACTGCATCACGTCGCCGGGGCGATGGGCTTCGGCGGACCGAACCAGTTGCTCCAGGTCCAGATGCGGGGTGTCGGCGGGCAT
The DNA here is from genome assembly GCF_000759445.1 of Pseudomonas lutea. Lineage (NCBI taxonomy): Bacteria > Pseudomonadati > Pseudomonadota > Gammaproteobacteria > Pseudomonadales > Pseudomonadaceae > Pseudomonas > Pseudomonas lutea. The sequence goes on from NZ_JRMB01000004.1 coordinate 253,294, forward strand.
TTCCTTGAATTCCGGAGCGTCGCCGGTGAGGTGGGCGATTTCGTGACTGAAGATCAGCGGCAAGCCGGTGATCGCCAGCATCAGCAGGAATGCCGTGCAAATCAGGCTGGTCCATGTGTGGATAAAGGACCAGCGGCGGATGGTTTGGCTCTTCATGTTGGAATCCAAGGTGAGCGAACACAACAAAGGCCGCTTTTTGAAGGCGGCCCTGGCTTTGGGTAATGAGAGTTTAAAGCATTACCATTTGTAGTCTACGCTCGCGAGCACCGTCCGACGGTCGCCGTAGTAGCAATAGAACCCGTCGCAAGTGGAAATATATTCCTTGTCGAAGACGTTGTTGGCGTTGACCGACACGCTCACGCCCTTGAACGCGTTGTTCATACGGCCGAGGTCGTAATGAACTGCAGCGTCGTACACGGTGTAGGCGTTGCTGTGGCCGTAGTTGGAATCGGCGACGAAACCGTAACTTCCTATTGCAATGTTGTCGGTCTCGCCGATGTAGCGCGCGCCAAAGCCCAGCCCGAAGCCGTCGAGCAGCCCGGTATGCCACGTGTAGTCGCCCCAGATGGCGGCCTGGTTTTCCGGGGTGAGTGGCAGCGGACGGTTCTTGTCCAACGGGTCGGTGACTTTCGTCATCTTGCTGTTGGCATACGTGTAGGACGCGGTCACTTTCAGGTTGTCGGTGACGTTGCCGACCGCTTCCAGCTCGAACCCGCGCACCTTTGCCTCACCCAGTGGACGCTGCACGCCAAGGGTGTCGCTGAGCACGATGTCGCGACGTGTCAGGTCGTAAGCGGCCGCCGTGAAGATGATGTTGCTGCCCGGCGGCTGGTACTTGAGACCCACTTCGTATTGCTTGCCTGTCCCCGGCTGAAACGCGACGCCATTGGCGCCGCCTTGCTCGGCCTGGAACGACTCGGCGTAGGAGATGTAGGGCGTGAAGCCGGACTCGAAGACGTAGCTCAGCGCCGCGTTGCCAGTAAATGCACTGTCCGTGCGGTCGTCGGACTGATCACTGTTGTAGAACTTCGATTCAGTCTTGAGCAAATCCTGACGGCCTCCCAGCGTCAGGCGCCAGTTATCCAGGGCCAGCTGGTCCTGAATGTATAAGCCAACGTCCTGGGTTTTCTGGTTGTAGTCCTGGAACGCGCTGTAGCTGACGTTGCTGAAATCCTGGCCGTAAATCGGGTTGGCGATGTTGCTGGTCGGCGCGTTGCCGTATTGCCATTTGTAGTTGTGATTGAGGCGCTGGTAGTCGAGGCCCAGCAGCAGCGTGTGCTTGACCGCCCCGGTGTCGAAGTCGGCTTGCAGGTTGTTGTCCAGCGCGAACTGGGAGATGTCTTCATTCACAACGTTGGCGCCGCGAGCGACAGTGCCGTCGTCGCTCACCGAGCCGAAGAAACCACCGGCCGTGATCCCCTGGAAGGACAAGTCGCTTTTGGTGTAGCGCACGTTTTGCTTGAACTGCCAGACGTCATTCAGACGATGCTCGAAGGCGTAGCCCAGCGCGTAATAGGTCTTGTCGTAGAACTCCCAGTCCGGATCACCCAGGTTCTCGTGGTATTTCACACGGCCCACGGCCGATGGATATTTGGTGCCCTGGATCGGCAGGAACTGGCTGGTGATGCCGGTATCGTCTCGGTTGAACTGACTGAGGAGAGTCAGCTTGGTGTCCGGGTCGATGTTCCATGTCAGGCTGGGTGCGATGTTGTAGCGCTTGTCATCAATGTGGTCGACCGAAGTGCCGCTGTCACGCACGACCCCGCTGACGCGGTATTCAAAATTGTCGGCGTCGTCGATTTTTCCGGTGCTGTCGAAGCTGATCTGTTTGCGGTTGTAGGTGCCAACCTGAACCTGAACTTCGTGGCTCGCCTCGGCCTCCGGGCGACGGCTGACCATGTCGAGCAGGCCGCCTGGAGGCGTCTGGCCATAAACCGACGAAGCCGGGCCGCGCAGAAGGGCTACACGCTCCAAGTCCCAGGTTTCCATTTTGGGCATGACGTAAGCACCCTTTGGCAGCGGTAAGCCGTCCAGGAACTGGGTAGGTTCGAAGCCGCGAACCTTTAACCATTCGGCACGGCTATCGCTGCCGTAACTGCTGGCAACCACACCTGGCATGTAGCGAACGGCATCGTCGAGGTTCTGTACTGCGCGATCCTGCATCTGCTGACGTGTAGCGACCGAGATCGAACGAGGCGCTTCAACCAGTGCCGTATCGGTTTTGGTGCCCGCTGCGGTGCGACTCGCCGCATACCCTTCTACCGGACCCCATGCGCTTTCAAGACTTTCCTGACTGCCTTGAATACTGGTAGCCGGCAGGGCCATCGCCCCTTCGGGCGCTGCAACGAGGGTGTAGGTGCCCGCTGTGGTCAGGTTCAGCTGCAGGCCGGTGCCACGCAGTGCTTGCCCCATCGCCCCCGGCGCGTCGAACTGTCCTTGCACCGGCGCCGAGGTCCGCCCCGCCGCGAGCGCGGGATCCAGCGACAACGCCAGGCCCGCCTGGCTTGCGATCTGCGTCAGCGTGGCGGCCAGCGGCGCGGCCGGCAGGTTGTACGCACGGACGCTGGACGCTGGCGAGGCAGCCATGAGCGGCGCGCTGAACATCGGTGCGGCAATGGCGACGGCGACCGCCAGCAGGCTCGGTCGCAAAAGGGTTTGAAGCGTGCGGGACATGAACGGCACCTCGACGGGAATGGTTCTCAATGCCTATGTGCCGAACGAGATTGGGAAAGTGATAGGGCGGGGCGAAAATAATTCGGTGTTGCCGCTTCAATGATCACTTGGGCACTCACGGGCCCCAGCGTTTGTGTCGAGCGAGCCGACGCGTTCGCCAGCAAGCCGGCTCCTACAGACCGTATCCGGCCTCGAGGGTGTAGGAGCGCGCTTGCCCGCGAAGGCGGTGTGTCATCCAACGCAGTAACCAGCGAAACTAACGCGTTCGCCAGCAAGCCGGCTCCTACAGACCGTATCCGGCCTTGAGGGTGTAGGAGCGCGCTTGCCCGCGAAGGCGGTGTGTCATCCAACGCAGTAACCAGCGGAATTAACGCGTTCGTCAGCAAGCCGGTTCCTACAGACCGTATCCGGCCTCGATTTATCAGCGACCTCAAGACCGTATCTGATGCGCCCCGAAGAACCGGTGTAGGAGCGCGCTTGCCCGCGAATGCGGTGTGTCATCCGCAAAGTAGCTGGCGGGCCTGACCCGTTCGGCAGCTAACCAGCTCGTTGCTCTGTAAAACCCGGCTCCTGGCGCGCCTTGATTCACAGTGCAGTGGACGGTTTTTTATCGCTGCCCACCACCGTCACCCACCATTGCGTTCGCGCTTCGATCTGCACCGGCAGCGTAGGCGTCAGTGCCTTCAGTGCCAGGTCGGTATTGGTCAGCGGGAAGCTGCCGGTGATCCGCAGGTCAGCAACGTCCTTTGCCACGCCCAGATGGCCTTGGCGATAGCGGGCAAGCTCGGCAATCACGTCACTCAATCGAGCGTTGTCGACCACCAGCATGCCGCGCATCCAGGCACCGGTGCCGGGCGTGAGGGCAACCATCGGCCCGAGGCTGTTGCGATGAATCAGCATCTGTTGGCCCTCGTTCAATACCTTTTCATGGTTTGAGGCCTGAGGATGCGCGGCAACAGCAGATTGCAACACGCTCAGCAGCGTGCCGTCGGCCTGACGTTTGACCAGAAAGCGGGTACCCAGCGCGCGCATTTGTCCGTCTTCGGTTTCGACGATGAACGGGCGCCGATCGTCGTGGCTGCCGGTTTCCACGAAGATTTCCCCTTCTTGCAGTACGACCCTGCGCTGCTTGTCATCGAACTTCACATCCAGCGCGCTGTGGGTGTTGAGCCGAATCAGGGTGTTGTCCGACAGCCGAATGGTGCGCTGCTCGCCGGTGGCAGTGCGCAGGTCCGCCAGCCAGTAATCGACGGGCAATAGGCGATCCCCCAGAAACAGCGTCAGGCCCAACCCCAACGCAGCGCTCGCCACCCCGCGACCCAGTTTGCGAAGACGTGAGCCCATGCCGTCGCGGGAACGCAAAAGCGCCGAGCGCGCCGGACCGGTGGTGGCGGCGAAACGCTGGTCTACCATGCCCAATTGCAGCCACGCGCGGGCATGTTCGTCGCTGGCGGCGTACCACTTGGCAAACTCTTCGCGCTCGGCTTCGCTGCCCCGGCCGCAGTCCAGACACAGTTGCCAGGCGATGGCGGCGTCCAGCACGTGTGAAGAAACAGGGCGGGTGGAAATACGGCTCATGTCGGCTCGCCGTACAGGGCGATGTAGCACTGGCGCATCCCTTGTGCGAGGTACTGGCGCACGCGAGGTACCGAGACACCGAGCTTCGCCGCGATCTCTGCGTGACTCATGCCGTCGAGGCGGTTGTACAGGAACGCCGCTCGCGCCTTGCTGGAAAGCTTGCCCAGCAGGCAGTCGATGGTTTTAAGGTCTTCAAGAATCAGTTGCTGCTCTTCCACCGAAGGCTGTTCGCTCTCGGGGATAAGCATCAGCTCGTCCAGATACGCCTGTTCCAGGGCTGCGCGACGGAAGTGATCAAACAACAGGCCCTTGGCGATCGAGACGAGGAAGGCCCTTGGCTCGCGCGGTTCGGCCAGCTGTGCGCGGCCCAGCAGGCGCATGAACGTGTCCTGGCTGAGGTCTTCGGCGCGATGAGGGCAGGCAACGTTGCGTTTGAGCCAACCCAGCAGCCAGCCGCGGTGGTCGCGATAGAGCGTTCCGACGAGCTGCTGCTGAGGGCTTTGAAGTGACGACACAAGCACACCGGAGAGAACAGAGGGGCTAACGAGAATTGTTCGCGATTGTGTCAGAGTGGCTGAATGCTGGCAATTGCCGCTTGTAGGAACAGGCTCAACGGCTGATGTAAGAAGCAACCACGCAGGTTGTCATCCCAAGGCAACTGTCCTGTCGGCGCCCGGCCAACGCTGCTAGAACGAATGCACTTGCTGCTGTCGTCGCCACTTCGCCAGGCCCTGCTCCAGTTGAGCGGGGCTTTCGATTCCCACCCGCCTGGCGTGGCTGAAGAGGATCAGCGCGAGCTCGGCGGTCACCAGTGCATCGGCGCTGGCGTGATGGCGCTCTTCAGCATGCAGGCCGAAGAACCGCGTCCAGTCGTCCAGCCCGGCCTGCCGCAAATTTGCGTTCGGGCAGATAAAGGGAGCGATATGAGCGACGTCCAGAAACGGATGCAGCAGGCGATGGCCCAGGCTTTCCTTTAATGCGCGGCCCAGCATGTGCTCGTCGAACGCAGCGTGAAAAGCCAGCAGCGGGCTGTCGCCGACAAAGGTCATGAAATCGAGCAGGGCGTCCACGGGTTCGCTGCCGGCCGCAATCGCGCTTGGTCCCAGACCATGAATCAGCACGCTTGGGCTGAGCTTGTGGTCGGTGCGCATCAGTGTGCGTTCGAACTGCTGGCTAAAGTCGATGGCGCCGTCTTCGATGACCACGGCGCCGATCGACAGCACCTCATCACGGTCCAGGTTCAAGCCGCTGGTCTCGACATCAACCACCACCCAGCGTTGCTGGCGCAGCGTTCGCTGATCCAGTACGCCGGGCCCGGACAAGGCGCGCAGGCGCAGCTGCTGCTCAGTCGTCAGTTCTGGCGCCACGTTGCGTTTGGAGGGATTGAGCCAGCGGAACAAATTCATCATCAGTCGCTTAGAATTGGTAGCGCAGAGTGAGGCTGGTCTGCAGCCGCTGCGCCTGGCGGAATGACTCACGCAAAATGCGCCGGTCCAGATGGTTGAGCACATCCGGGTCTATGCGATTGGAGTAAGGCAGGTTTTGCCGACTCTGCTGCTGGTGTTGCTGCATGCGGGTTTGCTGAATGAAGTGGTAGGCCTCTTCGTATGCAGCCCCGTCCAGCGGGTCGATCACCTCTCTGGCAACCAGTTGCCGCAATCGCTCAAGCGTATTGTTTGCCTCGACGCCGTTGGCTAAAGCGAGTAACCGCGCACCGTCAACGAACGGCGTGAGCCCTTGGGTTTTCAGATCCAGGGTGTCCTTTTCGGTGCCTTTGCGCGCCACCACGAAATCCTTGAAACGCCCGACGGGCGGGCGCTGGCGCAATGCGTTGTCAGCCATCAGGCGCTGAAACAAGGCATTGTCCGCCACCTGCGCAAGAATGCTGTGACGCAATTGGTCTGCGCCGCTTTCATCGCCCCAGACCGCGCGCAGATCGAAATAGATAGAGGACGACAGCAGGTTCTCCGGCGTGGCTTCGCGTATGAACGCGCCGAACCGCCGCGCCCATTCGACGCGCGACAGGCACAGCTGCGGATTGCTCGCCATGATCCCGCCCTTGCACAGGGCGAACCCGCACGCGGCCAGGCTGTGGTTGATGCGCTCGGCGATGGGCAGCAGCCGACCCCGAATCTCGGCAGCTTCGGCAGCGTCCTGCGCTTCGAACAGGATGCCGTTGTCCTGATCGGTGTAGAGGGTCTGCTCGCGTCGGCCTTCGCTGCCAAAGCACAGCCAGCTGAACGGCACGCCGGGGTCGCCTTTTTCTTCCAGCGTCAGCTCGATGACACGGCAGACCATATGGTCGTTGAGCAGAGTGATGATCTGGGTAATTTGCGTGGACGAAGCACCGTGGGCAAGCATGCGGTCCACGAGCTGGACAATGTCGCCGCGCAGGTTGGTCAGGGCGTCTATGCGCGACGCACTGCGAATGGTACGCGCCAGATGCACCAGGTCGACCCGTTGCAGGGAGAACAGATCGCGCTCCGAGACCACGCCGCACAGGCGCTGGTCCTTGACCAGGCAAACATGAGCGATGTGGCGCTGGGTCATCGCAATCGCGGCGTCAAACGCACTGGCGTCCGGGCTCAGGTAAAAAGGAGAGGGGATCATGCTGCGTTCGATGGGCTGGCCAAAGTCGGCATCGACGTTCGCCACGACCTGACGCAAGTCGCGCAGGGTGAAGATGCCCAGCGGCGCTTTGGCCTCATCCACGATGACAATGCTGCCCACTTGCTGCTCGTCCATCTGCCGGACCGCTTCGCGCAATGGCGTATCGGGCGAGCACGTCACCGGGTGACGCATTGCCAACTCGCCCAGGCGGGTATTGAGTGAATACTGCGTGCCGAGGGTTTCCACCGCCTTCTGCTTTACTTGCTGATTCACTTGATCGAGCAGGCTGCTGACCCCGCGCAGGGCAAAGTCGCGGAACTCGCTGGAAAGCGCGAACAGCTTGATGAAGGCGTGCTTGTTCAGTTGCAGGCAGAAGGTGTCTTCGGCAGCCAGATGCTCGGTGCGCGTGGCACGTTCGCCGAGCAGTGCGGCCAGCGGAAAGCACTCGCCCGTGGTGATTTCAAAGGTGGTCTCTGTGCCGCGTTTTGCAGAATGTGGACGCTCGCCGACTACGCGCCCTTGTTTGACGATGTAGAAATGTTCTACTGGCCCATCGCTAGGCTTGATGATGCTCTCGTCTGTAGCGTAGAAACGCAGCTGACATTGCTCGACAAGGTAGGCCAGATGAGCGCTTTCCATCTGGTTGAACGGCGGGAATTTCTGCAGGAACTGCATCGTGCCGTGAATGTTCTGCAGAACGGCTGTTTTGCCTGCCTGGGTAAAAGCGTCCGCTTTGCTCATGACCGATACCGCTTGTTTTTATAGGCTCCATGGTCGACCGCTTATCGGGCAGTGCCCATTGGACGTAAGTCTTAGGTGACTGCAAAGGCATTGGCTGGCATCGAACGAAGGTGTAAAACCGCAGCGATGCAATTCGCGCGTGGCCCAAAGGCCCGGCATGAAGCCGAAAGGATGTGCAGCGTATCAATCGCTTGCGCTGTCAGAATTGGAGTCGACAGGAAGATGAGACGGGTATGTTCGATCACAGTATTTTAAGTGATGAAGAGCGCGAAGCCCTCAATGAGGTGATGCTCGCGCCTCCGTCACAATCGCCACAACGGGTGTTGATCGTCGACGACGACAAGGATGCTCGGGAAGTTCTGGCCGAAATTCTCAGTCTCAATGACATCAGCTGCATCACCGCCGCCGGCGGTACCAGCGCCATGCATTTGCTGCAGACCCGACCTTCCATTGCGCTGCTGATCACGGATCTGCGAATGGCGCCGTGCGACGGCCTGGACTTGATCCGTCGAGTGCGTGAATCGGACCGCGCGGAGCTGCCAATCATTATCGTGTCGGGCGATGCGAACGTACGTGACGCGATCGACGCCATGCACCTGAGCGTGGTGGACTTTCTGCTCAAGCCGATCAACACCAAGCAGCTCTTGCGGCTGGTGAAACGCGAACTGGGGATGGCGTAACTCGTCGTTCCCGATCAACTGCAGCAGCGCGCTTGCCCGCGATTGCGGTGTTTCAGCGCCGGTAATTGCGCCTGATGAAATGCTTTCGCGGGCAAGCGCGCTCCTACAATGCGCAGGCAATGAAAAGGCGGTGTGCCTGATGGAACACCGCCTTTTTTGGTGGATACGGCGCCCGCCGCGTTGAGGGGCTATGGAGCCGGGTCGACTGTGGAACCCGAACAACTGTAGGAGCGCGCTTGCCCGCGATTGCGGTGTTTCAGCGATGGTGATTTCGCCTATGAAATGCTTTCGCGGGCAAGCGCGCTCCTACAATGCGCAGGCAATGAGAAAGGCGGTGTGCCTGATGGAACACCGCCTTTTTTGGTGGATACGGCGCCCGCCGCGTTGAGGGGCTATGGAGCCGGGTCGACTGTGGAACCCGATCAACTGTAGGAGCGCGCTTGCCCGCGATGGCGGTGTTTCAGCGACGATGATTTCGCCTATGAAATGCTTTCGCGGGCAAGCGCGCTCCTACAATGCGCAGGCAATGAGAAAGGCGGTGTGCCTGATGGAACACCGCCTTTTGTGGGTATGTCCATCGCCGTGTTGAGAGGCTATAGAACCGGGTCGACTTCATCCGACCGCAATCGACTGTACAAACGGATCGACTGTAGAACCCGATCAACTGTAGGAGCGCGCTTGCCCGCGATGGCGGTGTTTCAGCGACGATGATTTCGCCTATGAAATGCTTTCGCGGGCAAGCGCGCTCCTACAATGCGCAGGCAATGAAAAGGCGGTGTGCCTGGTGGCAACACCGCCTGTTCTATGGGCACGACTTACGCGCCTTTTTTAGGCTCCGTTTTTAGCCTTGTATTCCCGACGGCGGCGGTGCAGGACCGGTTCGGTGTAGCCGTTGGGTTGGCGGGTGCCTTCGATTACCAGCTCGACCGCTGCCTGAAACGCAATGTTGCTGTCGAAGTCCGGCGCGAGCGGGCGATACAGCGCGTCGCCGGCGTTCTGACGGTCTACCACAGGCGCCATGCGCTTGAGACTTTCCATCACCTGCTGCTCGCTGACCACGCCATGTCGCAGCCAGTTAGCGATGTGCTGGCTCGAGATGCGCAGCGTGGCGCGGTCCTCCATCAGACCGACATCGTTGATGTCCGGCACCTTCGAGCAGCCGACACCCTGGTCAATCCAGCGCACCACATAGCCGAGGATGCCCTGCGAGTTGTTATCCAGCTCGTTCTGAATCTCCTCCGCCGTCCAGTCGGTGTTCGGCGCCAGCGGAATGCTCAGAATGTCGTCGACCGATGCGGCGGTGCGCTGGGCGAGTTCGGCCTGGCGTGCGAACACGTCCACCTTATGGTAGTGCAGGGCATGCAGCGCGGCGGCAGTGGGCGATGGCACCCAGGCGGTGTTGGCGCCAGCCAGCGGGTGGGCGATTTTCTGTTCGAGCATCGCGGCCATGAGATCAGGCATGGCCCACATGCCCTTGCCGATCTGGGCACGGCCTTGCAGCCCGCATTTCAGGCCGATGTCGACGTTGGAATTCTCGTAGGCAGCAATCCACTTCTCGGCCTTCATCTGCGCCTTGCGCACGACCGGGCCGGCTTCCATTGACGTGTGGATCTCGTCGCCGGTGCGGTCGAGAAAGCCGGTGTTGATAAACACCACCCGCTCGCTTGCCGCCTGGATGCACGCCTTGAGGTTGATGGTGGTGCGACGCTCCTCGTCCATGATGCCGACCTTCAGCGTGTTGCGCGGCAGGCTCAGCACGTCTTCGATGCGCCCGAACAACTCGTTGGTGAACGCGACTTCCTCGGGGCCATGCATCTTCGGTTTGACGATGTAAACCGAGCCGGTGCGGCTGTTGGCGCGGGACGTATTGCCGTTGAGGTTGTGAATGGCGGCAAGGCTGGTCAGCAGGCCGTCGAGAATGCCTTCCGGCACTTCGTTGCCCTGATTGTCGAGAATCGCATCGATGGTCATCAGATGACCCACATTGCGCACGAACAACAGGGAGCGGCCATGCAGCGTCACCGGCTCCCCGGCGGGCGAGCTGTACACGCGGTCGGCGTTCATGGTGCGGGTGAACGTAGTGCCGGCCTTGGCAACGTTCTCGGCGAGATCACCCTTCATCAGCCCCAGCCAGTTGCGGTACACGACCACTTTGTCATCAGCGTCGACGGCGGCGATCGAGTCTTCGCAATCCATGATGGTCGTCAGCGCAGCCTCCATGAGCACGTCTTTGACGCCGGCAGGATCAGTCTGGCCGACCGGGCTCGCTGGATCGATCTGAATGTCGAAGTGCAGGCCGTTGTGCTTGAACAGTAGTGCGCTCGGCGCCGACGCGTCCCCCTGGAAGCCGATGAGCTGCGCATCATCGCGCAAACCGGTATTGCTGCCGCCTTTGAGGCCAACGACCAGCTTGCCCTCAACCAGCTTGTAAGCGGTCGAGTCAACATGGGAGCCCGCCGCCAAGGGGATGGCTTCATCCAGAAACCCTCGGGCGAACGCGATGACCTTGTCGCCACGGGCTCGGTTGTAGCCTTTGCCTTTTTCCGCGCCGCCGGCTTCGCTGATCGCGTCGGTGCCATACAGCGCGTCGTACAGCGAGCCCCAGCGGGCGTTCGAAGCGTTCAGGGCAAAGCGCGCGTTCATCACCGGCACCACCAATTGCGGGCCGGCCATGCGTGCGATTTCTTCATCGACGTTTTTCGTGGTGATCTGAAAGTCCGCTGCTTCCGGCAGCAAATAGCCAATATCGAGCAGGAACGCCTTGTAGGCCGCTGCGTCGTGGGCGTTGCCTGCGTGGGCTTGATGCCAGGCATCAATGCGGGCCTGGAAATCATCTCGTTTGGCGAGCAGGGCTTTGTTCTTCGGCGCGAGCTCATGGATGAGCGCATCGGCGCCGGCCCAGAATGCAGCCGGGTCGATACCAGTGCCGGGGATGGCTTCGTTGTTGACGAAATCCAGCAGGACTTTGGCGACCTGAAGGCCACCGACTTGAACGTGTTCAGTCATTACTTGCCTCACTCTGCTCAGCTATCTGCGCTGTAATCGCCAGCGCTCTTATTGTTAAAGCCATCGACGTCGCTGTGTACCCCTCCAGATCATGCCCCTTGGGCGGCTGGGCAGGGCGGCGGACACCTGAAATGAAGCGTTTAATACAGGTGGCGACCGGGCAGGACGTCAGTCAAGGCATCGGTCCGACATTTATGTAGTGAACGCGGCGCGATACTACATCATGAGTTGTGACGTGAAAATCCAGACTGAACGCTGCCCTCAGTGGCCGGACTGCAAGGTCCGGCCAGCAGCCGATCAAGATGTTCTCAAAGAACTTACAGATTGTTCCAGAGAATTATGCAGATCGTACACAATAAATCAGGAGGCGCTTTCGGAGCGGCGATACGGCTAGCGTGCCTATACTCGCTGTCACCGGACCTGAACGTTAAATCAGACAGGTCTCCGTGCATGCCAATAAAGGAGTCGTTTGTGGATCATCTTATCGTCACGGTATCGGCGCCGGACAAACCAGGCGTCGTCGAGCAACTGGCAGCCTGTATTGCAGAACACGGTGGCAATTGGCTGGAAAGCCGTATGTCCCATATGGCCGGCCAGTTTGCCGGGATTCTGCGGGTCAGCGCCCCGGCCGATGCGCATCAGCCACTGCGCAGCGCCCTGGAGGCCCTGGCGGCGCGAGGCATCCGTGTGCTGTTTGCCGAGGTTGCGCCCGAGGCTTCCCCCGAGTGGAAGCCAATCACCATGGAATTGGTGGGCAACGACCGCCCCGGGATCGTTCGCGACGTCACACGGGTGCTCACCGAGCAGGGCGTGAATCTTGAGCAACTGGTGACCAGCGTCGAGCCTGCGCCGATGAGCAGCGAGACATTGTTCCGTGCCCATGCTGTGCTGGGGTTGCCGTTAGAGCTCTCGCTGGACACCTTGCAGCAGCGCCTGGAAACGCTGGCCGATGACTTGATGGTGGAACTGCATCTCTCCGGCGAAGAGTAAAGCGTCGGTCAGATCAGCCAATACCTGCAGCAGGCCACCCTGCCGCGCCTGCTGCAGGTCTGATCAGCCTTGAGCGCGTTTACGCAGCGAGCGCCAGGCATCAACGCTGTAGATGACCAACCCGGACCAGATGAAGGCGAAGGTTACGAGCGTGGCCGATGGCATGTGTTCGTCGTACAGGATGACCGCCAATGCCAGCACGAGCGTTGGCGCGATGTATTGCAGGAAACCCAGCGTCGCGTAAGGCAGGTGGCGCGCCGCAGCGTTGAAGCACACCAGAGGTACGAGGGTGACCGGACCCGCTGCCGCCAGCCAGAGCGCTTGGGTGGTGGTCCAGAATTCGGGCTGCGCGCTGTGGGCGAGCGGGTTGAACAGCAACCAGCCCACGGCCAGTGGCACCAGAATCCAGGTCTCCACCACCAGCCCGGGCAACGCGGCCACGGGCGCCTTTTTGCGAATCAGGCCGTAGAAACCGAACGTAAACGCCAGGGCCAGTGAGACCCACGGCAGGCTGCCGACTTGCCAGACCTGTTGCAGCACGCCGATCAACGCCAGCATCACCGCCACCCATTGCAGTGGGCGCAGCCTTTCGCGCAGCAGCACCATGCCAAGCATGACGTTGATCAGTGGGTTGATGAAATAACCCAGGCTGGCTTCGACCATGTGGTTGTTGTTGACGGCCCACACGTAGATCAGCCAGTTGGCGGCGATCAGCGAGCCGCTGCAGGCGAGAATGGCCAGACGCCCGGGGTTGTCGCGCAGTTCCTGCCACCAGCCGGGATGCTTCCAGACCAGTAACAGCAGCGAGCCGAAAATCGCTGACCAGATGGCACGATTGACGATGATTTCCAGCGAAGGAACGCTGGCAAGCACCTTGAAGTAGATCGGAAACAGTCCCCAGATGATGTAGGCGCTCAGGCCCAGAATGTACCCGCGGCGCGGGTTGGCAGCTTGCATGGGTGGTCCTTCGGCAAGTTTTTGTTGTGAGGCGGTGGTGGAGGTTTTGTAGGAGCGCGCTCGCCCGCGATCGCGTTGGATCAATGGCATGGCAGGCCCGGGAGCGATTCATTCGCGGGCAAGCGCGCTCCTGCAAGGGGTTCGTCGGTGTTAAAACAGCTTCAGCGGTTCCTCGTTCAGCGCAGACAACTGTTCGCGCAGCGCCAGCACTTGATCGCCCCAATACCGCTCGGTACCAAACCAGGAAAAGCTGTGCGGAAACGCGGGATCGTCCCAGCGACGCGCCAGCCATGCGCTGTAATGCAACAGGCGCAGTGCGCGCAGCGGTTCGATCAGCGCCAGCTCGCGTGGGTCGAAGTCGTGAAATTCGTTGTAGCCGTCCATCAGTTCCGACAATTGACTCAGGCAGTCCTGACGATCCCCCGCCAGCATCATCCAGACGTCCTGGACCGCAGGGCCCATGCGGCAGTCGTCGAGATCGACGATGTGGAAGATTTCGTCCCGGGTCATCATGTTGCCGGGATGGCAATCGCCGTGCATACGGATGTTCTGGTGCGGCGTAGCGGCGTAGACGTCTTCCACGCGCTTGAGCAAGTCTTTGGCGACGGACTCGTACGCAGGCAGCAGGCTGCGCGGGATGACGTTGTTGTCGAGCAGGTAGTTGAGCGAAGCGTGGCCGAAGTTATTCACGCCAAGGGCTTCGCGATGCTCGAACGGGCGGGTGGCGCCGACGGCATGGATGCGGCCCAGCAGCTGGCCGAGACGGTAGAGCTGATCGAGGTTGCCGGGCTCTGGGGCACGGCCGCCGCGACGGGGAAAGAGGGTGAAACGAAAGCCGGCGTGCTCGAACAGGGTTTGCCCGTTATGCACCATGGGTGCCACCACCGGGATTTCGACATCGGCGAGTTCGGCGGTAAAACTGTGTTCTTCGAGGATGGCTTCGTTGGTCCAGCGATCAGGCCGGTAAAACTTGGCAATCAGCGGCTGCTGTTCGTCGATACCGACCTGGTAAACGCGGTTCTCGTAGCTGTTCAGCGCGAGGATGCGGGCGTCGGTGACGAAGCCGATGCTCTCGACGGCGTCCAGCACCAGGTCAGGTGTAAGTGTTGCGAACGGGTGGGCCATGCTAACTCCTGCGCGCGGCAGGCTGCCGCGTCGGGCCAGTCATGGTAACTCAGGCGTGTTACACCTGACACAGCGCGTTACACCCGTTGCCGTTGATTCAGTGGAATGCCCATCCCGCCGAGAGAGTCCTTTGCGGGATGCGCAAGCCCTCTGCTAGGCGCCGATGACCCCGCCGTCTTCCCGCGTGATCACCATCACCGAAGACCTCGGCTTGCCGTTGGGCAGGTGTTCGGGGAAGGTCGAGCCGCCATTTTCGCCGGGGTGTTGAATGCCTACGAACAGCGCTTTCTGATCGGGCGCTAAGCTGATGCCGGTGACCTCACAGCCGACTGGCCCCACCATGAACCGTCTGATTTCGCCGCTGGCAGGGTCCGCGCACAGCATCTGGTTGTTGCCCATGCCCGCGAAATCACCTGCGTTGGTGGAGTCGCCATCGGTCAGGATCCACAGCCGCCCGGCCATATCGAAGCCCAGCCCGTCGGGGCTGTTGAACATATTTTGCGCGTTGATATTGCTCGAACCGCCCTGCGGTGTTCCGGCATGTACGCCCGGGTTGCCTGCGACGACGAACAGGTCCCACGCAAAATCCATCGCCGCCGCGTCTGACCCTGTTTCCTGCCAGCGCAGAATCTGCCCGTACTGATTTTTCGCGCGCGGATTCGGCCCTCCGACGGGCTGCCCTTCATCACCGCGCTTAATGTTGTTGGTCAGCGTGCAATACACCTGACCGTCCTTCGGGCTGACGACAATCCATTCAGGCCGGTCCATGCGCGTCGCCTTGACTTGGCTCGCCGCCAATCGGGCATGGATCAACACTTCAGCCTGGCTGGCAAATCCGCTGGCGGCGTCGATGCCGTTTTTGCCATGGGTCAGCTCAATCCATCTGCCCTGGCCTTTGGGGCGATCAGGGTTGCTGTCGCCGCCATCGAACTGCGCAACGTACAGCGTGCCGTGGTCGAGGATGTCGCGGTTGGCCTTGGGATTCTGATGGTCGACCTTGTCGCGGCTGATGAATTTATAGATGAACTCGCCGCGCTCGTCGTCGCCCATGTACACCACGACGCGTCCGTCTTTGGTTTCGGTCAGCGCGGCGTTTTCGTGCTTGAAGCGGCCCAGCGCAGTGCGTTTGACCGGTGTGGATTTGGGGTCGAACGGATCGATCTCGACCACCCAGCCATGGCGATTGGGTTCGTTGGGGTTTTTGGCGACGTCGAAGCGCGGATCGTGCAGGTGCCAGTTCACTTCTTTACTGGCGGCTGTGACGCCATAACGCTTGGTCGCGGCATCAAAGGTCTGGGCCGGATCGCTGCTGCCGAAGCAGTCGGTAAAGTTCTCTTCGCAGGTCAAGTACGTGCCCCACGGCGTCTTGCCGTTGGCGCAGTTCTGGAAAGTACCGAGCACGTTCTTGCCCATTTTGTCAGCGGCGGTTTTCAGCCATTCGTGCCCTGCGGCCGGGCCACTGAGGTGAATCGGCGTGTTGCCGTGAATGCGCCGGTTGTACTTTGAACCTTGTACGAAGGTCCATTGCTGCCCGTCGCGCTTGACCTCAATGACCGAAACGCCCTCGCTGGCCTGAGCCTTGTGCACGTCTTCGGCGGACTGCGGATCCTTACCGTGATCAAACAGGTAGCGGTAATTGGTGTACTCGTTGTTGATTGCCATCAGCGCGCGGCCGGCCGTCTCTGGCTTGTCGCCGGGGAAGGTGAAGAGGCTCATGCCGTCATTGTTGTCGCCGAACTGCAACTCCTGCATCTTCGCCGTGCCATTGCCGCTGGGGTCGAACGCCGGGCCGTTGGCGTGCAGCGGCTGGCCCCAACTGATCAGGACCGAGGAGCGATAGCCCGGCGGCAGGGCGATGCCGTCGGCGGTGGAGGAAGGGATGCTGTCGAAGCCGAGCAGCGCACTGTTGGCAGCGCTGACGCTTGCGGCCATTACGCTGCGGCTGAGCAGGTTGCCGCCCAGAAACATCGCAGCGCCGCACAGGGCGCCGGCGCTGATGAACCCGCGGCGGGTGAGGCCGACCATGTTTTCGAGGTCGGTGGCTTGGTTATCTTTTAATAGCGTCATCACGGGCTCCCTGCGGTTTAGGGCAAAACCCTATGCAGTGCGGATGACAGTATTGTGTCGGTCCGATGATGGGCCTGTCGCCGCGACTGATCCAGCCGCTGACTACAACGGAGTGCCGACGAGAATGTTGGACGGCGCAAACTGAACCTTCACAACCCCGCCGACTTTGAGTTTCAAGGCTTGCAGCCGCTCCCTCGCAGCCAGCGCGCAGAGGATTTGATGACTGGGAAGGATAATCCTGACCTCACTCGGGCCATTCTCGGCGTCGAGAATTTCTTCTATCGTTCCACTGAGACAATTGTGTCCGATTGTTTCAGGCTGATCCGCCGCCAGCACCTCAAGCCAGCCCGCCTTGATCAGGGCGAACACGTCCGTGCCAATCTCCAGCCCCAACCGCAAGGTGCTGTCATGGGTAATTTGCGCGTCGATGGAAACGCCGCCCGCGAGTTGCAAGGTGATCGTGTCGTTGCGGCCCTGGGATCGGATCCGGCTGACTTGCCCATGCAACTGATTGCGCGCACTGGTGCGCAACATCAACCGGCTGATCAGCGCCAGGTCGGTTGACTCCTCCACGGTTTCCAGCAACTGGGTTTGCAGCGCCTGCAGGCGTTGATAAAGCCGCAGTACGCGCTCGCCCTCCAGCGACAACTTGGCACCGCCGCCCCCACGACCGCCGACGCTGCGCTCAACCAACGGCTTTTGCGCCAGATTGTTCAGCTCATCGATGGCGTCCCATGTGGCCTTGTAACTCAGCCCGGCGCTTTTCGCCGCACGAGTGATCGAACCCTGCTCGGCAATGTGCTGCAACAGCGCAATGCGGTGCGGCCGACGGACCATGTGCTGGGTGAGAGAAGGCGGCAGTGACATAGGGGGCGGATGCGCTGAGAGTGATGACGCCGGAGTTTAAGCCATGGCCGATGAGATCGGGCGATGCCTTTCGTGTTCGCCTTGATAACCCCAAGTCCTCTGGAAACCACGTTCACTCCTATATGTGATCGGCGTCGCTGCAAGATCATGGGCGGGTCTTAGTCCCCAGGCTTGGGCGTTCTCGCCAGGCAATACACGTCAACCGACCGTGCGCCCGCCTTGATCAACAACTCGGCCAGTGCCTGGGCGGTAGAGCCGGTGGTGAGTACGTCGTCGATCAGCGCCAGGTGCTTGCCGATGATCGGCGCTGCATCGGTCAAGGCGAAGGCCGACGACAAATTGCGTTTTCTGGCTTTCGCATCCAGCCCCTGTTGCGAGGGCGTTTCCTTGATGCGCCGTAACACGCGCTCATCAACCGCCAGCCCCAGCCTTGCCCCAAGCCATTTGGCCAACATAGCCGCCTGATTGAAGCCGCGCTGGCGCAATCGTTTCCTGGCGAGCGGTACCGGGATCAGGCAATCGGGCTGGCGCAGGCCTTCCAGAAAGCGGTGCTGCAATGTTTCGCTCAAAAGGTCGGCGAGCAGACGGCCCAGCGGCCACTTGCCCTGGTGTTTGAAGCGTGTGACTAAAGCGTCGACCGGGAAGTCGTAAAGCCAGGGGGCAACCACCTCGTTGAAAGCAGGCGGGTGTCGGTTACATGCGCCGCAGGTCAGGCCGGCCATTGGCATGGGCAGCGCGCAACGGTCGCATTGGTCGATCAGCCAGGGCAGCTCCTGTTCACAGGCCATGCAGATGGGATGTATGGAATCGGTCGTCTCGTCGCACAACAAGCAGGTTTGTACGCTTTTTAACCAGATGTAAACCTCGTGCCCGTTATATGGTTGACAGCGCATGGTGCTTCCTTAAATATGCCGAACATCCGTGTTGCGCCTGTGGGCTTTTCCGGTTTTGTCGTCAGGCGAAGCCGCCCGGGTCATCGTCCAGAAAAACATCAAGGGAGCCGCCCATGAGCGCCAGCCTTACTGCCAATTTGCGTCACGACTGGAATCTAGCCGAGGTCAAGGCACTCTTCACACAGCCATTCAATGACCTGCTGTTTCAGGCGCAAACCGTGCACCGCGCTCACTTCGACGCCAACCGTGTGCAAGTCTCGACCTTGCTGTCGATCAAAACCGGCGCCTGCCCGGAAGACTGCAAGTACTGCCCGCAATCGGGCCACTACAACACCGGTCTGGAAAAAGAGAAGCTGATGCAGGTCCAGCAAGTGCTGGAGGAGGCCGCCCGCGCCAAGGCCATCGGCTCCACCCGCTTCTGCATGGGCGCGGCGTGGAAGCACCCCTCCGCCAAAGACATGCCCTACGTGCTGGAAATGGTCAAAGGCGTTAAAGCGCTGGGCCTGGAAACCTGCATGACCCTCGGCAAGCTGGACCAGGACCAAACGCAGGCCCTCGCTGCGGCAGGTCTGGATTACTACAACCACAACCTCGATACCTCGCCTGATTTCTACACCAGCATCATAACCACGCGCACCTACAGCGACCGCCTGCAGACGCTGGCGTATGTGCGTGATTCCGGGATGAAGATCTGTTCTGGCGGCATTCTGGGCATGGGTGAGTCCCTGGACGACCGCGCCAATTTGCTGATTCAGCTCGCCAACCTCCCGGAGCACCCGGAGTCGGTACCGATCAACATGCTGGTGAAAGTGGCCGGCACGCCGCTGGAAAACGCCGAAGACATCGACCCGTTCGACTTCATCCGCATGCTCGCCGTGGCCCGCATCCTGATGCCTCAGTCCCACGTGCGCCTGTCCGCAGGCCGCGAAGCCATGAATGATCAAATGCAGGCACTGGCATTCTTCGCCGGCGCCAATTCGATTTTCTATGGCGACAAACTGCTGACCACCGCTAACCCGCAATCCGACAAGGACATGCTGCTGTTCTCCCGGCTAGGCATCCAGCCTGAGGCTCGCGAGGAGCATTCGGACGAGGTGCATCAAGCGGCCATCGAACAGGCCTTGATCGAGCAAAAGAGCAGCGAGATGTTTTACGACGCTGCTGTTTGATTCTTCATCAATGGCTTGACCCGAGGCCTGCATGTCTTTTGATCTGAACGCACGTCTCGCTGCCCGTCGTGCCGAGCACCTTTACCGTCAGCGGCCGTTGCTGCAGAGCCCGCAGGGCCCCGAAGTGATCGTTGACGGCCAACCGCTGCTGGCATTCTGCAACAACGATTACATGGGCCTGGCGAATCACCCCGAGGTGGTGGCCGCCTGGCAGGCAGGGGCTGAGCGCTGGGGCGTCGGTGGCGGCGCTTCGCATTTGGTGATCGGCCACAGCACGCCCCATCACGCGCTGGAAGAAGCGCTGGCCGAGTTCACCGGGCGGCCCCGCGCGCTGCTGTTTTCCAATGGTTACATGGCCAATCTTGGCACGGTGACCGCATTGGTCGGGCAGGGTGACACCGTGCTCGAAGATCGCCTTAATCATGCCTCGCTGCTGGACGCGGGGCTGCTCAGCGGCGCGCGGTTTTCCCGTTACTTGCACAACGACAGCGACAGCCTCGCCAGTCGGTTGGACAAAGCAGTCGGTGACACCCTGGTGGCGACCGACGGCGTGTTCAGCATGGACGGCGACATCGCTGATCTCCCCGCTCTGGCAAAGGCTGCAAAGGCCAAAGGCGCATGGCTGATGGTCGACGATGCTCACGGTTTTGGCCCGCTGGGTGCCAATGGTGGGGGCATTGTCGAGCACTTCGGTCTGGGTATCGACGAGGTGCCGGTGCTGATTGGCACACTGGGTAAATCATTCGGCACGGCGGGCGCGTTCGTTGCCGGCAGCGAAGAGCTGATCGAAACCCTGATCCAGTTTGCTCGTCCCTACATTTACACCACCAGCCAACCGCCGGCGCTGGCCTGCGCGACGCTGAAAAGCCTCGAACTGCTGCGTACTGAACACTGGCGACGTGAGCACCTCACCGCCCTGATCCGGCAGTTCCGCGCGGGCGCGCAAGCCATCGGTTTGCAGTTGATGGACAGCTTCACGCCTATCCAGCCCATTTTGATCGGTGACAGCGGCCGCGCGTTGCGGTTGTCGCAAATGCTCCGGGATCGCGGGCTTATGGTCACGGCCATTCGCCCACCCACGGTGCCGGCAGGCAGTGCTCGTCTGCGCGTCACGCTGTCCGCTGCCCACAGCGAAGCGCAGGTGCAGCTATTGTTGCAGGCACTGGAGCAGTGTTACCCGCTGCTGGGCGTGGATGAACCCTCGGAGCACAACCATGCGTGATCGTTTGATCCTGTTGCCGGGCTGGGGCCTGGGCGTCTCTCCCCTGGAGCCGTTGGCGGCAGCCCTGCGAGGGTTGGACGAACACCTGCACGTCGAGATCGAACCGCTGCCGGACATGGATAACGATGACCTCGACGACTGGCTCGATGAGCTTGATTCGACGTTGCCCGCCAATGTCTGGCTCGGTGGCTGGTCCCTGGGTGGCATGCTGGCCGCTGAGTTGGCGGCGCGCCGGGGCGAGCGCTGCTGCGGTCTGGCGACATTCGCCAGCAACGTCTGCTTCGTGGCGCGCAGCGAATGGCCCAACGCAATGGCGCAAACGGATTTCGATGCGTTCATCGGCGGCTGTAAATCCGATCTGGATGCAACACTCAAGCGCTTCAGTCTGCTATGCGTGCAGGGCGCCGAAGAACCCCGCGCGCTGTCGAGGCAGCTCAAAGCCTGCGCGCCGCACGGCACAAGCGCCGGTTTGATCGAAGGTTTGAAACTGCTGGAGCAGATGGACACTCGCAAAGCGCTGCAGGCGTTCCGCGGTCCGCAACTGCACTTGTTCGGCGGCCTTGATGCACTGGTGCCAGCGGAGGCGTCGGCGGATCTGCTCAGCCTGCAACCGGATATTGAAGTCGGTGTGATCGAGCAGGCCAGCCATGCCTTTATTCTGGAAAATCCGCACGGCGTGGCCGCTGCAGTTCATGCGTTTTTACACGAGTCCGGTGATGACTGATCTTTCCCACTGCGCGGTGCTCAAGGCCGTCAAACAGCAACAAGCGTCTGATCAGCACCTGCTCCCGGACAAGCGTCAGGTGGCGGCTTCCTTCTCCAGGGCTGCGTCCAGCTATGACAGCGTGGCCGATCTGCAGCGTGCCGTCGGCACCGCGCTGATATCACGGCTGCCCGATCTGGTGCCCTCCCGCTGGCTGGACCTGGGCAGCGGCACGGGCTGTTTCAGCCGCGTGCTGGCACAGAATTTCCCGCAGAGCGAAGGCGTCGCGCTGGATCTCGCTGAAGGCATGCTGCGCTATGCACGGCCGCTGGGCGGGGCCGCGCATTACGTGGCCGGCGACGCGGAGAACCTGCCGCTGCGCGACGCGAGTGTCGATCTGATGTTCTCCAGCCTTGCGGTGCAATGGTGCCCGGATTTCGCTGCGGTGCTGAGCGAGGCGGGGCGCGTGCTGAAGCCGGGCGGTGTGTTTGTGTTTGCCAGCCTTTGCGCAGGGACGCTGTTCGAGCTGCGCGACAGCTGGCAGGCGGTGGACGGCCTGGTTCACGTCAATCGCTTTCGCGAGCGCGACGATTATCAGCGTCTGTGCGCTGCCAGCGGGTTGGCCATCAGCAGGCTGGAGGTGCGGCCGCATGTGTTGCACTACCCGGATGTGCGCAGCCTGACCCATGAGCTCAAGGCACTCGGCGCGCACAATATCAACCCGGGCAGACCGGGAGGCCTGACCGGCCGTGCCCGCATTAAGGCGCTGATGGACGCATACGAAGCCTTTCGCCAGGAGCAAGGCCTGCCAGCCACTTATCAGGTGGTGTATGCCGTTCTGACGAAACCTGACGCTGATTAAAGATTGATCAATAAAATGGGCGCCCGCCGCATGGGCGCTATAGTTAAGCAGGCAACAGTTTGAAATATCTGAACGGATGGTCGCCAAGATGAGCGCTGCGTATTTCATCACGGGAACCGATACCGATGTCGGCAAGACCACCATTGCCACGGGGCTTCTATACGCGGCGCGGCAGTCAGGGTTGAGCACGGCGGCCGGCAAACCTGTCGCCTCCGGCTGCGACTTCAAAGCCAAAGGGTTGCGCAATTCGGACGCCGTTGCCTTGCGCGCAGAGTGTTCGATTCTACTGACCTACAACGAGGTCAACCCGGTGGCGTTCCAGCCCGCCATTGCCCCGCATCTGGCGGCGCGAGAGGCCGGTGTTGCGCTGACAGTCGAGTCATTACTGGCCCCGATGCAGCACATCCTCGAGAAAAAGGCAGATTTCACGCTCATCGAAGGCGCTGGCGGCTGGCGTGTTCCGCTGGCTGATCGAGCCAACCTCTCTGACCTCGCCATTGCACTTAATCTGCCCGTTATTTTAGTGGTGGGCGTGCGGCTGGGCTGTATCAGCCACGCGTTGCTGTCAGCCGAAGCCATTGCTAACGATGGCCTGCAATTGGCGGGCTGGGTGGCTAATATCATCGACCCTAAAACCTCGCGGCTGGAGGAAAATCTCGCCACGCTTGCAGAGCGACTGCCAGCGCCGTGCCTGGGCCGCGTGCCCTACCTGAAAAAGGCCACTGCGGAAATGATCGCCGAGCATCTGCATCTCGAATTGCTGGATTGAGCGCTTGCCGCCTTCAGAGTGTGAGCCCTGTCACAAGGCGCAGTGCCACTAGTCGCTTGGGCAAGTAATCGGGCTGCCTTGCTGCTTTAATCAAATGGTTCGCCATGAACGGAGGAGGGTGCTCATGCAAATCTCATTGAACAACACGGTGTACCCCGGCCTTAGCGCCATGCAGGTTGGGCAGGACCGTGTCGATCAGGCGGCGACACAGCTGGCCAGCCCAGCGACAGAAGTGGCGGGCCGCAGCCAATCCTCCGATTTTCAACTCGAACGCTTGCGTTCTGTCGATCGTCCGCAACGCTCCGACATGGCCACCAACGTAGTTGAGCTGACCCAAGGCCGGATTCAAGTCCAGGCCGGCGCCAGAGTCGAAAAAGCCAGCGACGAAATGCTTGGCACGCTGATCGACACCTTCGCCTGACGCCCTCCGTTCGTGCGCTGCGGCGCACGTCGCGACTGTTCCCCTTCTCCTGAATAACACGTCATTCACGCGCGCCTCCGAAGCGTGCGCAGCGCTGTTTCGTACTTAGACTTTTTTAACGAATGTGCCGGTTCACGCCAACTGGCGACGTATTCGCACGTCCGGCGTTTGTGCCCTGGCAGGTGATGAAAGGTGAGTGCCACCGCTTGACAAGGTATAGGCGTAAACGTATGTTTCAAACACCTGTTTGATCGCCGCGTAACCCCAATCGTCGGCGCCGGGGCCGCGCCCTACAGTGACCACACGGTCATCCAATTCCAGGATTCACCAGCAGAGGTTTATCGCTATGCCTGACTACAAGGCCCCCTTGCGTGATATTCGCTTCGTCCGTGACGAGCTGCTCGGCTACGAAGCGCACTATCAGAGTCTGCCGGCATGCCAGGACGCAACGCCTGACATGGTCGACGCCATTCTCGAAGAAGGCGCCAAGTTTTGTGAGCAGGTCCTGGCGCCGTTGAACCGTGTGGGTGACATTGAGGGCTGCACCTGGAGCGAGTCCGGCGTGAAAACCCCGACCGGCTTCAAGGAAGCGTACAAGCAGTTCGTTGAAGGCGGCTGGCCGAGCCTGGCCCACGACGTCGCCCACGGCGGTCAGGGTCTGCCCGAATCGCTGGGCCTGGCGGTCAGCGAGATGGTCGGCGAAGCCAACTGGTCGTGGGGCATGTACCCAGGGTTGTCCCATGGCGCGATGAACACCATCTCCGAACACGGCACCCCTGAGCAGCAAGACGCTTACCTGACCAAACTGGTCTCGGGCGAGTGGACCGGCACCATGTGCCTGACAGAACCGCACTGCGGCACTGACCTGGGCATGTTGCGCACCAAGGCCGAGCCTCAGGCTGACGGGTCGTACAAAGTGTCCGGCACCAAGATCTTCATTTCCGCAGGCGAACACGACATGGCCGATAACATCGTCCACATCGTGCTGGCTCGCCTGCCTGATGCGCCTGCCGGTACTAAAGGGATTTCCCTGTTCATCGTGCCGAAGTTCGTGCCGGCTGCCGATGGCAGCGTTGGCGAGCGCAACGCAGTTAATTGCGGTTCGCTGGAACACAAGATGGGGATTCACGGCAACGCCACCTGCGTGATGAACTTCGACGGCGCCACCGGCTATCTGATCGGCCCGGCGAACAAGGGCCTGAACTGCATGTTCACGTTCATGAACACCGCCCGCCTGGGTACCGCGCTGCAGGGTCTGGCGCATGCCGAGATCGGTTTTCAGGGTGGCCTGAAATACGCCCGCGAGCGCCTGCAAATGCGTTCGCTGACCGGTCCCAAGGCTCCCGAAAAAGCCGCTGACCCGATCATCGTTCACCCTGACGTGCGTCGTATGTTGCTGACCATGAAGGCCTTCGCCGAAGGCACTCGCGCAATGGTGTACTTCACCGCCAAACAGGTCGACATCGCCAAGTACACCGACGATGCCGAAGCCAAGAAGCAAGCCGATGGCCTGTTGGCGTTCATGACGCCGATCGCCAAGGCGTTCATGACCGAAGTCGGTTTCGAGTCCGCCAACCATGGCGTTCAGGTCTACGGCGGCCACGGCTTCATCGCCGAGTGGGGCATGGAGCAGAACGTTCGTGATGCCCGCATTGCCATGCTGTACGAAGGCACCACCGGTATCCAGGCGCTCGACCTGCTGGGCCGTAAAGTGCTGATGACGCAGGGTGAGGCGCTCAAGGGCTTCACCAAGATCGTTCACAAGTTCTGCCAGTCGCAGGAAGGCAACGAAGCGGTCAGTGAGTTCGTGACGGCGCTTGCCGCGCTGAACAAAGAGTGGGGCGAACTGACCATGAAGGTCGGCATGGCTGCCATGAAAGACCGTGAAGAAGTCGGCGCCGCTTCGGTGGACTACCTGATGTACTCCGGTTATGCCTGCCTGGCGTACTTCTGGGCCGACATGGCGCGTGTAGCAGCCGAGAAACTGGCGGCGGGCACCAGCGAAGAAGCTTTCTACACCGCCAAGCTGCAAACGGCACGCTTCTACTT
This sequence comes from Pseudomonas lutea, assembly GCF_000759445.1. Lineage (NCBI taxonomy): Bacteria > Pseudomonadati > Pseudomonadota > Gammaproteobacteria > Pseudomonadales > Pseudomonadaceae > Pseudomonas > Pseudomonas lutea. The sequence goes on from NZ_JRMB01000004.1 coordinate 278,676, forward strand.
CCAGCGTATCCTGCCGCGCACTCGTACCCATGTGGCGACCATGTTGTCGGGCGCGAGCAACCTCATGGACATGAACGAAGAACACTTCGGTCTGGCCTACTGAGTTCCAGACGGTTTGTTCAAGCCGCTTGTCCTTCGGGATAAGCGGCTTTTTTGTGTCTGCGTAAATTCTCCTCATCCTATGCGTGAAGCGGCCGATACAGGCACAATGCCATTTACCCGGCCCTCTTATCATACGGTGAGGAGATAGTCCTTTTGCTGCGCCCCTCCGCCGCACGGCTCAGTCATTTTCTACCTTCTCTGGGGCTGCTTGTTGCCGGACTGGCGGCTGCGTACGTGAAAGACCTCAACGTGTTTTTCACTTCACTGTTCAACGTGCTGCCTACCCTCGTACTGTTGCTGGGTGGAGCCTATTGCGGCGTGTACAAGCGTCAGCGTGAACTGTTCCTGATGATCACGGTGTATATCGCTTATTTCCTGCTCGACACCCAGACCGATTACTACCGCGACAACGGCAAAGTCCGAGAGGACGCTGCTGTGGTGTTTCATCTGTGCTGTCTGTTGCTGCCGGTCATGTTTGGACTGTTCGCAGCCTGGGAGGAGCGCACCCACTTGTTTCAAGACCTCGTTGCGCGACTAGCCGTTTTGCTCGCGGTGGGCAGCGTCGCGCTGGGGCTGGAACAGAGTTTCCCAAGCGCGGTACTGGCCTGGTTGGCCGACATCCGCTGGCCGGCGCTGCATGGCGAATGGATGAGCCTGATTCAGCTGTCCTACGCGACGTTTTTGATTGCCTTTGCTGTTTTGCTGACCCAATACATCTACAAGCCTCGGCCCCTGCACGCCGCCCAATTGGTTGGGTTGCTCGGGCTGTTCTGGGCCTTGCCCAAGACATTCATCCTGCCATTCACCCTTAACATCATGTGCAGTCAGGTGATGCTGATGATTGCCGCAGCGGTGGCGCACGAGGCTTATCAAATGGCCTTTCGTGATGAGCTGACCGGCTTGCCGGGTCGGCGTGCTCTGAACGAACGGATGCAGCGACTGGGCCGCAATTACGTGCTGGCGATGAGCGACGTTGATCATTTCAAGAAATTCAACGACACCCATGGCCATGACGTCGGCGACCAGGTGCTGCGTCTGGTGGCCAGCAAGCTGTCGAAGATCACCAACGGCGGCGGGCGCGCCTATCGTTACGGCGGTGAAGAGTTCGCCATCGTTTTTGCAGGCAAGACCCTTGAGGAGTGCATGCCGCACCTTGAGGTGATTCGCGAGACCATCGCCAGTTATCAGATTCACCTGCGCAATCAGGACAGCCGCCCGAATGATGACCAGCAAGGGCGCCAACGTCGGGCCGGTTCTCAGGCATCAACGGTGTCGGTGACTGTCAGCATCGGCGTGGCCGAGCGTCAGCCTGAGCACCGCAATCCGGATGAAGTCTTAAAAGCAGCCGATCAAGCCCTGTACGCTGCCAAAGGTGCTGGCCGTAACTGCGTCATCAGCCATGCGCAGACCAGCAAGCGTGGCGCGGTGCGGATGGCTGCCGCCAGCTAAACACTCCCCTTTTTGTCTTAAAGCCCTTGGGTCTTTGCTCACGGGCAGCCTAGCGGCTGAGCCGCTTATGGTTGTGACCAGATAAGATAAAATAGTCACGCGTTGACCCTATGTGTCGCAAATGGTGTTCAGGTACACTCGTTCCACTGACGCATCGGCGCTGCAAAATCATTGTGGCGATGCTCATCCCACGAGTTTTTGCTGCTCAAACGAGGTTTGCCATGGCTGACTACAAAGCGCCTTTGCGCGATATGCGCTTCGTCCTCAATGAAGTGTTCGAAGTCTCCAGACTTTGGGCCACCCTTCCAGAACTGTCCGAGACAGTGGACGCCGAGACCGTCGAGGCGATTCTCGAGGAGGCGGGCAAAGTCACTGGCAGATCCGTTGCGCCGCTTAGCCGGGCAGCCGATGAAGAAGGCTGTCACTGGAACGACACCGTCGTGACCACGCCTGCGGGTTTCATCCAGGCCTACAAGACCTACGCAGAAGGCGGATGGGTCGGCGTAGGCGGGAATCCGGAATTCGGCGGCATGGGCATGCCCAAGGCGGTATCGGCTCAGGTCGAAGAGATGGTCAACTCTGCAAGCCTGGCATTCGGGTTGTACCCCATGTTGACCTCTGGCGCTTGCGTCTCGATCAACACGCATGCCAGTGAAGCGTTGAAGGCCAAATACCTGCCGAACATGTACGCCGGTGTCTGGGCCGGTTCGATGTGTCTGACCGAGGCTCACGCCGGCACAGACCTCGGCATCATCCGTACCAAGGCGCAGCCACAGGCCGACGGTTCTTACAAGATCAGCGGCACGAAGATCTTCATCACAGGCGGCGAGCACGACCTCACTGAAAACATCATTCACCTGGTTCTGGCCAAGCTACCTGACGCACCGGCAGGGCCGAAAGGCATCTCGCTGTTCCTCGTGCCAAAAATCATGGTGAACGATGACGGCAGCCTTGGCGCGCGCAACACGGTGTTCTGCGGCTCGATTGAGCACAAAATGGGCATCCAGGCATCGGCAACGTGCGTGATGAACTTCGATCAGGCTGAAGGCTACCTGATCGGCGAGCCGAACAAGGGCCTGGCGGCGATGTTCACCATGATGAACTACGAGCGTCTGGGCGTCGGCATTCAGGGCCTGGCCTCTGGCGAGCGTTCGTATCAGAACGCGATCGAATACGCCCGCGACCGCCTGCAGAGCAGGGCCCCGACGGGCGCGCAGTCCCGGGAGACCATCGCTGACCCGATCATTGTCCATCCCGATGTGCGTCGCATGCTATTGACCATGAAGGCGCTGAATGAGGGTGGGCGCGCTTTCTCCACCTACGTAGCGATGCAACTGGACACAGCCAAGTACAGCGAAGACGCTGAAGTGCGTCAGCGCGCCGACGCGTTGGTGGCATTGCTGACGCCTGTGGCCAAAGCCTTTCTTACCGATATGGGCCTCGATACCACCGTGCACGGCCAGCAGATTTTCGGTGGGCACGGCTACATTCGCGAATGGGGTCAGGAGCAGCTGGTGCGTGATGTGCGCATCACTCAGATTTACGAGGGCACCAACGGTATTCAGGCGCTCGACCTCATGGGTCGCAAAGTCGTTGCCAGCGGCGGTGCTCACTACCGGCTTTTCTCCGAAGAAGTCCGTCAGTTCATTGCTGCGTCTGACGCCTCGCAAGCTGAGTTCATCAAGCCGCTTGCCGCTGCGCTGACTACTCTGGATGAGCTTACCGACTGGGTACTCGACCGCGCGCGCAGTAACCCGAACGAAATCGGCGCTGCCTCTGTCGAGTATCTGCATGCTTTCGGGTACACGGCCTACGCTTACATGTGGGCGATGATGGCAAAGGCAGCGTGGGGGAAAGAAGGACAGGAAGATTTTTACGCCGGTAAACTCGGCACCGCACGTTTCTACTTCGCCCGTTTGCTGCCGCGTATCCAGTCGCTATCGGCCTCTGTCAAAGCGGGTAGCGAGTCCCTTTACTTGCTGGAGGCGTCACAGTTCTGACGCGTCGAAACCCATGTAAGCATTTGCTTACATGACGTGATGGCAATCGGCTCTAGCGCCTCAGTGGATCCAAGTTTAATCTACTTCACATGGACGTCGCGCAGGATGCGCAAACAGATAACAGGGACACGTAAGGGATTGCCTGCCAGGATGGCGGGAAGAAATGGAAGTCATGGGAAACAGTCTGGAAAACCTCGCTTAGGCGGGGTTTTCTTTTTTCTGCGTCCTGAAAAACTGCTCCTGTGTCAGCCGCTTCGTTTCATTCGCCTGTGTGCGGCAACCGCTCGATGATTGGCGCGGCGGAACCCCTGCAGCAGCCCAGGGTCGATTAGCTGTGCGGCCCCCAACGGGCCATTAATCAGGAGCTCCACCCATGGACATCATCCGCATCATCATCGCTATTCTGCTGCCACCCCTGGGCGTGTTCCTGCAAGTCGGTTTCGCTGGCGCCTTCTGGCTGAACATTCTGCTGACCCTGCTAGGCTACATTCCCGGGATCATCCACGCGATCTACATCATCGTCAGCCGCAAGTAACCCTAATCACTAACACTGCGCTTCCTGTCTCAGGTCAGCTGACATAGAGTCCGGCGTCGGACTTTATGATCAGGAAGCTCAGGGATGGACGTTGTTTTGGGATTGCTCGCCGCTCTGTTCTGGGGCGGCACAGATTTTCTGGTAGGGCTCAATGCCCGCGCGGTAGGGGTCAAGCGAGCGGTTTATATTGGTCAGGTGCTTGGCTTTCTGATCATGTGCGCGATATTGCTGTGCTACCCGACGTTCATCTCCAAATCATTCGCTGCGCCTTCGCACGTGTGGCTCTTGGGTGTGCTGGCCTCGGTTTTCACCGTCAGCGGCGCGCTGGCGCTATCCAAAGCGTTCGCGCTTGGTAAAGCCTCAATTGTGGCTCCCCTGGTGACGTCGTATGGCGTATTCACCACGCTGTTGTCGTGGGCGAGTGGCGAGCAGATCTCGATGACGCAGGTGTCGTTGATCGCCTTGTGTGTGCTGGGCGTTGTTTTGTCGAGCATGACGTCAGGTGACGATTCCAGGCCGAAAAAGCACAGCCGCCAACCAATAGTTTACGCACTGGGCGCCGCCTTCCTGTACGGGTCGAGTTTCTGGATGCAAGGCCGTTACGCGTTGCCAGCACTGGGCCCCGTCACGATGCTCTGGCTGGGGTATCTGGTCGGCCTCGCCGTTTTGTCGCCGATGATTTTGCGAACGAAAGACGCTATGAAGCTGCCGTCTGCACGCGCTGGGGTAACCCTCGTGGCCGCAAGCCTGCTGAATTTGGGTGGATTCTCTGCGTTCTCGTATGGCGCGATGGTGGGATCGATTTCCGTGGTCACCGTCATCAGCACCCTGTCAGGCGGTATCGCCGCCGTGCTTGGCTTCCTGTTCTTCAAAGAGCGGCTCTGCGCCATTCAGGTCTGCGGGGTAGGGCTCGTCTTGGTCGGCGCGGTAGCGCTGCACGTCTATGGATGAGTCAATCACGGGTTCGCGCACTTACACGTGCGATGTCGCTGGTTTGGCAGTTAACGCACAACCTTGGGGAGCGAGCTTGCTCGCGAAGACGCCAGTACACTCACTTAATCCTCAGAGTTTGCAGTGCCTTCTTCGTGAGCAAGCTCATTCCCACAGAACTGTGTTAGCAGCGTGAGTCAGTTACTGACATGCCCAGCGCTTGAGGCATCACCCATCAATTACCTTGCGATAAAACGCCCATTCCGCCTCCAGGGCGTGGGCGAGGTTGGCCGCCTTGCGGAAACCGTGGCGCTCTTCGGGATAGAAATGCCCTTCGGCCGGTATGCCGTTTTCCAGCAGTGCGTTAAGCATGTCGCGGGTCTGGGCGGGGACCACCACGGCGTCCAGTTCTCCTTGAAAGAAGATCACTGGAACCTTGATCTGAGCGGCATGCAGCAGTGGCGTGCGCTCCCGATAGCGGACCATCTCCAGGTCGGGGTCACCGATCAGCCAGTCCAGGTAATCCGCCTCGAACTTATGGGTGGCCTCGGCCAGCGCCAGCGGATCGCTCACGCCGTACAGGCTTGCGCCGGCGCGGAACACGTCTTTGAATGCCAACGCGCACAGCGTGGTGTATCCGCCGGCACTGCCGCCGCGGATGAATGCGTTCTGGGGATCGACGAGGCCTTGATTGCCCAGGTACTCCACCACCGCGCACGCATCTTCTACATCGACCACGCCCCATTCCAGGAACAACGCCTGGCGATACGCGCGGCCATAACCTGTGCTGCCGCGATAATTGAGGTCTGCGACGGCAAAGCCGCGTTGCGTCCAGAACTGGATACGCGGGTCCAGTGCGGGGTAACAGGCAGAGGTGGGGCCTCCGTGGATAAACACCAGCAGCGGCGGCTTTTCTTCGCCCGTCATGGCCGGATAGAAATACCCATGCGCTTCACTCGAACCGCTTGGATACGTCAAGGTCTGCGGCTGGCTGATGCGCTCCACCGGCAATGGGCTCACGCCACCGGCGAGTATGCGGACCCGCTTGTCGGCGCGGCTGATGGCAACCACCGCAGAGGGACTGACGGGCGACGCCGCGATGCAGTAAATATGGTCTGCATCCACCGCGAGGCTTCTAAAGCGGCTGTAATCGCCAGTGAAATCCTCCACCGAGCCCGACGCCGAACGCACGCCCAGCAGACCTTTCCCATCCTCGAACCAGGCGGCGAGATAGGCACCGTCCTCTAGCGGCATCCACGTCGCGGCGCCCAGTTGCCAAGGCGCCGAGGCATGATCGGCAGGGGCGGCGGGCAGCGCTTCAAAGCCCTCGAGGGTTTCACTCCAAGGTTGCCAGAACCCGGCGCGGTCGGTGAGGCAGTACAAGCGGCCAGCTTCATCAAAGCGGGGCTGCTGCAACGATTCCAGTCCTAGCCCGCCTGCGAGGCAGCGTGGCCGACCCCACGCAAGATCGGCCTGACGCTCGACGCTCATCAGGCGCGTCGACGTCCAGGGCTGATGCGGTCGCCACCATTCGATCCACACCAGACGCTGGCCATCCGGGCTCACCGTCGGTGACGCATAGAAGTCGGCGCCCTCGGCCAGCACATGACGGCGGCCATCGGTGATATCGATCGCGACCAGCCGATGGGTGTCGTGATCCTCTTCGACGGCCAGAATCTGCCCGCGCGCATACCGGACATCTCCGAAGAGCTTGTCGCCCCGGGTCAGCGCGTGAGGTGAAGGAGAGTCGAAGGCTTGCAGGTAAATTTGCTGGTCCGCTTCGTTGACGAACACCACGGCATAGTCGGTCAGGCAGAACGAACCACCGCCGTATTCATAGACCCGACTGCGGGCGCTGAAGCCTTCCGGTGTCAGGCACTGAGCTTTGCCTTCGTGCCAGCGCCAGATGCGCGTCGCGGCATCCTGCGGGCGGAATTCACTCCAGAAAAGGCCCGCAGGGCTGACGCTGAGTTCGGCGAAATCGGTGCCTGCCGCCACGGCCTGGGCGGCAGAGAGAAGGTCAGGACTTGGCGATGAGGCGTGAGTTTCGTTCATTGCGGAAGGCCAGTTGCTCGATGGTCTGGCTAGCATACTCGGCTTCATCGCGGGCCTGGGTGATCAAGTGGTGCTGGGGCGACTTGCTGCACACCGGGTCTGTGTTGCTCGCATCGCCGGTGAGCATGAACGCCTGACACCGGCAGCCGCCGAAGTCTTTTTCCTTCTCGTCGCACGAGCGGCATGGCTCGGGCATCCACTCGTACCCGCGAAAACGATTGAAGCCGAATGACTCGTACCAGATGTGCTGCATCGTGTGATCGCGCACATTGGGAAACTGAATCGGCATTTGCCGCGCGCCGTGGCAGGGCAGGGCCGTACCGTCCGGTGTCACTGTGAGGAACAGATTGCCCCAGCCGTTCATGCACGCTTTTGGCCGCTCTTCGTAGTAATCGGGCGTAACGAAGATGAGCTTTACCGGGTGGTTTTCAGCAGCAAGCTTGGCGCGGTACTCGTTGGTAATGCGCTCGGCACGCACGAGCTGGTCTTTGGTCGGCAGCAAGCCCACGCGATTCAGGTGAGCCCAGCCGTAGAACTGACAAGTCGCCAGCTCGACAAAATCGGCCTCAAGCGCCACACACAGCTCGATGATCTTGTCGATCTTGTCGATGTTGTGCCGGTGGGTCACGAAGTTGAGGACCATCGGGTAGCCATGCTTTTTCACGGCACGGGCCATCTCGAGCTTCTGCGCGAAGGCCTTCTTCGAGCCGGCGAGCATGTTGTTCACTTGCTCGTCGCTCGCCTGGAAGCTGATCTGGATGTGGTCCAGCCCTGCTTCCTTGAAATCGATGATCTTCTGTTCGGTAAGGCCAATGCCGGAGGTGATCAAGTTGGTGTAAAAGCCCAGCCGCCGTGCCTCGGCGATCAGCTCGGCCAGATCCTGACGCACCAGCGGCTCGCCGCCTGAGAAGCCGATCTGCGCCGCGCCCATTTGCCGGGCTTCGGCCATGACCTTGAACCACTGCTCAGTGGTGAGCTCCTGCCCCTGCTTGGCGAAATCCAGCGGATTGGAGCAATACGGGCACTGCAGCGGGCAACGATAGGTCAGCTCGGCGAGCAGCCACAGCGGCAGCCCGACCGGAGGCGTGGGCGGAATGTACGGGCTGGCTGCGGTGTTCAATGACTCAGGCAAATTCGATCCAGAGTTCTGCACGGGCGACCTCCATGAATTGCTCGACATCGGTGCCGAGCTCGGGAACGCCGGGAAATTTTTCGTCGAGCAACGCGATGATGGCGCCGACGCTGCGCTGACCATCGATCAGGCCACCAATCTCACTCGCGCTTTCATTGAGCTTGATCATGCCTTCAGGGTAGAGCAGCACGTGGCCATTTTGTGCCGGCTCGAACTGGTAACGGTAACCGCGGCGCCAGTTGGGCACCTGTTCACGATTGAAGCTCATAGGGCGATTCCTTTGTGCCAGACGCGTTGGTCAGTCACGCTGTGATAGGGCGGGCGGTTCAGCTCGTACGCCATGCTCATGGCATCCAGCATGCTCCACAAAATGTCGAGCTTGAACTGCAGGATTTCCAGCATGCGCTGCTGGCCTTCCCGCGTGGTGTAGTGCTGCAGCGTGATCGCCAGACCGTGCTCCACGTCGCGGCGGGCCTGACCCAGGCGAGTGCGGAAGTACTCGTAGCCGGCCGGATCGATCCATGGGTAATGCTGCGGCCAGCTGTCCAGACGGGATTGATGAATTTGAGGTGCAAACAGCTCGGTCAACGAACTGCTCGCCGCTTCCTGCCAATTGGCGCGGCGGGCGAAGTTGACATAGGCATCGACGGCGAATCGTACCCCGGGCAGGACGAGTTCCTGCGAACGCAGCTGGTCAGGATCAAGGCCCACGGCCTGGCCCAGACGCAGCCACGCTTCAATGCCACCGTCTTCACCGGGGGCGCCGTCATGATCGAGCAGACGCTGAATCCATTCGCGACGGATTTCCCGATCAGGACAGTTGGCAAGGATCGCCGCATCCTTCAGCGGAATGTTGACCTGATAGTAGAACCGGTTTGCGACCCAGCCCTGAATCTGCTCGCGGGTCGCACGCCCTTCGTACATCGCCACATGAAAGGGGTGATAGATGTGGTAGTACGCGCCCTTGGCGCGCAGGGCCTGTTCGAATTCAGCGGGGGACAGCGGCGTTGCATCGCTCATGTCGGCAGTTCTCGTCAAGAATTTCCGCAGATCCTGTGGGGTGAGCCTCCTCACTTAAAGCCATCTACCTGTGCCGCATCGGCAGGCTGACCTGGCAGCTTCATGAGCAAACTTCGCCCCACAGTGGGGTTGTTTAGCGTTTCTAGAGCTCGATGCTCATCCCATCGAACGCCACTTCAACATTGCGCCTGGCCAGTTCAGCACGCTCTGGCGAGTCTTCGTCCAAAATCGGGTTGGTGTTGTTGATGTGAATAAGCACCTTGCGCTGCTGCGGTAACCGCTCCAGCACTTCGAGCATACCGCCGGGACCGTTTTGCGCCAGATGGCCCATTTCCGTTCCGGTGCGGGTGCCGACGCCACGGCGCTGCATCTCGTCGTCGTCCCACATCGTGCCGTCGACCAGCAGGCAGTCGGCGCCGCTCATTTTCTGCATGAGGGCATCATCGACTTTGCCCAGGCCCGGCGCATAGAACAGCTTGCCGCCGGTGCGCAGGTCTTCAACCATCAGACCGATGTTATCGCCCGGGTGCGGATCGAATCGGTGTGGCGAGTAGGGTGGTGCCGCGCTGCGCAGAGGGAAGGGCGTAAAGCGCAGATTCGGGCAGGCCGGGATGATAAAGCTGCCTTCCAGTTCGATACGGTTCCAGTCCAGCCCGCCGTTCCAGTGTTTGAGCATGTTGAACAGCGGAAACCCGGTGCTGAGGTCTTCATGGACCATGTCCGTGCACCAGACCTGATGCGGGCAGCCTTCGCGCAGGCTGAGCAAGCCGGTAGTGTGGTCGATCTGGCTGTCCATCAGGATGATCGCGCTGATGCCGGTATCGCGCAGGCCGCGATTGGGCTGCATCGGGGCGAACCCCTGAAGCTGGGCGCGGATGTCGGGAGAGGCGTTGCACAAGATCCAGTTCACACCGTCGTCCGACAGCGCGATGGACGACTGGGTACGCGCGTGCGCTCGCAGACTGCCGTCACGAAAGCCTGCGCAGTTGGCGCAGTTGCAGTTCCACTGGGGGAAACCACCGCCGGCAGCGGAACCGAGGATCTGGATGTGCATGTAAGCCCCATAGCGACGGGCCGGTTCGGCCCTGAATTCAGAATCGCGTTAATAAAAAAGCCCCGGCGAACCGAGGCTTCTCACCGCGTAACAATCAACGGCTTGCGAAGTACATGGTGACTTCAAAGCCGATACGCAGATCAGTGTAAGCAGGTTTAGTCCACATAATTGACTCCTTCTGGGTTAGTGCCGCGGTGGGTGAGTACATTCATTAGTGCTCCTGCGCGAGGAGACGTTCAAATGCTTAGGGGGCTATGTTACTAAAATTATCGAAGGGTCGATGATGAAATATCCGATAAAGACCCTTGCGCAACCGGCAATGATCCGCCTGCTGTGGCCTGCGGCTATGGCGGGTTAGAGCGGTTTGAGAGACACAGCCGGATACGGCCCGACTGGGCCAGCCGATCAGCGGCTGTCAGCAGTGCGTGGTGATCAAGATGTTTTAGAGAATGTTGCAAGCCCTCGAAGTAGCCTCGCCCATGACCTGCCAAATGCGCCTGCCAGAGTATTTCGGCCGCCTGTGCGTGCTCCAGTTCAGCCAGATCAAGTTGAGCGCGCAACGTTTTCAACTGAGCCGGTACGTCTGCCTCGGCAATCAGCGTTGGCAGGCGCTCAATGAACGTCTCGATATGGGCCACGATCTGTCCGATGCTGGCGCTGGGTGACTGCACGCCGAACAGCAGCCCGCCATGGCCGGCAATTTGCCGGAAGCCGCTGAAAACCGCGTAGCCCAATTGCAGTTCTACACGCAGACGCTGGTAGAACGGGGCCTGCATCAGCTGTGCGAAGAGTCGCCATGCAGCTTCATCGTCGAGTGAAGCTGACGGCGTCGGATAGAACATCAACAGCGCACTTTCGGAAGAATCCGACGCTTCGGTTATCCACCGCGTGCCTGTGTCGCGTGGCGCCGTGCCAGGCGGAAGCTCCGCAATGCCATGGATGAGGCGGGCGGCGCTGCACACCTCACTTTGCGCCGAGCCTTCCAGACCTGTAGCTAAACCGGTCCAGCGTGCCGTAGACCAGGCACGTTCGAGACCTATCGCTTGTCTGGTGTTCTGGTTGTTCAAATAATGATCAGGCAACGACTTCAGCAGTTGACGGATCGGAATGGCCGCAGGTTCGCTGTCCATCGCGCCACGGTGTTCCCGATCACGACTCTCAGGCGCGCCAAGCACGCGCAGCGCCGCTTCCAGCACAGCGGGCAGGGGCTTTGCCAAACCGTAGGCTTTCACTTGCCAGTAGTTGCCGTAACTGCCGAATGCCAGCGTCACACCCGCATGCCCGGCCTGGAGGATCAGCGGTTTTAGGCGATCTTCCAGCATTCGTGCAAGCAATGGCTGCGAAGTGGCCAGCGTCCAGCGCAGGTATACCGCAGCTTCTCCAGTCGCTGGCAGGGCGTCGCTGAATGTCAACGCAGTCAGGGGCGAACTCGGCGCAGCGATGGACCTTGTCTGCTTGAGGAAGGGATTGGGGGCGGGCAGGTGCCACTCGAAATTCGAAGGGGCATGCGCGGAGGATAGGGTCTCTGCGCGCACTAGGGTCTGAAGCGTGAGCCGGTCGAACAGCGACTCTACAGCGTCCGTCGAAAGACCGCGCGCATCCAGTCCCGCGCTAAAATGCCGGGCCAGCGCCAGCGCGTCACTCACGGCCAGACGGCGCTGCTCCAGCAACGCATGCTCATCGAGCAAATGACGGTAATGCGACCTGAGAAAAGTCAGCCAATCAAAGACCAGCGTCGAGACGTGTGTTGCAGCGTCTGGCGTGCTCAGAGCCAGTTCTATGTCGATCAGTGCCTGGTCGCCAAACCCATAGATCGCCTCGGCCTTGAGCGACTCAATCAACCCTCGGCCACGCAAAGCCGCCACCAGACCACCCGCCTGCGCGTCATTCATCCACATACACAGAAACCCAGCCGCTTGCTCATGCCCGCCCGGCAAGTCCTCGCAGGCAAACGTCAGGTGCATCTGCCGCAGGTCGGCTTTGGAAATTGCGCGGGGTGTTCCGGCAAGCAACGGTGGCGGCTTGTGCTGCTCTACCTTCTCACCCTTGGCGAAATAGGCGCCGAACTCTGCCGCCAGCGCCTCAAGCTCATCCAGAGGTTGAGGCCCGGCGAGGCTAAGCGTGATTTGCCCGGCTTGATAAAAGCGGCGATAGAAATCCTGCAGCGCATGCTGAAAGGTCTGGCGCGGAACCGGCAGGCTGTAGCGATTGCCAGCATGAAAGCCGCGCAGGGGATGCGCCGCGGACAGAGACTGCAAAAGTCTGAGCCGCTCACGGGCGGAATCGTCGCGTGTCCACGCGATGAATTCTGCGTGCAAGACCTCTCGCTCGCGCAACTGGTCAGCCATCGTCATACGCGGACGCACCAGCATCTCGCACAAACGGTCCAGGCCGTTACGGAACACCGCTCGCGGCAGCTCGAAGAAAAAATCGGTGGTGCGTTCGCGCGTGCTGGCATTCACCTGGCCACCATGACGCTGGACGAAGGCCATCAGGTTTTCATTTCCCGGGAATCGCTCGGTGCCCAGAAAGAACAAATGCTCAAGGAAATGCGCCAGTCCCGGCCAGCGCGGCGAAACGTCGTGACTGCCCGCCGCCACGCGCACTGCGGCGGCGCAACGCTTCAACCGTGGCACTGAACTGAGCACCACGCGCAAGCCGTTCGGCAGGGTCACGGATCGTTGGGCGATGGAATCGGGCATGGGGTGTTTGCATGGCGTGATCATGGATTGGCCATGCTAGCGGATACTCAGGCGCGGCGCGTATCTCTCGGTCACCCGACGTGGCTCAGCGATCGCGGCACACGGTCAAGCAGCAGCTTTTAACGGCAGGAGTCAGGCTGCCGTGCGAATGAGTTACGTGCCGCTCAGCTGTTGCCCAAACCCTTGTAAAAGCCCGGTCGACGATCCTTGAAATACGTGTTGATCGCTTTGGATTCGCCCATCGATTCACGGTCCAGCTCTGCAATCACCAGCGCCTCATCCTGGCCTGCGAGACCGATCTGTCTGCCGTCCGGGGCACAGATGCTGCTCAAGCCGCAGTAGTGGATTTCGCCCTCGCTGCCGCAATAATTGGCGTAAACCAGATAGCACTGGTTCTCGAAGGCACGAGCCCGCACGGTGACCTCTGCAACAAAATCGTAAGGGGCCATGTTCGCAGTGGGCACCAGAATCAGGTCCACGCCGGCCAGGGCCAGACGACGCGTATTCTCGGGAAACTCGACGTCGTAGCAGATCAGAAATCCCAGCTTCCAGCCTTCGAATTCCACCACCGGAAAGTGCTCGTCACCCGCACTGAACATCGCATTGTCCAGCGCGCCATAGAGATGCGTCTTACGGTAATTGCAGAGCCGAACGCCGTGTGCGTCGATCAACTGCACCGCGTTATACACCTGCCCGTCACTGCTGAGCTCGGGGTAGCCATACAGGATCGCCACTCCCGCCGCTCGCGCAATCTCGGCGATCCTCACAGCGGCGGGGCCGTCACAGGCTTGGGCCAGATCCCGTGCGGCCTGTGCGCCGATGTTGTACCCGGTCAAAAACATCTCCGGGCACACCAGCAAGGCAGCCCCCTGCGCCGCTGCCTCGACCGTTTGTTTCTCGAGGCGGCGAAGGTTGGCACTGACATCCAGTGGCAGCGGCACGCATTGAAAGAGGGCGACACGCATAAAGGTCTCCTTATTCCGGCAGCACGATGGGGCCGATCTCGTGGAATACATCGCCAGGCCCCGGGTTTTCGGCGTGGGTCTTGCCACCAAAGTGAGTCATGATGCCCCACACCGCGTTAAGCGAAGTCTGCACAGCGCCTTCCACCCACGCGGGCGTCCACGACACGTCGTCACCGGCAATGAAAATGCCGCGCTGCTCGTCTGGCATGTCCTTTTGCATGAAGTGCGCGTACATCCGCTGGTTGTAGCGATAGTGGCCGGGCAGCGCGCCTTTGAAAGCGCCGAGGAAGTGCGGGTCCGATTCCCACGACACGGTGATCGGGTCTCCGATGATGCGCGCGGCGATATCGACCTTCGGGTAAATCTTTTTCAGCGCGCCGAGCGCCAGGCTGACGCGCTTCTCGACGGGGTGAGGCAGCATCTTCAGCGCGTCGCTCATCCAAGAGTACGACAGGCAAATGACCCCCGGCTTTTCGACACCGTTGGAATAGGTGCCGTTATCGAACAGGTAGGTGCCCCGGGTCAGGCGATCGGTCAGGGTCATGCTCATCAGGTCGCGACCGGTTTCCGGGTCCTTGTCCTTCCAGAAGGGACGATCAACCATGACGAAGGTCTTGGACGACTGCATATAGCGCGTGCGGTCCAGCGCCATCCACATCTTCTGCGAGAACAGCGACTCCTCGCACTCGATTTGCGTGGTCAGCAGCCAGCTCTGGCAGGTGGCGAGAACCGCGTCGTAATGGCGGACATCACCTAGATTGTCAGTCACTGCAAACTGACCATTGGCGGCGCGGCTTATGCCTTTCACGCCCGTGCGCGGCGCGCCCCGGTGCAACGTCGACAAGCTGGTGCCTTCGGGCCAGTGCGTGCAACGCTCGGGAGCGTGGCGCCAGATGCCCATCGGAACCTGGCCGACGCCACCGACAATCAGGTGCTGATGATCGTCGCAATTGGTCATGACGACCCTGAAGATCTCCAGCATCGAGTTGGGGAAGTCCGAGTCCCAGCCGCCGGTACCAAAGCCCACCTGTCCAAAGACTTCGCGGTGATAGAACGACAATTTGGCAAAGGCTTTCGATGTGGCGACGAAATCGTAAAACGTGCGGTCATCCCAAAGAGGTACCAGCGTGTTCCACAGCGCCTTGAGCCGAGGCACATCGCGATCACGGATCGCTTGCTGAATGTCGGCGAACTGCGAGCCCTCTTCCAGCGCATCGGCCCAGGCGTCAGCCACTTCCTGAAACAGCGCAGGCAGATCCGATAATTTCTGTGCGTAGTGAGTGCTGCCTTCCAGATCAATTACTGTGCTGCCGGACGCAGCGGTCAATGGGTTGGGGAAGGGTCTGGATTCCAGGCCGAGCTTGTCGACGTAGTGATAGAAGGCAGTGGAGGAGACCGGGAAGCGCATGCCCCCCAGTTCGGCGATGATGCCTTCAGCGCCTTCGAACTGCTGAGAGCGCAGACGCCCGCCCATTTTCGAGGCCTCGTAAACGACGGGCTTGAGGCCCAGCTTCATCAGCTCATACGCGGCAACCAGACCTGCGATACCTGCGCCGACAATGGCGACCTCTTTGCCCAGATTCTCCGTCGGAATACTGCCCAGGCCCGCCGGGTGTTCAATCCAGTCGTCGAACGCGAACGGAAAGTCCGGGCCGAAAATCGTGATCGGTTTTTTTCCGTCGGCGGGGTGGCGATTGTTCTTCATGACTGACCTTGTTCGACTGAGGCGCGAAAGGGGACAAGTCTAGATAACAGCGGAGACGTTAATAAGACGCAAAGTGTCGTCGTAATGCAGGAATTAATAACAATCCGACGAGGAGGTGCGTCAGATTGTCTGGTCAGTCGACTTCTATGACGGCTGTCCGCGATCAATCTTGCTGCTCAGGATGATCGAAGTGGTGGTTTTTTCGACGCCATCGACGCTGCCGATCAGGTCGAGCATTTGGTCCAGTTGCTCCGGCGACTCAGTGCGCAGCCAGGCGACGTAATCGAACTCGCCGCTCACGGCGCACAGTTGCTGTACCTGAGCGAGCGCGCTCAACCGGCGCAGCACTTCCTTTCCCGAACGAGGCTGAACGGTAATCCCGACGTAAGCCTGCAGACCGCCATCCGCAAGACGCTGCCCCAGCCGCACACCGTATCCGGTAATCACTCGGGTTTTCTCCAGCCGCGCCAGCCGAGAGGTCACGGTTGTGCGCGCAATACCCAATTGCCGCGCCAGGTTGGCTACGGGTTCCCGAGCATTGATTTGCAGTGCTGCGATCAGTTTACGGTCGATGTCATCAAGCGCTGGGGGGCGAGTGTCGGGCAAGGCGGGTCTCCTTCGGCAAGCGGAGCATGTTAGGAGATTCCTCTGGCGTTGGGGCGATATTCAAGCCGTTTGACCGTATCTGCGCAAAGGCAGAACGCCTAAAGCACTGTCTTGAATGGTCGTTTTTTGCTCATATCAATCATGTTCTTGATTGGTTTGCGCATTTTGGGGTGATGGAATAAGCTTATTTGAGCAAAGTGATCAAGAATTTGATCGTTTCGCTCAATCAGGCTTGTCGAAGCCTCACCCTATAAAAATAAGGAGTGCTCCCTGTGGCTCAATTTCCGATCAAACGTACTATCGAGCGGGTGCCGGGCGGAATGATGATCGTGCCGCTGCTCATCGGCTCACTCGTGGCGACGTTTCTGCCCGACATGCCCAAGTTTTTTGGCTCGTTTACCAACGCGCTGTTCACCGGTTCGCTACCCATACTGGCGGTGTTTTACGTGTGCATGGGCGCCAGTATCGACATCAAGGCCACGCCGTATCTGCTGAAAAAGGGTGGGGTGCTGTTCGCTACCAAGGTCGGCACGGCCATCGTCATCGGTGTGATCATGGGCCATTTTCTGGGGGAGCAACCCATCACGTCAGGCGTCTTCGCCGGGCTGTCGACATTGGCCGTGGTAGCCGCAATGAACGACACCAACGGCGGGTTGTACATAGCGTTGATGGGTCAATACGGGCGCTCCGAAGACGTCGGTGCGTACTCCGTCATGTCACTGGAGTCCGGCCCTTTTCTGACCATGGTGACGCTGGGTGTCGCAGGCTTGGCAGCCTTTCCGTGGCCGACACTGGTCGGGGCGATCCTTCCACTGTTGCTGGGGATGTTGCTGGGTAATCTGGACCGTGAGATGCGTGACTTTCTGGCGAAGGCTGTTCCGGTGATGATTCCGTTCTTCGCCCTGGCACTGGGCGCCAGTCTGGATTTGCACAAGGTCTGGCAGGCCGGATTATTGGGCATCGGCCTTGGGCTGGCGGTCGTCGTCTTGACCGGCATTCCGCTGTACTTCGCCGACAGAGTCTCCGGCGGCACCGGGGTAGCAGGGGTGGCGGCGGCCAACACGGCGGGCAATGCGGCGGCGGTCCCGGCTCTCGTTGCGGCAGCCAACCCGATTTACACCGAGGCAGCGAACTCGGCGACGCTGCTGGTCGCCGCCTGTGTGGTGGTGACGGCGGTCTTGTCGCCCATTCTTACGGCAGCCATTGCCAAGCGCTACAACACGCGCCATCCCAAACCTCACTCGGAGGCAACGGCGCAGCGGGAGGTTATTCGATGACACTGCTGATCATCGCCGACGACCTTTCAGGTGCGGCGGATTGCGCGATTGCCTTCGCCAGCGCCGGGCATAACACCGTTGTCACGCTTGATGCGACTCATGACACTGGCGCTGCGCCCGTGGTCGCCATCGACACCGACACCCGACGTCTGACAGGTGCTCAGGCAGGGGAACGGACATTGGCGGCCTATCAGGCGCTGATTGCTCCCGGACAAAAACTGTACAAAAAGATCGACTCGACGCTGCGTGGCAACTGGGCTGACGAGGTGGCTGCGCTCCAGGCCCATGCGGGGCTGGCGATCGTCGCTCCTGCCTTCCCGGCTACAGGCCGTACGACGCTCGGCGGCCAGGTTCTGGTCAACGGTCAACCATTGGAAACCACCGAGACGTGGAGGCTTGAGCACGCTGATCGCTCTGCGGACATGACCACAATGCTGCAAGCGGCCGGGCTGCGGGTCGCCAGGCTGACGTTGCCGATGTTGCGCGGCGATGCGGCCGCGCTCTCCAGGCACATGGCCGAGGTCGCGCGCAGTGAGGCGCAGGCGCTGATCGTTGATGCGGTCACCACGGAAGACCTGAAAATCCTCTCGGTCGTAAGCACTCAGCTCAACGAAGCGACGTTCTGGGTAGGCTCGGGTGGACTGGCACGAGAGATCGCCTTATTGCCCGACTTCATCTCCGGGGCCAGTCAGCGGAGTTCCGACGAACACGAGAAATACGCGCCCACATTGGTGCTGGTCGGCAGCCTGTCCGCGGTTTCGGAGCGTCAGTGTGCGCTGCTTAAAGAGCGCACTGGCATCGAGGAGGTCGTGGTGCCGCCAGCGGTGCTGCGCCAAGGCAAGAAACATGGCGACTGGGAAAGCTGGGAAGCACGCATCGGCCAGTGCCTGAATCAGGGCGATGACCTGTTGCTGCGCATCGGTCGCGACGACGCCTTCGATCCGGCAGAAGGTGCCCATCTTTCGACCGAGCTTGCAGCGCTGGTTCGTTCAAATTTTGCGCAGGTGGGCGGCGTCATTGCCACCGGCGGCGAAACCGCCCGAGCCCTGCTTTGCGCGGTCGGGATTGGCAGCCTGCAGCTTCTGCGTGAGGTCGAGGCGGGCGTTGCCTTCGGGCGTCCCATCACTGCGCTGGCGGGGCGACGTCCCGGCGTGGTGACCAAGGCCGGCGCGTTCGGCACGGATCACGCCCTGTATGCGGCCTGGCTGCATCTGAATAACGCAATCGAGCCTGCGCAGTACGGCGCAGGCACTGTCACGAATCCTGCGCTACTAGGTAAATCATCATGAGCAACTATCTGCCAATCATCGGCATCACCATGGGCGACGCCAGCGGTGTCGGCCCGGAAGTCATCGTCAAAAGCCTGAACCACGACGTCGTCTACCAACAGTGCCGTCCCTTGGTCATCGGCGATGCCGGGCGTCTGGAGTTGGCCAACACCATCGTCAACGGCACGGCGAAGATTCGCCGCATCAAGGAAGCGTCAGAAGCTCAATACGAGCCGGGCACGATTGACTGCATCGATTTGAATCTGATCCCGGCCGATCTGCCGTTCGGGCAGCTGTCCGCGGTCGCTGGTGACGGCGCCTACCGGTTCATCGCCCGTGCTGTCGAGCTGGCCGAAGCCAGGCAAATCGACGCCATCTGCACGGCGCCGCTGAATAAAGAAGCGCTGCACGCTGGCGGCCATAAATACCCGGGTCACACCGAAATGCTGGCGCACCTTACCCATGTCGATGAAGTCTCGATGATGCTGGTGGCGCCGCAGCTGCGCGTTATTCATGTGACGACGCACATGGGCATCATTGATGCTATCCGCAAGATCGAACCGGGTCTGGTCCAGCGCACCATTGAGCGAGGCAACGCGACCCTGATCAAGGCGGGTATAGAGCGTCCTCGTATCGGGGTGTGCGGCATCAACCCCCATGCAGGCGAAAATGGCCTGTTCGGCTATGGCGAGGAGGAAGAGAAGATCATTCCTGCCGTCAAGGTGCTGCAGGACAAAGGCCTGGACGTCACCGGTCCTTTGCCTGCGGACACGCTGTTCTTCCGGGCAGGGCGTGGCGATTTCGATCTGGTGGTGGCGATGTATCACGATCAGGGCCATGGCCCGGTCAAGGTTCTCGGCCTTGAAGCGGGGGTCAACGTCACCGTTGGCCTGGAAGTCATCCGCACTTCGGTGGATCACGGCACTGCGTTCGACATTGCCGGCAAGGGCATCGCGGACGAGCGCAGCATGCTTGAAGCATTGCGCCAGGGCGCCGAGCTGGCCACCCGGCGAGGGTGAGGTGAGCGGGCCGGGTCGTGTAAGATCAGCGGCCTTTCTGCAACGAGGCCGCCCATGAAAGCCAACGACCGTCACCGCGCCATTCTGGAACTGGTGCGCGCCCGTGACACCAACGTCGAGCAACTGAGCGCTGCCCTCGGTGTGTCGGAAGCGACAGTTCGTCGCGATCTGACCATGTTGGCCAAGCAGCGGCATCTGGTGCGTACGCACGGCGGCGCTACGGCGTTGATCGGCGTACACGAGCCCGAGGCCTCGCTTGAGGAGCGCAAATCGACTCAGCGCGACCAGAAAAACGCGATTGCACAGGCGGCAGCGTTGCACATCGAGGACGGCGACACGGTACTTCTTGATGGCGGAACGACGTGTGCTGCGCTGGCACTGCATCTTTCGTCACGGCAGAACGTCCACGTGGTCACCAACAATCTCATGGCCGTTATGACGCTGGCGAATGCGCCGGGCATTCGACTGACTCTGATCGGTGGCGATCTCAGAGGTTCGAGCATGAGCACACTGGGCCCGCTTGCGGAATTGACGCTCAGCCGGCTGAGCGTCGATAAGGCATTTTTGGGCGCTGATGGTGTGGTCGCCGAGTTCGGTTTGTGCGAAGCCAGCGACCAGCAGGCTTATCTGAAGGAATGCATCATCAAGCGCGCGGCTCAGGTGTTCGTCCTGGCTGACGCCGACAAGCTTGGTCGTGCGCGACAGCAGCACTGGACGCCGATTGAGCGCGAGTGGACGTTGATCACTGCCGCCCAAGCCGATGAAAGCCTTGTGGCACCCTTTGAGGCCCACCCGCAAATCACCGTAGAAACGGTCAGCGTTTAATCTCGTCCCTGAGATCACTGCGGCTGACCCTTCCAGGCCGCGTATTGCCCTGGCTGTCATTAAGATCCCGCGAAAAGAGTGGTCTCGTCGTAGGACATTTCTGTGCTGTCACCGCTTTGTCATTCAGCTGTCACCTCTGGCGTGCCTAAATTCTCCCCCCACCCTTTTGAACGCACTCGGGAGACTCGTCATGACTCTGGATTTCTCCGAAACCGCCCGTTACATCCAGGCCGATATCCTCGACAGCTTCGACGAGGAACTGGAAATGGAATACGACGACGCGCGCCTGGATGGCTTGCTGGCCGATCTGGGAGAGGAGGTGCCCAAAGGGATTGATCGCCGCCTGTACTTCCGTGAACTGCTGCGGCTGCAGGGTGAACTGGTCAAGCTGCAAGACTGGGTTGTCAGCCAGAAGCTCAAAGTGGTCGTGCTGTTTGAAGGTCGTGATGCGGCAGGCAAGGGTGGTGCAATCAAGCGCATCACTCAACGGCTCAACCCGCGGGTTTGCCGGGTCGCCGCACTGACCGCGCCGAGTGAGCGAGAGCGCACGCAGTGGTACTTCCAGCGCTACGTCGGACACCTGCCTGCCGCGGGCGAAATGGTGCTGTTCGACCGCAGTTGGTACAACCGGGCTGGCGTCGAGCGGGTCATGGGCTTCTGCAATGACGAGGAGTACGAAGAGTTTTTCCGCACCGTGCCCGAGTTCGAAAAAATGCTGGTGCGCTCCGGCATCATCCTGATCAAGTACTGGTTCTCCATCACCGATGACGAGCAATACCGGCGCTTTCTGATGCGCATCCATGACCCGTTGAAACAATGGAAGCTCTCACCGATGGACCTTGAGTCCCGTCGTCGTTGGGAAGACTACACGCGCGCCAAGGAAGAAATGCTCACCCGTTCCCACACTGACGTTGCGCCCTGGTGGATTGTCGAAGCCGATGACAAGAAGCGGGCGCGCCTGAACTGTATTCATCACCTGCTGGAACAGATCCCGCGCGGCGATACGGAAACGCCGCAAGTGGTGCTGCCGGAGCGCGAGTACAATGCTAACTACCTGCGCGCACCCGTGCCGCGCGAGATGGTTGTGCCGCCGGTGTACTGATCCTCACTGTGCAGCACCTGGGCCCCGGTGTGGTCAGATCTTCCACGCCGGTGCTGTCTTCGCCAGGCACTGTTGCAGGCTTTCCAAGTTGTGCGTGAACTGACGAGTCATTAACTGGTAACCCAGCAATTCCGTCGAGGCGGTGGGCACATCAGGCCCGAGGGCCAGGCTTTCCGTAGGGCGCTGCAAGCGCTCGGTGGCCCCGGTCTGCAGCGCGCGGGCCATGCCGATCAGCATGCGGCGAATGCGCCGCTGCTCTGCAGTAACGCCCGTGCTGCCGACATCCGCGGGACGCAGGTTCGAAAGGATTTCAAGCAGGCTCAGGCACATGCGGTAATGGCCTTGAATGGCATCCAGCTCGACGATTGATATCTTCACTTCCTTGGAAACCGACGGCATCAGCGAGCGCAGCTGGAGCAGCGTCGCCCCCATTCTTGCGGTCAATTTCACATGCTCGTCGGCGGTAATTGACTGGCCGCTGGCGATCCGCTCGTAGGCCACTGCACAGTCCCGCAGCCCACTCGCCAGGTTATAGCGCCACGAATACACCGCATACAACGGCAGGGCGAACGAGAAAGCCAGTGCGAGCGCAATGCCGATCAAGATGTCCACGGTGCGCCACAGCCCGTCGGTGATCGGGTTATCGCCGTGGCCTGCCACGATAAATAAAGTGATCGCCGACAGCAGCGCCGTATAACCGCCCTTGCCGATCGCGTGATAGGCGAAGAAGCCGCAGATCAGCGACATGATTACGTAGGTCAGCAACGGCATGCCCAAGTAGCTTTCCTGCGCAACCACTGCAAGGCCCAGGGCTGCACCAATCAATGTCCCGTAGGCGCGCTCCACTGACTTCTTGCCGATGTTGCCGTGATGCTGCAGCCCTCCAATGACAATCAGCATCGTCACAGAGGCCCATTCCCCGTGGGGCAGATGAACGCCGGTCGTCAGGAGAATCGACACCAGCAGCCCGACCACGATACGGCCGGCATGGATGTAACGGGCATGCCGGTAACGACGATAGGGGTCCAGCAGTGGACGCAGAAGGCGGCGAAGCCATGAGGGGAGGGACATTGTATTCATGGGGTTACAGACCATCGGGATGATGAATATATCCGGCAAGCAGCCAAAAGCAGCGGCGACCTGGCTGATAGGGCTTAACAAAAACATCACATGTGAGAGATTGCGCAGGGTGATGATTGCGCGTAGGGTGCATCGCTATCACATGTGATGTTTGGCAGAGGCTGCAATGGCTCGGAAAACTTCAACCGATTACATGCGCGAGATGCGCGCTCGGCTGACGGCGGCCGGGTATGTAAAGCGAGAACTGTATGTGCTTCCTGAAAACGCGGAAGTACTGAGAGACATCGAAAAGGTGTTACGCCAACCCTACTTGGGTAACCGGATCAAACTGGAGGGATTCATGACTGAGAATACCAATTGGACGATCAACTCACTTCATTCGGCGTTCGCCGAGCTGGACGTGGTTAAAGACAAGGACATCGAGCTGACCCTCATTCAAGGCGCTGAGCCGAGTCTGAGCCTGGTGATGAACCAGTTTGGCGGCCTGCCGATCATCATCGCCATCGCAGGCGACCAGATTCTGGTCGATTCCGTGCTGGTTTACGCCTCTGAAGTCAAAGACCCGGCCGCTTTCAATGACGCCGTACTGCGTAGCCGGGAGCTCTTTCCGTTGTCGTCGATCGGCATCGAGACCCTGCCAAACGGCGAAACCTTCTACAACATGTTCGGCGCACTGAGCGCCGCCTCTTCGCTGACGGTCATCGTCCACGAGGTGCTCACGCTGGCAGAAAACGTGATCCACGCTGCCGACGCCTACGAAGATTTCCTCAAATCCGATTCACAGTAACCGGGAGACACATCAATGAGCCTTTGGAAAAAAATGGTAACCGCCCTGCGTGGTGGAGCTTCCGAAGTAGGTGAAGCCATCGTCGATGCCCAGGCGCTGCGAATCCTGGATCAGGAAATCCGTGACGCCGACGCCTCCATGCTGGCGGCGCGCAATCAACTGATTCAGATCAAAGCCAAGCACAAGCTTTCGCTACAGCGCGTCGAAGAACACGACAAGAACATCGCCAACTGGGAGCAGAAAGCGCTCGCAGCAATGAACAAGGGCGAAGAAGCGCTCGCGCTCGAATGTGCTGAAAAAGTAGCCGAACTGACCGCCCTGCGTGATCAGGAAAAACTTGCAGCCGACCAGTTCGGCGTCCATGTGGCCAAACTGACCGCACAAGTCATTAAGGCTGAGAGCCAGATCAAGGGCCTGCGCCAGCAGACCGATATGGCCAAGGCTCGAGACAGCGTACAAAAAGCGCAAATCAACGCCGCCGCGGCCACCGGCGGCGCCAATGGTCGGCTTGAGACCGCAGTGGGTTCGCTGGCACGCATCAAGCAGCGTCAGGATGAGCAGGACGCAAGGCTTGAAGCGGCGGATGAGCTCGCCGAGGCTGCCAATGGCGGTGACCTTGAGCGTCGTCTTCAGGATGCCGGCATCGGCGCAAAAACAGGCGGCGCGGCCGACGTCCTCGCCCGTTTGAAAGCGCAGAGCCAGAACGGTAACGCGGGTCAATAAGCACCGTTAAACAAAGGCAGTCGGTTTTTACCGGCTGCCTTTTTTCGATTTTCAGGGCGCGCAGATGAATATCGGAAATGGACTACGAACGATACTCTCACTCGCCGCTGTGATGATCGTGGTGCAGGTGGTTAACTCGCTGACCGCCAACAGCCTGCTGTCGCATGGCCTGGTGCCGAGAACCGTTTCAGGTCTGCAGGGCATCTTTTTCTCGCCTTTCCTGCATGGCTCGGTACGTCACTTGCTGAGCAATCTCCTGCCGTTTGTGGTGCTGAGTTGGCTGGTGGCGACCGAGGGGCTTCAACGTTACATCCGTGTGGCGGTGCTCGTTGTCGTGCTGGGAGGCCTGATGGTCTGGGTTGTCGGCCGACCGGTTATCCACGTGGGGGCCAGTGGTCTTATTTTCGGGTTGTGGGCGTATCTACTGGCTCGAGGGTGGTATCAGCGCAGCCTGGCGAGTTTCGCGATTGCCCTGGTGACCCTGCTGGGTTACAGCGGGCTGGTCTTCGGTTTCGTTCCAGTGCCTGGCGTATCGATTGAGTCACACCTGTGTGGCGCGCTTGCCGGTATCGTGACGGCTTGGCTGATGCACTCGCGGCGGCTTCTCGAAAAAGGCCCTGCGAGCTGAGTTGCAGCATTTTTCCATATCGCCTCGGCGCGACTTCAAGGAGTTGAATCATGAGTTGGATCAAACGCGCGTTAGGCCTTGCGGCACCCAATCCACCCGCCGGTTCCGAATCACTTGCCAATAGCAATTTGCTTAATCCATTCGGGTTGGCTACTGGCCGAATGCTGGACCTCGACGACTCTCTGAAGCTGATGCTCGACGGTCATTCAGAGTTGATTGTCCCCAACGAGGAAGTGGTCTGGTCGGTTGGGCAGGTTGACCTTGGACAATCCGTGCGGCTGGTACGCTTCTACTTCGAGGACGAAGATTACTGGATGCAGGTCATGATGAACGGGCCTTCGGCTGAAGACGTTCAGGACATCATCCTGTTTGGCTACAGCAGCGCCGTGACGATCAACAGCGAGGCGGAACTCAAGCGTCTGGTGGGGCCTGCCTCCAAAGTGGGCCTACCCGTGTACGAGCACGACGGCTGGGAGTACGGCCGTCAGTGGGGCACCGAAGAGGGCCAGACCGAGCTCACGCCAATGGATGAGCACGTTGTCAGTCCGGACGGTACCTACCGTATCAAGCACCTGAGCATGTTGTACGCGCGGGACACCGGCCTGGTGGACCGTCGCGAGTTTCTACTGCTGTCTGTCGAGGAGGATGAGGAAGGTATCGTCACCCTCACTACATCTGTCGGCGTGACCCTGCAGTCCACAGATTTCACTGTCATTTAAAAGGAAGTAAACAATGCTCGACGCGCTTCGCATGTCCCTCAACTTCCAGTCGGTGCTGAGCTTTCTGGTCTACATCATTGTGGCCGCCGTATTGTTCGCGTTGTTTCAGATGGCTTACACACGTCTGACCCCGCACAAGGAGTTCGTCCAGATCCGTGAGGGCAATGTTGCCGCCGCAGTGGCGTTGGGTGGCGCGCTGATCGGCTTCGCCTTGCCTGCTAGCAACGTGATCGCCTACAGCATCAGCGTTCTGGATGTGGTCATCTGGGCAGTCATCGCCGCTTTCGTCCAGTTGCTGGCCTTCACCGCCACCAGCATGGTCTTGAAGGATCTGTCCGCGCGCATCACCCGGGGCGAGCTGGCCGCGGCGATCTACGCGGCCAGCGTCTCGATCAGTGTCGGTTTTCTCAATTCGGCCTGCATGACGCCGTCGACCTGATCGCTTGTGATCGAAAGGAGTTATCGATGAGACGTAGTTCCCTGAAACTGGTTCTGGCGGGCACGCTGCCGCTGGCCCTGAGCGCATGCAGCAAGTCCGACACCGTGGAGGTTTCTGCGCAGCAAACCTATCCATCAGTCCAGGCCTGTGTGGATCAGAAAGTCCCGGTAGACATTTGCTCGGACGCCTACATGAGCGCGCTGGCGGAGCACCGCCGTATCGCCCCGACCTATGACGACGCTGCTTCGTGTGAAGCGGATTTCGTCCCTGATTACTGCCAGCAGAACACCGATGGCAAGTTCACCCCCAAGCTGGGCGGCTTTCAGCTGGAGCTCTCTGGCGAGCTTCCCAAATCCCAGGTCGACGCCGCGAAGTCCCAGGCCGAGCAATCGGGCGGCGGAGGCGGTGGCTTCGGCTCCGGAGTGAACGGCTTCCTGATGGGAATGCTCGTCAGCAACATGGTCAACGGATTCACCGGCGGCGGTGGTCGTTACTACTCGCAACCCATTTACCAGGAACGCGACTCGCGCGGCGGTTACCAGACTTCCACGTTGTCTCGCCAGATCGAGCGCGGCAAAACCTTCGGCAATTCCAGCCAGGCGCGAAGCAGCTCGACCGGTACGTACTCCAAAAGCACATTGGGCCGTAATTCATCGGTTTCATCGTCCGTGTCCCGTGGCGGTTTCGGCAGTCAGGCCACCGCCCGCAGCGGTTGGGGCGGCAAAAGCAGTGGCTCAAGCTTCGGCGGATAACACAGGACGTTGCCCATGAAAAGGATCAGCATCGAGGAGCGGCCGGACTGGCGGCAGACCGCCGAGCGTGAGGGGTTCGACTTCCATACCATCGACGGCGAACGCTATTGGGATGAGCGGGCCTATTACCAGTTCACGGAAGCGCAGATCACCCGCGATATCGAAGCGCCCACCCAAGAACTGCATGCCATGTGCCTGGATGTCGTGGAGAAGGTCGTCGAGAGTGAGGAGCTGTTGACGCGACTTGCCATCCCTCCGGCGTTTTTCGATCTGGTCCGCACTTCCTGGAAGGAAGGCCACCCACATCTTTATGGCCGTTTCGACTTCAGCTACGACGGCGAGAACCCCGCCAAGCTGCTGGAAGCGAACATGGACACGCCCACGTCGGCTTACGAGGCCGGCGCGTTTCAGCTCATCTGGCTTGAAGAGCAGATCCAGCGCGGCGTTCTGCCCGCGCACGCTTCACAATTCAACTCGATGGCCGAAGACCTGGTCCGGGCGTTTCTGGCGATCAGGGACGGCGGGCCGTTTTACTTCTCATCGATGTCAGGTTCGACAGAAGACAAAGGCACCACCGAGTTCCTGCGCAAAATGGCCGAGCATGCAGGCATCGAAACGCGCCATATCGACATTGAGGACATTGGCCTCAACGCCGAAGGCAGATTCGTCGATCTCCAGGGCCGTTGGATCGAGCGCATTTTCAAGCTGCACGCCTGGGAACATGTGTTCCATGAGCCGCATGGTCAGGCCATCCCGCAATGCGATACGCAATTCATCGAGCCTGCGTGGAAGGCCATCGTCTCCAATAAAGGCATCCTGCCTTTGCTGTGGGAATACAACGAAGGTCATCCCAATCTGCTCCCGTCCTTCGTCGACAAGCACCCGCAGTCTGCGGTGCCGAAAGGCTGGGTTCGCAAGCCGTACTTCTCTCGGGAGGGCGCCAATATCGAGATTCGGACGCCGAACGACCAGGTCATTTTCGAAGATGGCCCCTACAACGACGCACCCTACATCCTGCAAGCGTTCGCCCCGCTGCCGCGTTTCGGCGACAGCTACACGCTGATCGGATCATGGGTGGTGGGTGATACAGCGTCGGGGATCGGCATTCGCGAAGACGACAGCCTGATCACCAAGGACAGCAGCCGGTTCCTGCCGCATGTCGTGATCGACTGACTCGGTAGCGTGCGCAAGCCACTCACGGATTGCGCTGAGCCAGAACGAAAAAAAGCCGCGCAATGCGCGGCTTTTTATTTGGTGGGCCCACACGGACTCGAACCGTGGACCAAGGGATTATGAGTCCCCTGCTCTAACCAACTGAGCTATAGGCCCTCAGTAGGCCGCGGATTATAACGACGGTTTACTCGCTGTGCTATCCGAAAAGTCTGAAACGCTCATACGAAGAAACGTCGCGCTGAATACATCCGCGCGCAGGGGCAGGCTGACGAGGTAGCCCTGGATCTGTTCGCAGCCTTCGTCCGCCAGGAATTGCTGCTGCTCGAAGGTTTCGACGCCTTCCGCGATCACGGTGAGCTGCATGCTGCGGCCCAGCGCAATGATCGCGCGCACGATGGCCGCGTCGTGGGGATCATCGGGCAGGCCGCGTACGAACGACTGATCGATCTTGAGGATGTCCAGTGGCAAACGCTTAAGGTAACTCAGCGAAGAATACCCCGTGCCGAAGTCGTCGATCGCGAGTTGAACCCCAAGTTTCTTCAGTCGATGCAGGACCGAAAGCGCTTCTTCGGTCTGCGACATGATGAAGTTTTCAGTGATCTCCAGTTGCAGGCATCCAGGTTGCAGCTGGTATTGAAGCAGCAGGCGCTCAATGCGGTTGACCAGATTGGGTTGGCGCAGCTGGGCCCCTGCCAGGTTGACCGACAACGGGCCGAACACGTCGTACCGCTGATTCCATTCATGCATTTGTTGGCAGGCTTTATCGAGCACCCACTCGCCAATCTGCAAGATCATCCCGTTCTCTTCCGCCAGCGGAATAAACCGCTCGGGCGGCACGTCGCCAAAGGTGGGATGGAACCAGCGCAACAGCGCTTCGGCGCCGACGAGTCGTTGTGTCAGCAGGCTGAGTTTGGGTTGATAGGAGAGGGTGAACTCGTCACGCTCGATGGCGCGACGCAGCTCATGCTCCAAGGCAATTCGCTCGCTGGCTTGGGCGGTCAGGTCGCGGGTGTAGTGCTCGACCCGGTTGCGACCCTTGGCCTTGGATCGATACATCGCCGCATCAGCATTTTTGATCAGCGTCGCGACATCTGCTCCGTCTGTAGGGAACAACGCACTGCCAATGCTGGTGCTCATGAAGAACTCGTGTTCGCCCGCCTGAAAGGGCGCTGCGAAGCTGCTGAGCAGTTTGGTGGCGACAGCTTGTGCGTCACTCGCATGCTGCAGACCAGGCAATAGAATGATGAACTCGTCGCCGCCCAGTCGTGCCACCGTGTCGATGTCGCGCAGGCTCTCCTTCAAGCGCAGCGCGATGCTCTTCAGCAGCAGATCGCCGACGGGGTGGCCGAGGCTGTCGTTGATGTGTTTGAAGCGGTCCAGATCCAGAAACAGGACAGCGCCCAGGCTTTGGGCCTCCTTTGAATGAAGCAGCGCGCTGTGCAAACGGCTTTCAAACAGTGTCCGGTTGGGCAAGCCGGTCAACGGGTCGTGGTGCGCCTGGTAATCCAGCCGAGCCTGAGCCTGCTTCAAGCTGGAAATATCCGCGAACACTGCGACGAAGTGGGTGATGAGTTTGTCGCGGTTGCGCACAGCGCTGATGGTCAGCCAGCTCGGGTAGACCTCGCCATTCTTGCGCCTGTTGCTGATTTCGCCCTGCCAGTGACCTTCTGCTGTGAGCTGGTGCCACATCGCTGCGTAGAAAGCGCTGTCGTGAATGCCGGACGCCAGAAGCCGGGGCGTCTCGCCGAGCGCTTCGAATTCGCTGTAGCCGGTGATTTCACTGAACGCCCGGTTGACCGCATTGATCCGCTGGCGGGTGTCGGTGATCAGTACGCCTTCGGCGGTGCTTTCGAAGACGGTCGCCGCCAGTTGGAGTTTTTCCTGCATCTGCTGGCGGTCTGTGATGTCGCGCGCGATGGTCAGCATGCAGTCTTCACCGGCGATCGGCAGCGGGCGCGCGGAGATTTCACACAGGCGGATCTGACCATCCCTGCGACGGATGTGGCTGGTGAAGTCCTTCACAAAGCCGTCACGGCTCAATTGTTCAACCAGTTCCTCTCGCTCTTTGAGGTCTACCCAGATGCCCAGGTCCAGGGTAGTCCGATCCAGCGACAGTGAGCTGTGGTAGCCGGTGATCCGGCTGAAACCATCGTTCACCTCCACCAGCAGGCCGTCACTCTGCCGTGTGATAAGCAGCCCATCGGGCGAGGAGTGGAAGGCCTTGGCGAACTTTTCTTCAGACATTTGCAGCTGCTGCTGGGCTTCCTTGAGCGGCGTGATGTCCCTCACCACCAACACCACGGCGGGAGTGGAATCCAGGTCAAAGGGTTCTGCAGACAGCAGCCCGGTGAAGAGTCGGCCGTCACTGCGCCGGAACGGCATTTCCAGATTACGGATGCTGCCCTTTTGAAGCCGTCGCAACAGACTCTGGCCAATGTCCGGAATGCCCCAGATATTCAGCTCGGAGGGGACGCGCCCAACGACCTCCTGAGGGCTCATGCCGATCTGCTCGACGAACGCCGGGTTGGCTTCCAGAAGACAGCCGTCGCAAAGGCGTGCAATGACGAGCATGTCGGGGCATTGCGCGAACACCGATGCAAACTTGCCCTCCGACAAGCGCAGTGCTTCTTCGGTCTGCTTGGCTTCGCTGATGTCGATCATCAACCCGCGCATCACCGGCTCACTGCCGTAGCCGATCATGCTCACGATGTCTCGAATCCAGACGACTCTGCCGTCCGCAGTCAGTACGCGGTAGTCAACGCTGTGATCGTTGCCTTTGGCTACTTCCTGATCGCAATAGGCCTGAGCATCGGCAATGTCATCCGGATGGACAATGCTTTGCCAGAACCCGGGTCTGCGCCATTGATGCAGCGGGTAGCCCAGCAGGTCCTGCGCATGCGGCGAAACATAGTTATAGGAATAGTCGTGCGTATTGGCCTCCCATGCGATAGCCGAAAGGCTCTCGATCATGCCGCGGTAGTGATACTCACTGCTTCGCAGCTCTTGCTCGAGCGCGATGCGCCTGGAGATTTCGGAGCTGAGGCGCCGGTTGATTCGCACCACGATGGCCAAGACAGTTGTGAGGAACAGCAGTCCAGGAAGCCCGATCAGCAGAAACTCTTGCCACAGCTTGCTGTGTTCGCTTGTCTGGATGATTGCGGGCGATATGGCTAGCGTGTCATCCGGATTGATGAGCCGATCGGCTTGGCGCGCGGTGTCGACGCCGACAAAGCGGTTGACGATCAACGGAGGAGGCGGGCCGTCGGTTGCCTCAGATGCAGGTGCGTTTTGGGCATACATGCCGGTGGGCGAGGCCTGACTCGGTCCTTGCCCGATGTTTTCAGCGAGAGCCAGCGACTGGGCGGGCAGTGCAGTCGGAATGAGAAAGCACAGGAGAGCAATGGTGGGCATCCAAACCATGGCAGCCTCAAGGATTGAGTGTTAACAATTCGTCGAGTGTAGCCGGACTGTTCAACGATGGCACTTTGCCGGAAATTTATTCCTTGAAACGCAAAACCCCCAGCAATGCCGGGGGTTTTGGTTTTTTTACGTGCAGCTTACTCGTCGAGGAACGAACGCAAGTGTTCGCTTCGCGTCGGGTGACGCAGCTTGCGGAGCGCCTTGGCTTCGATCTGACGAATTCGTTCACGGGTTACATCGAACTGTTTACCGACTTCCTCAAGGGTATGGTCAGTGTTCATATCGATCCCGAAACGCATACGCAGAACTTTTGCCTCGCGAGCAGTAAGGCCCGAGAGCACCTCGCGCGTCGCTTCCTTCAAACTCTCTACCGTGGCCACATCGATCGGCGACTGCATGGTCGAGTCTTCGATGAAGTCGCCCAGATGCGAGTCTTCGTCGTCGCCGATCGGGGTCTCCATGGAGATCGGCTCTTTGGCGATCTTCAGTACCTTGCGGATCTTGTCCTCAGGCATTTCCATGCGTTCGCCCAGCTCTTCAGGCGTCGGCTCGCGACCCATCTCCTGCAACATCTGCCGCGAGATACGGTTGAGCTTGTTGATCGTCTCGATCATGTGCACCGGGATACGAATGGTGCGCGCCTGGTCGGCGATCGAGCGAGTGATCGCCTGACGGATCCACCAGGTGGCATACGTCGAGAACTTGTAACCGCGGCGGTATTCGAACTTGTCCACCGCCTTCATCAGACCGATGTTGCCTTCCTGGATCAGATCGAGGAATTGCAGGCCACGGTTGGTGTACTTCTTGGCAATCGAGATCACCAGGCGCAGGTTGGCTTCAACCATTTCTTTCTTCGCGCGGCGGGCCTTGGCCTCACCGATCGACATGCGGCGGTTGATGTCCTTGATTTCAAGGATGGTCAGCCCGGTTTCTTCTTCCAGTGCACTCAGCTTCTGCTGGCAACGCTGGATGTCGGGCTGAAGGCGGCCAATCGCTTCTGCGTATTTGCTTTTGCCTTTAGCCAGCGCGTCGGTCCAGCTCTGATCGACTTCGTTGCCCGGGAACTGGCGAAGGAAGTCGGCACGCGGCATGCGGGCATCACGAACACACAGCTGCATGATGGCGCGTTCCTGTGCTCGGAGACGCTCAAGAGCGCCCCGCACACGTTCTACCAGACCTTCAAACTGCTTCGGAACCAGCTTGATAGGCATGAACAGCTCGGCCAGCGCCAGCAATTCGGCATTCGCCTGCTTGCTGCCGCGACCATGCTTTTTCAACGCCTTGATAGCAATTGCCATCTGATCCGAGACGGCGCCAAAGCGCTGCGCGGCAATGACCGGGTCCGGGCCGGTTTCGACCTCGTCCTCGTCGTCGGCAGAGTCTTCCTCGTCGTCGTCAGCGCCTTCAACCTTTTCGGCTTTAGGGTCGACAGGAGGCGGGACTTCGGCTGGCGGCGCAATGCCGTCGTCCGGGTCGATATAACCGCTCAGAACGTCGGAGAGGCGACCGCCTTCGGTGGTGACGCGTGTGTACTCGGAGAGAATGTGCTCAACCGTGCCAGGGAAGTGCGCAATCGCGCCCATCACTTCACGGATGCCTTCTTCGATACGTTTGGCGATTTCAATTTCGCCTTCACGTGTCAGAAGCTCGACCGTACCCATTTCGCGCATATACATGCGCACAGGGTCCGTCGTGCGACCGATGTCGGTCTCTACCGCAGCCAACGCAGCAGCGGCTTCTTCAGCGGCTGCCTCGTCGGTGTCGGCGTCGGCCAACATAAGGGCGTCCGCATCCGGAGCACTCTCGTGTACGGGGATCCCCATGTCGTTGATCATGCGGATGATGTCTTCCACCTGCTCAGGATCTGAAATATCCTCGGGCAGGTGGTCGTTGACCTCTGCGTAAGTCAGATACTTCTGCTCACGACCCAGGGTGATCAACTCTTTGATACGAGACTGCTGTTGCGCTTTTCCGGACATAACACCCTATCCACTGAAGGTCTTGGCGGGCAAAAAACAAGCCGGGGATTATACCCGGCCAGGACCTCACACGCCAGTTGAGGTCGGGGTTTGTGCAGTAACATTGCGATTTAACAGGCTGAGCAGCTGAACTTTTTCTTCGGCGCTCAGGCCTGACTGCCTTTCTTTCCTGATCAATTGTTCCAGGTGTCGCTCGCGTTGGCGGGCCGACAAGCTAGTTATAGTGTCGAAAAACTGTTGTTCAAGGTTATCGGCCGAGATCAGCCATTCCTTTTCTGCCAACTGACGCAGCAGCTTCCCTTGTTCGGTGCCGTGCCAGCGGGCTATCAATTGCATCGACCGCAGCTTCGGATTTTTCTGCGTAGCGTCGATCAAAGCTACCAAAAGCTGCGAATACACATTCTCTTCATCGGCAAACGTACTGGCATTGGCAACTTGTGCCGATAGCTCGGGGTGATGGAGTAACGTCCTAAGGGCCGTCAATGCCGGCGGCTCGACCGTCGCAGGTGTCCGTGGTCCTCTGGGTTCAAAATCGGGACGCTTGCCGCCCTTGTCCCATTTTTTGCCCTTGTCCCACGGCTTTTTATCCCACTTCTTTTGCTGGCCGCCCGGCGCGCCTGGCGTCCACTCCTGCTGCGCTTGATAGTCGTGTTGCTGGTAATCGTCGTAATCAGGCACCGCATCGTAATCGAAGCCCGGATCGTAGCTGGGCTGTGTTTCCGCGGGGGCGGACTGCATCAGCTGATTGACCGCGGCAGTGTCGAGGCCCGTGATCTCTTTCAAGCGCCGGCGCATCAGCTCGCGCAGGTTGGCTCCCGGCACTTTTTCGATCAGTGGCGCGGCCAAGGTCACCATGTGCGCCTTGCCTTCCAGTGAGCGCGGATCGGCTTCTTTCGTCAGCTGTTCAAAAAAGTAATCAGCCAGCGGTTGCGCGTGCTGGTTGATTCTCGCCCTGAACGCATCGGTGCCTTCGGCGCGCACCAGCGTGTCAGGGTCTTCACCCTCAGGCAGAAACAGAAACCTTGCGCGTCGGCCATCCTGCAGCCCTGGTAGCGTTGCTTCCAGAGCGCGCCAAGCAGCGTTTCGGCCTGCCTGGTCACCGTCGAAACAAAACAAAACGTTGGGTACTACGCGAAACAGCCGCTTCAGATGCTCTTCGCTGGTGGCTGTTCCCAGGGTTGCCACGGCATTGCGCAAGCCTTGTTGGGCCAGTGCGATGACGTCCATGTAGCCTTCGACGACGATAATCTCGTCCAGGTTACGATTAAATTTGCGAGCCTCGAATAAACCGTACAACTCCTGACCTTTATGAAACACCGGGGTTTCAGGAGAGTTCAGGTATTTGGGCTTGTCGTCACCCAGCACCCGTCCGCCAAATGCGATGACGCGGCCGCGACTGTCCCGAATAGGAAACATCACACGGTCGCGAAATCGGTCGTAGCGTTTGCCGGTTTCGGCATTTTCGATCAGCAAACCGGCATCGATCATCGCCTTCTGCTGAAGGGTATCGCTGCTTAGGTGCTTGTAGAGGTTGTCCCAGCCAGGAGGGGCATAACCCAGCCCGAAGTCGCGGGCTATTTCTCCTGACAGGCCACGGCCTTTGAGGTACTCCACGGCAGACTTGCGCGTGGGATGGCTTTTAAGCGCTGCCCGGTAAAACTCGGCGGCGGCTGTCAATAAAGGGTAGAGCGGCGAGTCTGTCGGCTGTCGTGGCTTTTGGCCTTTGACGCCCTGCTCGCGAGGTACTTCCATGCCGGCGGCTTTGGCCAGGTCCTCGACTGCCTGAGGAAAATCCAGGTTGTCGTGATCCATGATGAAGCCGAGGGCGTTGCCACCCGCGCCACAGCCGAAGCAGTAATAGAACTGTTTGTCCGGGCTGACGCTGAACGAAGGTGTCTTCTCTTTATGGAAAGGACAGCAGGCACTGAAGTTCTTGCCGGTTTTTTTTAATTGAACGCGTGAGCTGACAACGTCGACGATGTCGGTGCGGTTCAGGAGGTCATCAATAAAACCTTGGGGAATCAGTCCGGCCATGGCGTTCTCATCATCAGGCGCCCCGCCAGAAAATCGTGGCGAATCCAAACCGTAACGACGGTTGCTTGGTCAGTGTAGACGGGTCAACGCGGCCTGAATCAGGCTGGAAGAAATCGACGGGGTTTGTCTCGGTCGCATCTGCGGCGTCAACAGCCTCTGTCTGTGTTGCTTGAGGCTAAACCTGCAACTGCCGACAGCCCGGCTTTGAGGGCCGGGCAAGGCAGAAGCTTGCGTCAGACGTCTGTATTAATACAGACGAACGGCGCGGCGCTGTTCGCGCTGAACTTTCTTGGCGTGACGCTTAACAGCAGCTGCTGCCTTACGCTTACGCTCAGAAGTCGGCTTCTCGTAAAATTCGCGGCTACGAACTTCAGCCAGAACACCGGCTTTTTCGCAGGAGCGCTTGAAACGACGCAGAGCTACGTCGAAGGGTTCGTTCTCTTTAACTTTGACGGCTGGCATCCAGAGCTACCTTCATTCATTACCGGGGTCAACGCTTACTGCAACGCTTGCACTAAGTACGTCGGTTTTTAAGGGTTGCGGATGTTAACCCCTTGCTTCGCGGAATGCAAAGCCTCTGATCGAAAAGCACTGGTCGCAGGCATGAGCGGCGACTATTATGCGCGCCTTCGAATTCAGCCCCCACAAGGCGTACCCCATGCTAGTACTGGGAATGGAAACTTCCTGCGATGAGACCGGCGTTGCGCTGTACGACAGCGATCGCGGGCTGCTTGCCGATGCCTTATTCAGCCAGATCGACCTGCATCGCCTCTATGGTGGTGTGGTACCTGAGCTCGCCTCCCGCGATCACGTAAAACGCATGCTGCCCTTGATCCGTCAGGTGTTGGCGGAGGCAGACTGCGCCGTGACCGAGATCGATGCCATCGCTTATACCGCCGGTCCCGGCCTGGTCGGCGCGCTGCTGGTAGGTGCTTCATGCGCCCAGGCATTGGCGTTCGCCTGGGACATCCCGGCACTGGGCGTCCACCACATGGAAGGGCACTTGCTGGCACCCATGCTGGAAGAGAATCCGCCTCAATTCCCGTTCGTCGCTTTGTTGGTATCGGGTGGTCACACCCAGCTCGTTCGCGTCGATGGCATCGGCTTGTATGAGCTGCTCGGCGAGACGCTGGACGATGCCGCGGGCGAAGCCTTCGACAAAACGGCAAAGATGATGGGCCTGAATTACCCTGGCGGTCCTGAAATCTCGCGCCTGGCGCAATCCGGCATAGCAGGACGGTTCCTTTTTCCGCGTCCGATGACGGATCGCCCGGGGCTGGATTTCAGCTTCAGCGGTCTTAAGACGTTCTCGCTCAACACCTGGCAGCAATGCCAGAGCGCTGGGGACGACAGCGAGCAAACCCGTTGCGACATCTCGCTGGCCTTCCAGCAGGCGGTGGTGGACACTTTGACCATCAAGTGCAAACGCGCGCTCAAGCAGACCGGGCTCAAGCGGCTGGTCATCGCCGGTGGTGTGAGCGCGAACAAAGCGTTGCGCCAGTCACTGGAGCAGATGCTCGATGGTGTGGGCGGGAACGTCTACTACGCGCGACCTGAGTTTTGTACTGACAACGGCGCCATGATCGCGTTTGCCGGGTGTCAGCGTTTGCAGGCCGGGCAGAAGGAAGGTCTAAGCATCTCGGTGCAGGCGCGCTGGCCGATGGAGCAACTTCCCGGGCTTTGACAGCGAGCCGCACCGCAACCCTGCAGATTTTTACGGGCGATCAATCAAAAATGCCGTTCGCGCCCGGCAAACAGGTCGCGTAGATTCCCCCGATGCCGCCAGACGATGAGCAAGGTCAACACACTCATCGGTAGCAACGCGTGGGGTTCCTGCCATGCCAGAAGAGGCAGCGTCAGAGGCGTGGCAATCAGCGATGCCAGTGAGCTGGTGCGGGTCAGGTAAAAGGTCAGCAGCCAGGCGCCAACGGCGAGCAGGGCGGCTGGCGGATACAGGGCGAGTAACATGCCGGCGGCTGTGGCCACGCCCTTGCCGCCACGAAATCGAAAATACAGTGGGAATAGATGACCCAGGACTGCGCACAGTCCGACCCAGGCCTGCAGGCGTGGATCCAGGCCCAGTCCACTGGCGATCAGCACCGGGATCATCCCCTTGCAAACATCGCCGATCAGGGTCAGTACGGCGAGTTTTTTACCCGCCAGGCGCAGCATGTTGGTGGCGCCGGCGTTACCCGAACCACTGGCGCGCGGGTCCGGGCGACCGGTTATGCGGCTAAGCAGGATGGCAAAGGACAGCGAACCGAGCAGGTAGGCGAGGACCGCCAGTAACCAAAACATGCTAACCATTCCGGGCGAGTTTGCCCTGATTCTAACGGCGCATTGCGCCCTTGTCGTGCAGCGGAGAGACAGGCTTGGACATAGTTTTCATTGAGGGTCTGGAGGTCGATACCGTCATCGGCGCCTACGACTGGGAGCGTGGCATTCGCCAGTGCCTGCGTCTGGACCTGAGCTTTGCCTGGGACAATCGACCTGCTGCGGCTGATGATGACCTGAGCAAGGCGCTCGACTACGCGAGCGTGTCAGCGCGGATCCAGGCATTTGCCGAAGCCTCTCAGTTCCAGTTGGTCGAGACCTTTGCCGAGCGGCTGGCGCACGTGCTGATGAGTGAATTCGGGATTCCCTGGCTGCGCCTCAAGTTGACCAAGCCAGGGGCCGTACCTGCGGCGAAGGGCGTTGGCGTGGAGATCGAGCGCGGATGCCGCTGACACGGGTGTTTCTGGGGCTGGGCAGCAACATCGACCGAGAGCGAAACTTGGGCGCGGGACTTGATGCGCTTGCAGACTTCCTCCTCGACATGACCTGCTCTCCGGTGTTTGAAAGCCATCCTGTGGGCATCAAGAGCGGGCCGTTTATAAATCTGGTGGTCTCGGCGCTGACGAATTTGCCCCTCATGGAGCTGGATCGCCGGTTGAAATTCATCGAAGCCGACAACGGTCGTTATGCGCCTGATCGCAAGGGGTTGCCGCTGGATATCGACGTGCTGCTCTTCGATGATCAGGTCGGCAACTTCGATGGTTTGATCTTGCCGCGCGCCGAAATTCTCAAGAACGCGTTCGTATTATGGCCGCTGTCCCTGATCGCGCCGCAGCGTCTGCACCCCGAAGCCGGTGTGTCGTTCGCCCGGCTGTGGGCTGACGCGAACATCGATCAGAAGCTTTGGCCGGTTGCCTTTGAATGGCGGGGCGAGCCACTGACGCCGCCGGCGCTGCTCGCTTCCGTTTAACGGGGCAGTCAAGACGCGCAGGGGTTGCCAATCAGGCGACCCGCTCACCTAATGTTGATAGGACGCCTTGTACACCTTCAATGTGTCCAGTCGCTCGCGCTTAAGCGCCTCACCCAGCTGCAGACCCTGATAACCCTTCTCCAGCAGCGGTTGGGCTGCAACCTGGCGCGCCGCTGCGGCAGCGCCGCGCAGGTATTCGGCCTGCGGATAGGTGCGGTCTTCAAAGCCCTTGCGCCCACGTGCGTCCATTTCGCAGGCGGCAATGAACTCCTCGAACCGTTGGGGGCGACGGTAGATGTCAAAACTCTGCAGCAGATCCAGTAATGCCGAGGGCTTGAGTTCCAGAGCCCGGTGGCCATGGGTATGAAATTCGCCAACCAGTAACGCCAGTTCCTGACAGTCCCTCGGCACCTTGAAGCGCAGATTCACTGCCTTGATCGCTTTGAGTCCCGTGTGTTCATGGCCGATGTGGGAGGGCCATTCCTCTGGCGGCGTGAGCCCTTTTCCTACGTCGTGCAGCAAGCACGCCCAACGAACGCTCAGCGGCTGATGGTGTACGGCACATTGACGTAACACGCTGAGGACATGGGCGCCGGTGTCGATTTCCGGGTGGTGCGCTTCGGGTTGTGGCACGCCGAACAGTGCGTCGATCTCAGGCATCAGCACGGTCAGAGCACCGCACGCTTGTAACACCTCGATGAACACCTGGGGTTCGTTTTCCATGAGTGCCCGGGAGATTTCCTTCCAGCTGCGCTCGGGAGTCAGCGCCTGAAGCTCGCCTGATTCGCTCAATTGGCGCATCAATTCCAGAGTCTGTGGCGCGATGGTGAAACCGTCTGCGGCATAACGCGCGGCGAAGCGAGCGACGCGCAGAACGCGTAAGGGATCTTCGGCGAACGCCGGTGAAACGTGACGCAAAACCTTTGCTTCCAAATCCTGCTGCCCGTGATAAGGGTCAGTCAATTGGCCATTCTTGTCTTCCGCAATCGCATTGATGGTCAGGTCTCTGCGGATCAGATCCTGCTCTAGCGTGACGTCGGGATCAGCGTGAAAGACGAAGCCGCCATAGCCTTTGCCCGTCTTGCGCTCGGTGCGCGCCAAGGCATATTCCTCGCCGGTAAGCGGGTGCAGGAACACCGGAAAATCCGTCCCTACTGGGCGATAGCCCTTGACCAGCATTTCCTCGGTCGACGCGCCTACTACCACCCAGTCGACATCGGTGACCGGCTTGCCAAGCAGGCGATCGCGAACCGCGCCGCCAACTTTATAAATCTGCATAAAAAAGCCTCCGTGAGGGCGACAGGATAAACCTTAAGTCGCGATCGCGGAGGCTGAAACACTCATGGGTTATAAGTGGACGACCGCCATATCCAGCCGGGGATATTCACTGTCAGCGTGTTCGCTTCTCGGTGGCACGTGGTGGACTTTCATGACCTGATCGCCTTGCAGCGTCTCCAGGTGGATGTCGAAACCCCACAGCCGGTGCAGATGTTTCAACACCTCGTCCGTGGAATCTCCCAAGGGTTTGCGGTCGTGTTGTTGATGGCGCAGGGTCAGCGAGCGATCGCCGCGACGGTCGATGCTGTAGATCTGCACATTGGGTTCGCGATTGCCGAGGTTGTATTGCGCAGCGAGGGTTTCACGAATGATCTTGTAGCCGGGTTCGTCATGGATGGCGGGCACCAGCAGATCGTCCTTCTGGTCATCGTCCAGAATGCTGAACAGTTTCAGATCGCGGATAACCTTGGGTGACAAGTATTGCAGGATGAAGCTCTCGTCCTTGAAGCTACTCATCGCAAATTTCACCGCCGTGAGCCAGTCGGTGCCTGCGAGATCGGGGAACCAGTGATAGTCCTCTTCGGTTGGGTGCTCGCACATCCGCCGAATGTCCTGATACATGGCGAAGCCTAATGTGTAGGGATTGATGCCGCTGTAGTAGGGACTGTCGAACCCCGGCTGAAAGACCACGCTGGTGTGGGATGTCAGGAATTCGAGCATGAAGCCGTCAGTCACCAGACCTTCATCGTACAGATCGTTTATCAGGGTGTAGTGCCAGAACGTCGCCCAACCTTCGTTCATGACCTGGGTCTGACGTTGGGGATAAAAGTACTGCGCGATCTTGCGCACGATGCGCACCACTTCGCGCTGCCATGGCTCCAGTAACGGCGCGTGCTTTTCAATGAAGTAGAGAATGTTTTCCTGCGGCTCGGCCGGGAAGCGGGAGTAGTCTTCCTTGTCGCTCTTGCTTGCGCTCTTTGGAATGGTTCGCCACAGATCGTTGATCTGTTTCTGCAGATGTTCTTCTCTGTCGGCCATGCGCCGGCGCTCTTCTTCCGCCGATATCGGGTAGGGCCGTTTGTATCGGTCAACTCCGTAATTCATCAGGGCGTGGCAAGAGTCCAGCAGGTCCTCTACAGCGTCGATGCCATGGCGTTCTTCGCACTGCATGATGTATTGCTTGGCAAAAACAAGGTAATCAATGATCGAGCTGGCGTCGGTCCAGGTGCGGAACAGGTAGTTGCCCTTGAAGAAGCTGTTGTGCCCGTAGCAGGCGTGCGCGACGACCAGTGCCTGCATACAGATCGTATTCTCTTCCATCAGATAGGCGATACACGGATCTGAATTGATGACGATCTCATACGCCAGGCCCATCTGACCCCGGGAATAGGACTTTTCGGTGCTGAGGAAGTGTTTGCCGTAGGACCAGTGGTGATAGCCCAAGGGCATGCCAACGGATGCATACGCGTCCATCATCTGCTCGGCAGTGATGACTTCAATCTGGTTGGGGTAAGTGTCCAGCGCGTAACGTTCAGCGATGCGACTGATCTCCCGGTCGTAGGCCTGGATCAGTTCGAACGTCCATTCTGAACCCGTGGAAAGGGGTTGGCGCTTCTGCTCTCTAGCGGTCATGTCACTAACCTGCGCTGGAAGAGTTCACGGAACACCGGATAGATATCACCGGCAGAGACCAGCTGCTGCTGGGCGAACGTGTCGGCAAACGCTTCGCCGATGCGCTCGTATTCAAACCACAGCGCCTGATGTTCGCGCGGCGTGATTTCGACATAGGTGTAGTACTGCACGAAAGGCATGATCTGTTTGATCAGGATGTCGCGGCAGATGGGCGAATCATCGTTCCAGTTATCGCCGTCCGATGCCTGCGCCGCGTAGATGTTCCATTCGTTGGTGGGGTAACGCTCGGCCATGATCTCTTGCATGAGTTTCAAGGCGCTTGAAACGATAGTGCCGCCGGTTTCCCGCGAATAGAAAAACTCTTCCTCATCGACTTCCCGCGCGCTGGTGTGGTGCCGGATGAAGACCACTTCGATTTTGTCGTAGTTACGCTTGAGGAATAGATAGAGCAGGATGAAGAAGCGTTTGGCGATGTCCTTGGTTGCCTGGGTCATGGACCCGGAAACATCCATCAGGCAGAACATCACCGCTTTGGAGCTGGGATTGGGTTGTTTGACCAATAGATTGTATTTGAGGTCAAAAGTGTCGAGGTAAGGCACCCGACGGATACGCGCCTGAAGTTTTTCAGCTTCGATTTCCAGTTCCTGGATGTCGCCGAAGTTATCGGGCTCTTCAATCTTCAAACGGTCCAGCTCAGCCAGCACTTGTCGGAGTTTCGCCCGGCTGCTGCCGGACAACGCGATACGCCGGGCGTGTGCCGAGCGTAGCGTTCGAATGATGTTGATGCGCGATGGATTGCCTTCGTTGCTGATGCCTGCGCGAACGGTCTTGAACGTGTCGGTGCCCGTGAGGTTACGTTTGACCAGATTAGGCAGTTCCAGGTCTTCGAACATGAACTCCAGAAACTCTTCCTGAGTGATCTGAAACACAAACTCATCCATGCCTTCGCCGGAATTGCCCGCTTTGCCTGGTCCTTTGCCACCGCCGCCACCTTGGGGGCGTGCGATGTGCTCTCCTGTGGTGAATTCCTTGTTTCCCGGATGCACAACCGTTTGCTTGCCGCCACGGCCATGGTGCAGAACCGGTTCGTCTATATCCCGGCCCGGAATACTGATCTGCTCACCGTGCTCCATGTCGGTGATTGAGCGCCGGCTAACGGCTTCTTCGACTGCTTTCTTGATGTGATCACGGTAACGACGCAAAAAGCGCTGCCGATTTACCGTGCTCTTGTTCTTGCCATTGAGACGTCGGTCGATCACATAGCTCATAGGCCCCTCCGGGGAGCTTCAAGTTGTGAGCTTCAAGCTGCAAGTCGAAGCAGTACTCTGAATATCAGATTTGACGTGCTTTTTTCTTGCAGCTTGTCGCTTGACGCTTGCAGCTGCCTTACTGCGATTTCCGGACCCGTAGGTACCATTCAGAAAGTAGCCGTACCTGCTTGTCGGTATAGCCCCGCTCGACCATTCGTGTGACGAAATCGTTGTGTTTTTGCTGGTCCTCCTTGCTGGCCTTGGCGTTGAAGCTGATGACGGGCAGCAAGTCCTCGGTGTTGGAGAACATCTTCTTCTCGATCACCACCCGCAGCTTCTCGTAGCTCAGCCAGGTTGGATTTTTGCCATTGTTATTCGCACGGGCACGCAGCACGAAGTTGACGATCTCGTTGCGGAAGTCTTTCGGGTTACTGATGCCAGCCGGTTTTTCGATT
The DNA here is from genome assembly GCF_000759445.1 of Pseudomonas lutea. Lineage (NCBI taxonomy): Bacteria > Pseudomonadati > Pseudomonadota > Gammaproteobacteria > Pseudomonadales > Pseudomonadaceae > Pseudomonas > Pseudomonas lutea. The sequence goes on from NZ_JRMB01000004.1 coordinate 322,015, forward strand.
TTCTCCAATTCTTCATTCAGCGCGATGCGGTTGAGGATCTCGCCCGTTTCCGGATCGCGGTATTCCTGATCCTGAATCCAGAAGTCCGCGTACAAAACGTAGCGATCAAAGATGTTCTGGCCGTACTCGCTGTAAGACTCGAGGTAGGCAGTCTGTATTTCTTTGCCGATGAACTCGATGTAGCGCGGCGCCAGATACTCTTTGAGGAATCGCAAATAGCGCTCGCGGGTTTCCGCCTGGAATTGCTCCTGTTCGATCTGTTGCTCCAGAACGTACAGCAAGTGAACCGGGTTGGCAGCGATTTCGTGAGGGTCGAAGTTGAATACCTTCGAGAGGATCTTGAACGCGAATCGGGTCGAAAGACCATTCATGCCCTCGTCGACGCCAGCGCTGTCGCGGTATTCCTGAATCGATTTGGCTTTAGGATCGGTGTCTTTGAGGTTTTCGCCGTCGTACACCCTCATCTTCGAATAGATGTTGGAGTTGTCCGGCTCCTTAAGACGTGACAGTACCGTAAATTGCGCCAGCATCTTCAGCGTGTCGGGAGCACAGTGCGCCTTGGCCAGCGAACTGTTGAATAGCAATTTATCGTAGATCTTGATCTCGTCACTGACGCGCAGGCAGTACGGTACTTTGACGATGTAAATCCGGTCGATAAACGCTTCGTTGTTCTTGTTGTTACGGAAACTGTGCCATTCCGACTCATTGGAGTGGGCCAGCAATATGCCGGTGAACGGAATCGCGCCGAGCCCTTCGGTACTGTTGTAATTGCCTTCCTGAGTGGCCGTTAGTAGTGGATGAAGCACCTTGATGGGCGCCTTGAACATCTCCACAAATTCCATCAAGCCTTGGTTGGCCCGGCACAGTGCGCCCGAGTAGCTGTAAGCATCAGCGTCGTTCTGTGGGTACTCTTCAAGCTTGCGGATATCAACTTTACCCACAAGCGCCGATATGTCCTGGTTGTTTTCGTCACCGGGCTCGGTCTTGGCGACGGCAATTTGGTTGAGAATGGAAGGGTAGAGCTTGACCACCTTGAACTGGCTGATATCTCCGCCAAACTCTGCCAGACGTTTGGTCGCCCAGGGCGACATGATGGTATTCAGATAGCGGCGCGGGATGCCGTAGTCCTCTTCGAGGATCGTCCCGTCTTCGCCAGGTTTGAACAGGCCCAGGGGCGATTCGAAAACCGGGGAGCCCTTGATGGCATAGAAAGGTATTTTTTCAACGAGCTGTTTGAGTTTTTCGGCCAGGGACGATTTGCCGCCGCCCACCGGGCCAAGCAGGTAAAGGATCTGCTTTTTCTCTTCCAGGCCCTGCGCGGCATGACGGAAGTACGACACGATTTGCTCGATGCAGTCCTCCATGCCGTGAAAGTCCTCGAACGCCGGATAGCGCCGAATCACCTTGTTGGAGAAGATCCTGGATAACCTGGAGTTGGTCGACGTGTCGAACAATTCAGGCTCGCCGATGGCCATGAGCAAACGTTCTGCCGCGGACGCGTATGCACTGCGATCGGTTTTGCAGAGCTCAAGATACTCCTGCAGCGAGAGCTCTTCCTGCCGTGTCGATTCAAAGCGTTGTTGGAAGTGGCTAAAAATACTCATGACGTCACCTCGCTCGATACGTGGAGCCGGCGGCGGATCGTCAGTTGATGCTGGATGGACGCCGATCACTCGGCTCCCATTACCCCCCAAACACCATAAAAGTAGCGACCGATGACCCGCGCGCCGGTGTACCGGCTCTCCCCTGATTCGGATGGCCTGAGGCTAAGAGTAGTTCGGATTCGGGCACAGAAAGAAGCGATCCACATGAACAGGGAGTACCCGTTCGTCAGATCAGGGCGCGAGCCCGCGTAGGACGCGGGATAGCGCCTGGCAAATATTTTTACGATTCAGCCTTGAGCGGTTTCGTACGGAAATTGGTTTTTCCACAGCTCAAACCCGCCGTCCATGCTGTAGACCTCAGAGAAGCCCTGGCCTGCAAGATAGGCGGCTGCGCTCTGACTGGAGTTGCCGTGGTAGCAAAGTACGACCAACGGTTTGTCCAGATCAGCCTGCTGGATGAAGTCGGCGATGGAATGATTATCGAGGTGGTGCGACCCCGGGATGTGATGGGTGGCATAGGTCTGCGCATCGCGCACGTCTACCAGCACAGCGCCATTCTCGCGCAGGGCATGGACTTGTTCGGGTGAGATGCGTTTGAAGTCGGTCATGGCTCGGGCTCCTGGGCCGTTGGGTCCTCGAACGGTCGAGAACGTAGGAAAAAGTTACTGCGGCGGTGTTGGCTCAGTTGCTGATATAACAGGGGCGGGCGTCTTTGAATTACCGCGCTCATCGCATTCGCACCGGATCAATGCCCGAGTGTCGACATTCATCAGCGTCATTGCGCCACCCCAGACGCAACCGGTATCGAGTGCGTATACGCCAGGCTCGTCACATCGACCTTCAAGGGCCGCCCAGTGACCGAAAATGATACTCAGCCCTTTGGTTTTGCGCTCCTTGTGCGTAAACCACGGCGCGTAGCCTGCTGGCGCACTGTCGAGCCCTTCCTTGCTCTTGAGATCGAGCTTGCCGTCGCTGGTGCAGAAGCGCATGCGCGTGAAGTAATTGGTGATGACGCGCAGCCGGGTGACGCCTTGCAGGTCTTTGTCCCACTTGGCAGGTTCGTTGCCGTACATGCCATCAAGGAAAGGCTCGAACCGATTGTCATCGCGCAATGCTTCCTCGACCTCTTCCGCGCAGCGCATCGCCTTTTTCAGGGTCCACTGCGGCGGGATGCCGGCGTGCACCAATGCAATGTCCCGATCAGCGTCGTAATGCATCAGTTTTTGTTGGCGCAACCAGTCGAGCAACACAACGGCGTCCGGCGCTTCGAGTATCTCGCCCAGGGTGTCGCCTTTTTTCAGTCGTTCGATGTTGCGACCTGCTGCGAGCAGATGCAGGTCATGATTGCCAAGCACGCACACGATCGAGTCGCGCATCGCATACAGATAGCGCAGCGTTTCCAGCGACTGCGGGCCACGGTTGACCAGGTCGCCCACCAGCCAGAGGGTGTCTTTGCCAGGTTCGAACGCGACACGCTCAAGCAGGCACTTCAACGGCTCCAGGCAGCCTTGCAGGTCGCCCACGGCGTAAACCGCCATCAGTGAAGCGCCCCGGGCACGGCAAGACGAAAGGGGGCAATGATGGCGTCGAAGCGGTGACCGTCATCCGCCAGCATCTGATAGGCGCCCTGCATGTTGCCCACTTTCGTGGTCATCACAGTGCCGCTGGTGTAGGTGTGGCTCTGGCCTGGCGCAATCACTGGCTGCTGCCCTACGACGCCATCACCGCGAATTTCTTCGACCTGGCCGTCACCGTCGGTAATCACCCAGTGACGCGACAGCAGCTTGGCTGACACGGTGCCGGTGTTGCGCACGGTGATGGTGTAGGCAAAAGCGAAGCGGTTCTGCTCAGGCTGCGATTGTTCTGCTAGGAAACGGGTCTCGACGCTTACGTCGACCTGGTAACGAGAATCAGACATGCAAGAGGCCTTGGAAACGGAAGCGGAAATGCCGGAGGTAACCCGGTTGTAAGTCAGTCTAGGACAAGTCACGGGTAACCGACGATGAGGCTTTGACCGGACATGTCCAGGGAAGGTCAGGCTTCGGCAGGTTTTTCGCTGAGTTTGTCGGCCAGACGCACAAAGGCTGCCAGGTCCAGCTGTTCAGGACGCAGGCTCCCGTCGACACCGGCTTCGGTGATTTCCTCGCTGGTCAGCAAGGCTTTCAGCGTATTGCGCAGGGTCTTGCGGCGCTGGTTGAAGGCTTCGCGGACGATGCGCTCCAGCACCCGGTGATCCTTGGCCGGATGGGGCAGGGTTTCATGCGGCACCAGTCGCACGATGGCCGAGTCGACTTTCGGTGGCGGGTTGAACGCACCAGGCCCGACATTGAACAGATGCTCGACCCGGCAGTGGTATTGCACCATGATCGAAAGACGACCCCAATCACCGCCACCCGGACCCGCCGCCAGACGCTCGACTACTTCTTTCTGCAGCATGAAATGCATGTCGCGGATCAGATGAGCGTTTTGCAGCAGGTGGAAGATCAGTGGGGTGGAGATGTTGTAGGGCAGGTTGCCGACGACGCGCAGGCTGTTGGGCGCCGCGTTCAGACTGGTGAAGTCGAACTTGAGCGCGTCGCCCTGATGCAGGCTGAAATTCGGCTGACTGCCGAACTGATGCATCAGGATGGGCACCAGGTCCTTGTCCAGCTCAACGACGTCCAGTTGCGCGCCGCTACCCAGCAGGCCCTCGGTCAAGGCGCCTTGTCCCGGGCCAATTTCCAGCATGCGGTCTTCTGCCTTGGCGCGGATGGAGCGCAGGATCTTGTCGATCACGCCCGCGTCATGCAGGAAATTCTGACCAAAACGCTTGCGCGCCTTGTGTTGGTATTGCTCATTCATGAATGGGTCTCGGCCATCTGGTAGGCGGTTTCCAGCGCGACCCTGAGGCTGCCAGTGTCAATCTTGCCAGTGCCTGCCAGATCCAGCGCAGTGCCGTGATCCACGGAGGTACGAATGATCGGCAGGCCCAGCGTGATATTGACGGCGGCGCCGAAGCCTTTGTACTTCAGCACGGGCAGGCCCTGGTCGTGGTACATCGCCAGCACTGCGTCGCAGTGCTCCAGATATTTAGGGGTGAAAAGCGTATCGGCGGGCAGCGGACCACGTAAATCCATGCCCTCGCTGCGCAGACGCTCCAGAGTGGGTTCGATGATGTCGATTTCTTCGCGGCCCAGGTGGCCGCTCTCGCCGGCATGCGGATTCAGACCGCAGACCAGGATACGCGGGCGAGCAATGCCGAATTTGCCGGCCAGGTCGGCGTGCAGAATGCGGGTCACGCGTTCAAGCCGTTCAACGGTGATCGCATCGGCCACGTCACGCAGGGGCAGGTGAGTGGTCACCAGTGCAACCCGCAGATCACCGGTTGCCAGCATCATTACGACTTGTTCGGTGTGCGTGAGCTCGGCCAGGAATTCGGTATGCCCAGAAAAGGCAATCCCGCTGTCATTGATCACGCCCTTGTGCACGGGTGCGGTAATCATGCCAGCGAAGTGTCCGTCCATGCAGCCGCGGCCCGCCCGGGTAAGCGTTTCGAGTACGAAAGCACCGTTGGCTTTATCCAGCTGACCTGCCTTGACCGACGTTTGGGTGGGAGTGTCCCACACGTACAGGCTTCCAGCGGGAGCAGGAAGGTCAGGCCAGGCATCAGGGGTCACAGGAAGCAGGCTGACAGCCACACCCAGCTGCGCGGCCCGCTCGGTGAGCAGGTCGCAGCTGGTGATAGCAATCAGGGGGTAGGGCTGAGGCTGTGCGGCGAGCAGCAGGCAGAGGTCAGGACCAATGCCAGCGGGCTCGCCGGGTGTCAGTGCGAAACGCTGAGGTTTCACTTGGCAGCCTGGTCAGCTCCGGGGAGCTTGATCTCGACATAGGCTTCATCACGGATCTGGCGCAGCCAGGTTTGCAGCTCTTCGTCGTATTTGCGGTTACGCAGGACGGTCATCGCCTGTTGCTCGCGAGCCTGACTGGTGCTGTCCGTCGAGCGACGGCCAAGGACTTCCAGGACGTGCCAGCCGAATTGAGTTTCGAACGGCTTGGACACAACACCCTGAGCGGTTTCGTTCATCACGTCGCGGAACTCCGGCACCAGCGAACGTGGGTCTACCCAGTTCATGTCGCCGCCGTTGAGCGCCGAGCCCGGATCTTCAGAGAAGCTCTTCGCCAATTCGCCGAAGTCTTCGCCATTCTGGATGCGATCGTAGATACGTTGCGCCAGCAGCTTTGTCTCGGCTGGACTGCGGATTTCGCTTGGCTTGATCAGAATGTGACGGACGTGAACCTCGTCGCGCATCTGGGTCTGAGTTTCGCCGCCGCGTTTTTCCAGCAGCTTGAGAATGATGAAGCCGCCTGGAGTACGTGCAGGGGGAGTGACCTCACCTGGACGCATCGACGAGAGCATGTCGCCGAACGGAGGCGGCAGCTGAGCAGCTTTCCGCCAGCCCATGTCACCACCGTCCAGAGCACTTTCACTGGCCGACGACGCAATCGCCATCTGCTCGAAGTTCGCACCCTGTTGCAGTTTGCCGTAGAGGTCTTTGGCTTTAGCTGCCGCAGCCTGTATTTGATCCGACGTCGCACTGTCCGGCGTCGGGATCAAGATGTTGGCCAGGTGAAACTCTTCGGAGAACTGAGCCTTGCCCATGTCGGAAGCGAGGAAGTTTTTAACTTCCTGCTCCGAGACCTGAATGCGCTCGGCGACGCGGCGCTGACGCACACGGCTGATGATCATTTCCCGGCGAATCTGCTCCCGCGCGCTGGTGTAGGACAGCCCGTCGTGCGTCAGAGCGGCCTTGAACTGCTCAACGCTCATATTGTTGCGCTGAGCAATGGTGGCAACCGCCTGGTTCAACTCTTCATCGCTGATGCGAATGCCGGAGCGTTCGCCGATCTGAATCTGCAGGTTCTCCAGAATCAGACGATCCAGAACCTGAGATTCAAGCGCGCTTGCAGGCGGAACGCCCTGGCCGCGCTTGGCAATGGTTTGCTGAACTTCACGGGTACGCTGGTCGAGTTGGCTTTGCATGACCACGTCGTTGTCGACGATGGCAACTACCTTGTCGATGGTGCGCACTTCAGCGTGCGCCACGGTGCCCATGAGCAGCGCGCCCAGCATCAGCGGGCGCAGACAATCAGAAAGCTTGGTCTTCACGTTCACGATAACCTTGGATGCCTTTGTCGAGGAAGCTTTCAACTTTCTGGCCAACTACGCCGCCAAGTCCCTTCAACACGATTTGTAGGAAGACGCCGCGGTCGCCTTTTTCGTTCTGTGCAACCTCTTGCGTCGTTTCGTCGTAGTCAACCCAATAGCGATTGATCAGGCGCAACTTCCAGCAACAGTTGTCGTATTCGAAGCCGCCGAAGGCCTCAAGGGTGCGATCACGGTTGTAATCGAACTGCCAGCGTGCGATAGCGCTCCATTGAGGTGCCACAGGCCAAATAACCGAAAAATCATGTTGCTGGATTTTGTAGTAGTCCTTGATGACTGATCCGTCCGGAAGCACTGCGTTGCCACCGCCCACTGTCCATCGGCCAGTAGTTTGATCGTAGCGAACTTGGTCATTACGATAGCGGTACCCGGCGTTGATGATCTTGCCAGGCTCGTCTTCAGGCTGGTAGTGGAGCATCGCACTGCCGGAGCGCGTGCTGCGGCTGTCCGGGTCCCAGTTGAAGTCGGACGATGCACGCCAGTCGCGGTTAAAGCGGTATTCATATTCGAGCGCGTACGGAGACACGTCGGACTGGGCGTCCTTGCGGTCTTCATAACTGATGCCTGGCAGCTGCACCTTGCGATCAGCGAAATACACGGCTTGGCCAATGCTGAAGCGTTGACGTTCAAAGCCGTTTTCTTCGATCCAGCGGTTGGTCACGCCCAACGACAGCTTGTTCTCGTCGCCAATTCGGTCGGAGCCGACGAAACGGTTGTCACGGAACAGGGAGGCGTAGTTGAAAGTTGTTTCCGCACTGTCGAAGATCGGAATGTCGTTCTGATCTTTCTCAGGCACGTAAAGGTAATACAGCCGTGGCTCCAGGGTCTGGCGATAATCCTTGCCGAACCAGTTGGTGTTGCGATCAAAGTACAGGCCGCTGTCCACGTTGAAGATCGGGACCGCTCGGTTTTCGCTGCTGTGATAGGTCTCATCAGCCAGTAGAGTGCGTTTGCCCTGTGCATCTAAATCTAGATCGTACTGGGTGTAGACATACTTGAGCTTGGGCGTCACGTAGCCGTAGCTTGCTGTCAGGGGCAGGCTAATAGAGGGCGCAATGTTGAGGCGATCACCGTTGGCGCGAGCCAACCCCGAGACGTTTTGATCGAGACGCCGAGATGGGATGCCGTCTTCGTCAACGAAGTTTCCGGTTCTCAAGTCTCGATCAAACCGAACAAGCTCAGTGTCGTAATCAAATTGAAAACCTTCCGGATGGTAAGGAAGAGTACCGGTCAACGTCAGCTGTGGAAGACGTGCATACGGCGTAATTTGAGTAATGGTGGTCAGCTGATACTGCTGAGCGTTAAGCGTCGCAGTGTAGTTGTCTCCGCGGTAATAGAGAGCGCCTTGCTGGTTCAAGAAATCTTGGTTCGATACCCCTTCCTGACCACTCTTCAGGTCACGGAAGTAGTACGGATCACTGACCTTGGTGTAGTCGATCTTGCTGGTCAGGCGAGAATCCAGACCACTGCGGTCCTGCCAGTTGATCAGCCAGCGAGTGTCTTTGTAATCCGACTGCTGCTTGCGATCGTCATCATCGTCGTTGAGGTAGGCCGCACCGAACTGACCTTCGCTGGTTTTGGTCAGGTAACGGAACTCGCCTTCCAGCAACAGGCCGCGCTTGGCCATGTAGGTCGGGTACAACGTGGCGTCGTAGTTCGGCGCCAGGTTGAAGTAGTACGGAGTGAGCAACGAGAAGCCGGTGTCACTGCTGGTGCCGAAAGTTGGCGGCAGGAAGCCTGACTGGCGACGATCGTCGATCGGGAAATAGATGTAAGGCGTGTACAGGACAGGAATGTCGTGGACGCGCAGGGTGGCGTTGGTGGCCGTACCGAAACCGGTGGCCGGGTTCAGGGTGATGTTGTTGCCCTTGACCGTCCACGCGTTGCTGTTCGGTTCGCATGTGGTGTACGTGCCGTCCTTCAAGCGGATGATCGCGTTCTCGGCACGACGAGCGTACAGCGCATTACCGCGCACGTTGTTCTTGTGCAGCACGTACTCGGCGTTGTCGACTTTCGCCTCGCCGGTGTCGAGCTGGACTTCGGCGTGGTCGCCGACAATCAGTGCGCCGTTGTCGCGCAGACGGACATCGCCGTTCAGCTCGCCACGGTTTTCGGCCTGATGCAGGCTGGCTTCGTCAGCCTCGACCTGCATGCTGCCCTGACGCATGACAACGTCACCGGCCAGGGTCGCGACCTGTTCTTCCTGCTGATACCGCGAAGCCTTGGCGCCGATGAAAGTCGGTGCGTCGCTCTTGGGTGTCTTGTCGTCCATGCCCGGACGGATCGGTTCGATGTACGCACCCGAGCAGTAAGGACCGGTCTCAGCCAATTGGGCTGCGGTCAGCTTTTCGCGGGGAACCCAGTCGAGGTGGCTGTAATCGGCGCTGCGCGATTTCAGGCCACGGCCTTTGGCCTCGGTGACCAGCATCGTTTTGGGCACGACTTCGCCATCGGAGGTGGTGGTCGTTTGAGCGCCGCCTGCCGTGCTGCTGTTGGACGAAACACTGTTGGCGTCGTGCACGGGGCGCGGAGGCAACTGGGCTGCGTTGGTTTTCGGAGAGCAATCCCATGCACCTGTTGCAGACACCGAGCAGTCATACTGTTCGGCGGCAACCACGTACGGGACGGCCAGAGGTTGCATCGCCAGCAGACTGCCGGTTACGAGCAACGGAAATTTTTTACGAAACGCGGGGGATTTCAATGCCATCTTATTAGTCCGGGCTTCCTGCGCGCCATCTGCCCGCGGGGGGGCCGCACGCCTCTCGATGGGCTGAAAAAGATGTCGGATAATAAAGCATGACCCGCTTGACGGCTAGCGCCGTCGGAGACCCTTGCAATGCCAGATCAAGATGTACGCCTGCAACACCTGAAAGTTTGGCTCGATGAGCAGCTGCCGAGTTTATTTGAGGCGCAAGGCTGGGGGGCGATCCCCCCGGCCACGTTGACTGCCGCCAGTAGCGACGCCAGCTTCCGACGCTATTTTCGTTGGGAGGGTGAGGGCCGAACTTTTATTGTGATGGACGCGCCGCCTCCCCAGGAAAACTGCAAACCCTTCGTCGAGATCGCTCATTTATTGAGCAGCTCGGGCATTAATGTTCCGAAAATTTATGCCGAAGACCTGAATCAGGGTTTCCTTTTGTTGAATGACTTGGGTCGTCAGACCTATCTGGACGTCATCCACGAGAAGAACGCCGATGCGTTGTTCGACGATGCCATCCATGCGCTGCTTGCCTACCAGCAACTGCCGATGGACGCGCCGTTGCCCAGCTATGACGTGGCGCTGTTGCGGCGCGAGCTGGAGCTGTTTCCGGAGTGGTACGTCAAGCGTCACCTGGGCGTCGAGTTCGACCCGGCGCAGCAGGCCAGCTGGCAAGCGGTCAGCGACCTGTTGATCGACAGCGCGCTGGCCCAGCCTAAGGTCTTGGTACACCGTGATTACATGCCGCGCAATTTGATGCTCAGCGAACCGAACCCTGGCGTGCTGGATTTCCAGGACGCCGTGTATGGTCCTGTCACCTACGACATCACCTGTCTGTTCAAGGATGCTTTCCTGAGCTGGCCGGAAGATCGTGTAGCCGGCTGGCTTAAGCGGTATTGGGAACAGGCCGCTGCGGCGGGCATCCCGGTGCAGGATGATTTCAATGAATTTCATCGTGCGAGTGATTTGATAGGTGTGCAGCGGCACTTGAAGGTGATCGGTATATTCGCCCGCATTTGCCATCGTGATGGCAAACCACGCTATCTCGCCGATGTGCCGCGCTTCTTCTCTTATATAGAAGCGGTGTTGGCACGACGACCTGAACTGGTCGAGCTGAGTAACCTGCTGACCAGTCTGGGGCAGGCAAAAAAAGATGCTGTCGTATAAGGGACTGTAATTGAAGATTGTCTTGAAGAGGGCGGCATGAAAGCGATGATTCTGGCGGCAGGCAAAGGCGAGCGCCTGCGCCCGCTGACTCTGCACACGCCCAAACCGCTGGTGCGTGCCGGCGGTGTTCCATTAATTGAATATCACCTGCGGGCCATCCGCTCGGCGGGTTTCGCAGACGTTGTCATCAACCATGCGTGGTTGGGCCAGCAGATCGAAGCCCATGTGGCCGACGGCCGTGAGTGGGGGCTCAGTGTCTGTTATTCCGCCGAAGGCGAACCGCTGGAGACAGGGGGCGGGATCTACCGCGCGTTACCGCAGTTGGGCGATGAGCCATTTCTGGTGGTCAACGGCGATATCTGGACCGACTTCGATTTCAGTCGCCTGACCAAGCCAATCAGCGGGCTGGCCCATCTGGTGCTGGTGGACAACCCGCCGCATCACCCCAATGGCGATTTCGCGCTGATCGACGGTCGGGTGCAGGACACCGCCGCTCAACCGCGTCTGACCTACAGCGGGATCGCGGTGCTGCACCCGCAGCTCTTCGCGGGCTGTGCTGACGGCGCGTTCAAGCTGGCGCCCTTGCTGCGCGACGCCATGGCCAAGGGGTTGGTTACCGGTGAGCATTTTGTCGGGCGGTGGGTGGATGTCGGCACCCACGAACGCCTGGCAGAAGTCGAACAGATGCTGTCGGTGAAATCCTAGATGCTGTGGCCATTCACGGTCGTCGGCGGTGGCGTTGGGTACCTGGTCGCCAGCATTCCCGGCGCCATGCTGGGGGCTCTGCTGGGCCAGGCGCTTGATCGTCGACTGAATTTTCGAAGCTGGGCCGAGATGCGCGAGCGTGCCAATGGCCGCACTGTGCCCCGCGATGACGAGCTGATTTTCATACTGCTGGGTCGCTTGGCCAAGAGCGATGGCCGTGTATTGGACGCCCATATCCAGCAGGCGCGCGTGGAGATGCGCCGGCTGGACCTCAGCGAGACGGCTCAGCGTCGGGCTATTCAGGCCTTCAACCGAGGCAAGGACGGGCGCGACAACTTGCGGGTGCACCTGACGCGTCTCAAGCCTCAGCCGCATGCCGCCGAAGGGTTGTTGCGAGCCTGCTGGCGTATGGCATGGGCAGATGGAAAGGCATCGCGTGCAGAACGTGGGTTGATCGTGCAATGGGGGCAGTGGCTGGGTTGGGGGGCAGACAAGGTCGAAGGATTGTCATCGACCGAAGACGCACAACGGTCCCGCGGTGCGCCCGCCAGCAGTGGCGGCGAATTTCAGGATGCGTTGCGGTTGCTGGGCGTGAAGGCCGACGCCGACCCGGCGCAGATCAAACGTGCCTATCGTCGACTGCTCAGCCGTCACCACCCTGACAAAATCGCCGGCAGCGGCGCCAACCAGATTCAGGTGCGTGACGCCACTGAAAAAACCCGCGAGCTGCACCACGCTTATGCGTTGATCAGGGACCGACGCGGGTTTCGTTGACCCCGTCATTACCGAGTCTTCGAGGGTGGGCCTGCTCGCGCAGGCCTGTCGCCTTTACAGCCCAAACCCGAGGCACGTAGCGCGGGATCGATGTCACTGAGCTTCCAGCCAGCCTCGAACACGGCGGAACAGCTGATCTTGCTCCATCGCCGGGTTGCCTGGAATGGCGCTCAACGCCACCTGGGTGAAGCGTGCATTTTTGTTTCGCTTGCTGGTGTCCAGTCGGTCCTGGGCTTGCTGGCGCGGGACGGAGCGGTCCTTGTTGACGAAGTCGGCCGTCGGGACTTTTAGCGTTGTCAGCAAGTCCACCAGCGGTGGCGCTTCCTTGCCGGTATCGACGGCCGTGATCATGACCAGGCGTTGAACCGCTGGCGAGGGCCGCTCGCTCATGTAGCGCGCCGCCCAGTACGCGCCGCTGCCGTGGCCAAGGAGGACAATGCTGCGGGCCTTGTTCTGTTGGGCGAACGCAATGGCACTGTCGATCCGGGCGAAAATTTTCTCGGCATTGGCTTTTGCCTGGTCTGCCTGAGCCGCGGCCTGTTCAGCGGCTGCAGCGGCATCCGCCTCAGCGACGGCCGCTGGGTCGGGCGCTTTTACGGCTGCATCTTTGGGTTTGTCACCCGTAGACGGGGTAGCCGGAGCCTCCGCTGCGCGCGCGAAAATCCCGTCGTTGTGAGCGTCCGGCATGCTCAGGCTGAGGCTGGACCACCCGACGTCCGGCAGCTTACGTCGCAGAGGGCCTACTGCATTTGGCCAGTCCGCTGATTCATCGGCACCAGGAACAATAATCACCGCCCCTTTGGGTTCTGCGATGTTTGCCGGTTTCCATAACGCCAGAAACGCCTCATCGCCGGCTTGCAACTGCTGCTGCTCCACTGGCGGCACCTGACGCTCCAGCGCCAGCGTGTCTTCCTCACTGCGCGACGGCAAAGCCGCCCGTTCCACCGGCGCGTCGGCGGGTTTTGCGTCTTTGTCCGGCGCTGGGTCCGCGGCCATCACGAGCTGTGAGCAAGGTAGTATCAGCGTCAGGCACAGCGCAGGAAATATTGCGCGAAAGGTGTAGGGCATCGGATATTCCAAAGACCGGAAACTGTTCCGGCAGACTAATGGGTTGACGGCAATTTGTCAGGCCAGGCAATCGGTGCTCCTGTACGAGCGGCCGGCACAGCGCATGATCGGCATGGGGTTCGGGGAATATGGAAGCGATGGTTTGAAAATCCATGCGATGTGCCTTCGGGTTATCGGCGATACGTGCGCGCTCTTGATGGGTTTGCTGCTCATCGCGCTGTCGACTTCCACCTTTGCCGCCTCGTCGGGCAGCCAGGCGGACCCGTTAAGCAACGTTCAGCGGGACTGGCTGACACAGAGGGGGCACCTGCGCGTCGGGCTTGTGCTTCAGGCGCCCTATGCCCAGCTCGACCGTCGCGCCCAGCAGCTGTCCGGCGCCAATGTCGACCTCATCAACCTCATGGAAAAGACCTTGCAGGTCGAGCTTTTGTGGCGCAGCTATGCCGATCAGGCCGAGCTCGAAAAAGCCCTCGTCGACGGGCAGATCGATTTTGCGCCGGGCCTGATGCAGACACCCGCCGGCCTGCGGATGTGGCTGTATTCCGACCCTTACATGCGAGTGCCGCAACTGATCGTCGGCGAGCGTGACGGTGTCGGCACCGTCGATCTGGAAAAGCTCGATGCCCAGGTCCGCGTCGCCGTGCGCATGCCCGGGCCCACCGCTGATTACCTGCGCAGCAACTACACCCATCTCAATCTACAGGGGGTGCCGCTGGAGCGTCAGGCGCTGCAGCTGCTGCTTAGCCAGCAGGCGCGCTACGCCGTCATTGATGAAGCGCAGCTCAGTCGGTTGTCCCGTGAGGCAGAGTTTGCCGGGCTTGCCGTGGTCGGGGACATCGGTTTCCCGCAGTTGCTACGCGTGGCCTCCCGGCGCGATGAGCCGCAGCTCGCCGACATTATCAGCCAGGCGTTAAGTGCCATTCCCGCCCGGGACCTTGAGCAATTGCACACGCAGTGGCTGCAGCCGAAGTACCCTCAGGCAAGCGGCTCGCCAGGACTGTGGAAAAATATCGCGTTGCTGCTGTTGGTCTTGTTCATGGCCAGCGCCGCGATCGTGTTCTGGCAACGCAAGCAACAGCAGCAACTCGAGCAACAACTGCTCGCTGCACGCGACGACATCGCTAAACGCCTGGCGGGCGAAGAGGCGTTGCGCCTGGCGCAGTTTTCCATCGATCAGAGCACCGTCGGCATTCTTTGGGTCAACTGGGACAGCCATGTGCGTTATGCCAATCAGGCGGCTGAGGCCATGTTGGGCTATGCATCGGGTGGAGTAGTGGATCGGCCGCTGATCGATTTCGAGCCTGGCCTGAATATGGACCGCTGGCTCAACCTGTGGAAAACCGCGCGCTCCAGCGACGAAGGGCCGCAGAACTTTGAAAGCAATTGCGTGCGCGCCGATGGCAGCATTCTCCCTGCCGACGTGTCGTTGAGCTTTTTGCGCTTTCGTGAGGCCGAGTACCTGGTGGTGTTCATCACCGACGTCACTGAACGCCGCCGTTCGCTGGCCGCGCTGCAGGAAAGCGAGGCACGCTTGCAGGTGCTGGCCGAGCAATTGCGCGAGCTCTCGGCGCATTTGGAGACTGTGCGCGAGGAGGAAAAGGCGCGTATCGCCCGTGAAGTTCATGACGAGCTGGGCCAGATGCTCACCGTGCTCAAGCTCGAAACGTCGATGTGCGAACTGGCCTACGCCGATCTTGACCCCGGCCTTCGCGACCGGTTGAACAGCATGAAGCGCCTGATCGCGCAGTTGTTCCAGTTGGTAAGGGACGTAGCGACCGCGCTGCGGCCCCCCATTCTTGATGCGGGCATCGCCTCGGCCATCGAATGGCAGGCGCGGCGTTTCGAGGCGCGTACCCAGATCCCGTGTCTGGTGCAGGTGCCGGACAACCTGCCTAGCCTGCCAGACGCAACGGCCATCGGGTTGTTTCGCATTCTTCAGGAGTCGCTGACCAACGTCATGCGCCATGCAGAGGCGCACACGGTCGAGCTGAATTTGACGCTCAGCGACGGCGTGCTGTGCATGAGCATCGCCGATGACGGCAAGGGCTTCGATCAGCGCGCCGAGCGTCCGGTCTCATTCGGCCTGGTGGGCATGCGCGAGCGGGTGCTGATCATGGGCGGGCAATTGCATCTGGACACCTCGCCCGGAGAAGGCACAACCTTGCGCATCCACATTCCGCTGGAACCGGTCGCTGAGGAGCACGTACATTGATTCGCGTATTGGTTGCAGAAGACCACACCATTGTCCGCGAGGGGATCAAACAGCTGATCGGCCTGGCGAAGGACCTTCAAGTGGTCGGGGAGGCCAGCAATGGCGAGCAGCTGCTGGACGCCTTACGCCATACACCCTGCGAGGTCGTACTTCTGGATATCTCGATGCCGGGCGTCAACGGTCTCGAAGCGATTCCCAGGATTCGCGCGTTGAACAACCCGCCTGCGATCCTGGTGCTGTCGATGCACGATGAAGCGCAGATGGCTGCACGTGCCTTGAAGGTCGGGGCCGCCGGATACGCGACCAAGGACAGCGATCCGGCCTTGCTGCTGACGGCGATCCGGCGTGTGGCCGCAGGAGGGCGATACATCGACCCGGACCTGGCAGACCGAATGGTGTTCGAGGTCGGGCTCACCGACCACCGGCCCTTGCATTCGTTGTTGTCCGAGCGCGAGTTTTCAGTGTTCGAACGCCTGGCCCAAGGCGCCAATGTCAACGACATCGCCCAACAACTGGCGTTGAGCAGCAAAACCATCAGCACCCACAAGGCGCGTCTGATGCAGAAGCTGAAAATCACTTCGCTGGCCGAGCTGGTGAAGTATGCGATGGAGCACAAGCTGGTTTGAGATCGGAGGTCTGAAAACGACCTCCTCCGGCGCCTGCGATAACCCCTTCGCCGACAAGTGCGTCCCTACAGACTGACCGTAATCCCCTGTAGGAGTGAGCTTGCTCGCGAAGAGGCCACTTCAGGCGCCGGATCACTTTCAGGCAGCATACCTATTCCCGCCACCTCTGTAGGGCAATCCCTACCCCCAACCTTCCAGCGCACCTAGGTCATTCTCTCCCGGCTCCCGATTTGCGCGGCCTGCAGCCTCATCTAGGCTTGATCCCTACGGTGGATCAAACAAAGGTGCGGGCAATGAGCAACGTCGAATCAGGCGCTGGGGCGAGTGATGTTCTGGTCAGCTTTCGTGGTGTGCAAAAGAGCTACGACGGCGAAGCCCTGATCGTCAAAGACCTCAACCTGGATATCTGCAAAGGCGAATTCCTCACCCTGCTCGGGCCGTCCGGCTCCGGCAAGACCACCAGCCTTATGATGCTCGCCGGGTTCGAGACGCCCACCGCTGGCGAGATCCAGCTGGCTGGCCGTTCGATCAACAACGTGCCTCCACACAAGCGCGACATTGGCATGGTGTTTCAGAATTACGCCTTGTTCCCGCACATGACCGTGGCAGAGAACCTTGCCTTCCCGTTGTCGGTGCGGGGCATGAGCAAGACTGACGTTGCCGAAAAGGTAAAACGTGCCCTCGACATGGTGCAGCTCGGTACCTTCGCCCATCGTTATCCCGCCCAGTTATCGGGAGGGCAGCAACAACGTGTGGCGCTGGCGCGCGCGCTGGTGTTTGAGCCTCAGCTGGTGCTGATGGATGAGCCGCTCGGTGCGCTGGACAAACAACTGCGCGAACACATGCAGATGGAAATCAAGCATCTGCACCAGCGCTTGGGCGTAACCGTGGTTTACGTCACCCACGATCAGGGCGAGGCGCTGACCATGTCAGACCGTGTCGCGGTGTTCCATCAGGGCGAAATCCAGCAGATCGCCCCACCGCGCACTCTTTATGAAGAGCCGAAAAACACCTTCGTTGCCAACTTTATCGGCGAGAACAATCGTATCAACGGCACCTTGCTCAGCCAGAGCGGTGACCGTTGCGTGGTGGGCCTGGCTCGCGGCGAAAAGGTCGAAGCCCTGGCCATCAACGTCGGCGCTACGGGAAGCCCGGTGACGCTGTCGATCCGCCCCGAACGCGTGAACCTCAACGGCCGCAGCGAGAGTTGCGTTAACCGGTTTTCGGGGCGCGTGGCCGAATTTATCTACTTGGGTGACCACGTACGGGTGCGTCTGGAAGTGGCCGGTAAAACCGACTTCTTCGTGAAGCAGCCCATCGCGGAGCTCGATCCGGGGCTCAGCGTTGGCGATGTCGTGCCCCTTGGATGGCAGGTCGAGCATGCCCGCGCGCTGGACCCGTTGCTGGATACGCATTGATTCACCTGCCATAGGCGTCACCCGAAGAGAGCCACCCGAAGAAAGTCACCCGAAGAAACCAGAGGCGAGCCAATCGCCCCCCAACGCTTAACCATCACAGTTCGTGGAGAGAAAAAATAATGCTCAAGACATTGAAGCTCACCGCCTTATCGGTCGGGATGATGTGCGCGGCGCAAGCCATGGCAGCGGACCTGACCGTCATTTCCTTCGGTGGCGCTAACAAGGCGGCCCAGGAAAAAGCGTTCTATGCGCCGTGGGAAAAAGCCGGCAACGGCAAGATCATTGCGGGCGAATACAACGGTGAGATGGCCAAGGTCAAAGCCATGGTCGACACCAAGAGCGTGACGTGGGACCTGGTGGAAGTGGAGTCGCCAGAACTGTCCCGTGGTTGTGATGAAGACATGTTCGAGTCGCTGGCGTCGGTCGATCTCGGCAACAAGGACAACTACGTCAAAGGCGCAATCTCTGAGTGCGGCGTAGGCTTCTTCGTGTGGTCCACCGTGCTGGCCTACAACGCCGACAAGCTGAAATCTGCCCCAACGGGCTGGGCTGATTTCTGGGACACCGAGAAATTCCCGGGCAAGCGTGGCCTGCGCAAGGGCGCCAAATACACACTGGAATTCGCGCTGATGGCCGACGGTGTTGCGCCTAAAGACGTTTACAAAGTGCTGGCGACCAAGGAAGGCCAGGACCGCGCCTTCAAGATGCTCGACAAGCTCAAGCCAAGCATCCAGTGGTGGGAAGCGGGCGCACAGCCGCCGCAATACCTGCAGTCTGGCGACGTCGTGATGAGCTCGGCCTATAACGGTCGCATCGCTGCCGTGCAGAAAGAGAGCAACCTCAAAGTGGTCTGGACTGGCGGCGTGTATGACTTCGACGCATGGGCCATTCCGAAGGGCGCCAAAAACGCCGAAGAAGCCAAGAGGTTCATCGCCTACTCGCTCAAGCCCGAGCAGCAAAAGATTTACTCCGAAAATATCGCTTACGGCCCGGCCAACACTGGGGCCGTGCCGCTGTTGAGCGCCGACACGCTGAAAAACATGCCGACCACTCCCGAGAACATCAAGGATCAGGTGCAGATCGACGTGAAATTCTGGGCCGATTTTGGTGAGTCCCTGGAGCAGCGCTTCAACTCTTGGGCCGCCAAATAAGAGCACTGCCCGATAAGCGCTTCGTTGTGAGTTAGATCCGGGTGCGTCGTCTGAACTGTCTGAAAACAGGGCAGGGGGCGCGCTCTTTGTCAGAAGATTTCGGAGTTCACTATGGCCATCGCCGTGCCCCTGTCTGAAGGCGCCAGCCCGACCCTGAAGCAACGCCTGGCCCGTGCCGAGCGCGTCAATCGCTGGAAGGCTCAAGCACTGATCGCGCCCTTGGTGATCTTCCTGCTGCTGGTGTTTCTGGTGCCAATTGCGGCGTTGCTCTACAAAAGCGTCAGCAACCCGGAAGTGGTGGGCGGCATGCCGCTGACCGTGGTCGAAGTGGCGAAGTGGGACGGAAAGGGGCTGCCACCTGAGACAGTGTACAAAGCCGCCAGCCAGGATCTGGCCGAGGCACGCAAGAATCAGACGCTGGGCGATCTGTCCAAACGCCTGAATCAGGAACTGGCGGGCTACCGCAGCCTGCTGGCGAAAACCGCCCGCGCCATGCCGTTCAAGGAAGAGCCGACCTCTTACAAGGAAGCGCTGGAAGCCATCGATGAGCGCTGGGGCGACCCTGCGTACTGGCAGGCTATCCGCCGTAATACCTCAAGTTTTACACCTTATTACCTACTGGCCGCTGTCGACCATCGAATCGATGACCTTGGTGAAGTGGCCCCGGCCACACCCGACCAAGCCATATACCTGGACATTTTCGCTCGTACGTTCTGGATGGGCCTGGTGATCACCGTGATTTGCCTGCTGCTGGCCTATCCACTGGCTTACCTGCTGGCCAACCTGCCCGCACGGCAGAGCAACTTGCTCATGATTTTGGTCTTGCTGCCGTTCTGGACGTCCATCCTGGTGCGCGTCGCCGCCTGGATCGTCTTGCTGCAATCGAGCGGTCTGATCAACGGGGCGCTGATGGCGATGGGCATCATCGATAAGCCGCTGGAACTGGTGTTTAACCGGGTCGGCGTTTACATCTCGATGGTGCATATCATGCTGCCCTTCATGATCTTGCCCATCTACAGCGTGATGAAAGGCATCTCGCCGACGTACATGCGTGCGGCGATCTCGCTGGGCTGCAACCCGTTCGCCAGTTTCTGGCGCGTGTACTTCCCGCAGACCTACGCGGGTGTGGGCGCGGGTTGTCTGTTGGTGTTCATCCTTGCCATCGGTTACTACATCACCCCGGCGCTGCTCGGCAGTCCGAACGATCAGATGGTCAGTTACTTCGTCGCGTTCTACACCAACACCAGCATCAACTGGGGCATGGCGACGGCGCTGGGCGGTTTGCTGCTGCTGGCGACGGTCGTGCTATACCTGATTTATAACTGGCTGGTGGGCGCCAGCCGTCTGCGCCTGAGCTGAGGAGAACGATCATGTTGAGCCCTTATTCCTCGCCCATCGAGCGCATCTGGCATTACACGCTGCGTATCCTGTGTGGATTGATTCTGTTATTTCTGGTGCTGCCGGTGCTGGTGATCGTGCCGCTGTCGTTCAACTCCGGCAGCTTTCTGGTCTATCCGCTGCAGGGCTTTTCGCTGCACTGGTATCAGGACTTTTTTGGTTCGGCCGAGTGGATGCGCGCGCTGAAAAACAGTTTGATCGTCGCACCCGCTGCCACGGTGCTGGCGATGGGGTTCGGTACATTGGCGGCCATCGGTCTGACCCGCAGCAACTTCCCCGGCAAGGCGCTGGTGATGGCGCTGGTGATTTCGCCAATGGTGGTGCCCGTGGTGATTGTCGGCGTGGCGAGCTACCTGTTTTTTGCGCCGCTGGGACTGGGCAACAGTTATATCTCGCTGATACTGGTACACGCGGTCTTGGGTGTGCCCTTCGTGATCATTACCGTGTCCGCCACATTGCAGGGCTTCAATTACAACCTGGTGCGTGCGGCGGCCAGCCTGGGTGCTTCGCCAACCACGGCGTTTCGTCGCGTGACCCTGCCGCTGATTGCGCCAGGGGTAATCTCCGGAGCGCTGTTTGCTTTTGCCACCTCGTTCGATGAAGTTGTGGTCACGCTGTTCCTCGCAGGGCCAGGGCAGGCGACCTTGCCAAGGCAAATGTTCAGCGGCATCCGCGAAAACCTCAGCCCGACGATTGCCGCTGCGGCGACGCTGCTTATCGGCTTCTCCGTAGTGCTGTTGCTGGTGCTTGAATGGCTGCGCGGTCGCAGCGAGAAACTGCGCACGGCGGTGGATTGATCACCGCTGACAGTGGACTTGGGAACACGGGTAAAGATTGTGACGCAACATTCGTAGGAGCCGGCTTGCTGGCGAACGCGTCGGGTCAGGCGACTTTATCGTCACTCATGTACCGCGTTCGCCAGCAAGCCGGCTCCTACAGTGGGTTCTCGATCGGTACGTAGTGGTGGGTTAACCGCGCATTCTTCCTCCGCCGCACCACAAAACTGACGCATCCCTCGATCCGGTCTATGTTTGACTCATCGCACGCTGGCCACACGCGGTATGTGCCACGTCTCCAGACACAGAAGAAAGGACGAGCCCGATGAGTATCTCTGCCTTCAAAATCGCCAACAAGCTGATCACCGGCGCGGCTGCCATTGAGCAGTTATCCGCCGAGCTGACGCGGCTCAACGTACAGAACCCGCTGATCGTGACAGACGCGATACTGGTCCAGTCCGGGACGGTCGACCTGGCGCTGGCACAATTGGGCGGCCGTCGGTATGGCGTGTTTGATCAGGTCGAGCCGGAACCTGAAATTGCCATCGTCGAGGCCTGCACGCGAGCCTATCGGGAGGGCGGCCATGATGGCCTGATCGGCGTGGGTGGCGGTAGCGCCATTGACATCGCCAAGGGGGTCGCGGCATTCGCAGGCCATGAAGGCAGTCTTGGCGAGTTGTTCGGTGTCGATCTGGTCAAGCGCAAGGGGCCGCCGCTGATCGCCATACCGACCACCGCCGGTACAGGGTCGGAGGTCACCAACGTAGCGATCTTTTCGGACAAGCAGGCTCAACTCAAGAAGGGCATCGTCAGCGACTATCTTTTACCGGACGTGGCGCTCGTCAGCCCCTTGATGACACTGACTTGTCCGCGCAGCGTTACGGCGGCCAGTGGGGTAGACGCGCTTGTGCATGCCGTCGAGGCGTACTTGTCGGTCAACGCGTCGCCCATCACCGATGCCATCGCGCTGGGCGCCATCAAGTTGATCGTCAAGGCGCTGCCCAAGGCCTACGCCAATCCCTCCAGCCTGCAGGCGCGAGAAGACATGGCCACCGCCAGCCTCATGGCCGGTATGGCATTCGGCAATGCCGGAGTCGGCGCTGTTCATGCGCTGGCGTATCCACTGGGAGGACGGTTCAATATTGCGCATGGCGTCAGCAACGCATTGCTGCTGCCTTATGTGATGGAGTGGAACAAGCTGGCCTGCGTTGAAAGGATGCGCGATATCGCCGACGCAATGGGCGCCCGCGTCGCCCATCTGAGCGACAGGGACGCCGCCGACCTGGCAGTGAAAGCCATGGCCGATCTGTGCGCCGCGGTGGAGATCCCGTCTGGCTTGCGCAGTTTCAATGTGCCCGAAGACGCCATCCCTGCGATGGCGGAAGAAGCCAGCAAGATCGAGCGCCTGATGCGCAATAATCCGCGGAAGCTGAACGCTGCCGACATCGAGAAAATCTACCGAGCTGCGTATTGATCAGGCGCGCAGACCATCAATCTCAACCGCGACGACGGGCCAGCAACCAGCCCACAGTCAGCGTCAGGCCGGCAAGCACCATCAATGTGGTGCGCGGCCGTTGCTGGGTAAAGGTCGACACTTCGTCCAGCAGATCGCCATACCGTTCCTGCAGCTCACCGGCCGCCTGACGCGCCTTGCCTTCCATCTGCGTGCGCTCATCGCCGGTCGAGTTGCCGAAGACGTCTTGCGCTTTGCCGGCGGCTTGTTCGAGTGCGCCTTTCACTTGTTCGGATTTCATGTATTTGCCTCCAAGGGTGGCATCGGTCTTGACGTTAATGCTGCCCCGACGGGCCAGCTACAACTCCAGACTAGAGCCGTTGCGTCGCCCGATGAAGGTGAGTTTGCACCAGACGCACTGGCGCATTTGCATCACTCAACGCTTGCTTTTGCCCTGGCTGGCGAACAGGTTTCGCTCCCTGGCCCAGACGATCGCTTCCGCCCGGCTGTGCACGTCGAGCTTGGAGTACACCGTCGCGACGTGGTTGCGAATCGTGTTGAGCGCCAGGTTGAGCCGCGCCGCGATCTCCTTGTCCGCCAGCCCTTCACAGATAAGCCCCAGTACATCCCGCTCGCGAGCGGTCAGGTCGGTGAACGAAGCGCCGGGCAGACGTCGAGTGTTGACCCGTTTGGCATTGGCCAGCTTTTCGATCAGCGTCTGACTGAACCACGAGGCGTCCTGCATCACCGTTTCGATGGCCTCGACCAGCTCCAGCTCCGAACGCTTGCGCTCGGTGATGTCCATCAGCACGAAGAGGTAGCAGGCGCTGTCCTGAATCGTCACCGTGTCAGCGGCCAGTACGCAATCCATCGACTCGCTGCCTTTCTTGCGGACTTTCAGGTCCAGCCCGTCAACACGCCCATTGGTTTCAAGAACGTTGAACAGCTCGGCCATCGCCCCGCCATCCTCAATGAAGCCCAGTTCTGCGACGGTCCGGCCAATCAGTTCCTGGGGCGTATAACCCAACGTGTTTAAGAACGCTTCGTTGGCTTCGACGATCTGTTGCCGCTCCGCTGTACATACCAGCGTTGGCACCGGTGTCAGTCTGAATGCCTTGGCAAACCGTTCTTCGCTCTGGCGCAAGGCAGTCTCGGCTTTGCGTCTGGGTTCCAGGTCGGTGAACGAAAACAGCATGCAGTCTTCTTCATTCATGTCCAACGGTTGCCCGGCGACGATGACCAGTTTGGTGCCGCCCTCCGGCAGCTTCAGCTCGGCCTGCATCTGCGGGATGGTTGCACCCTGATTCAGGCGCTCGATGGCGAGGTCCTTGCGCTCGGCATTTTCCAGCACGTCCACCTCATACACGGAGCGGCCGATGACGCTTTCCCTCGAATGCCCGGTCATTTCCAGAAAGCCTTGATTGACCTTGATGAAGCGCAGATCGCTCAGCCGGCAGATAACGGCGGGAGCGGGGTTGGCATTGAAGGTCTTCTCAAAGCGCTGCTCGGCGCCGGCCCATTCTGTCGCGTCGGCGAGTATCAGCACCAATGACTCCGGGGAGCCGGAGCTGTCTTCCAGCACCATGCTGCGAACGCGATGCACCCAGCTGCGCTCCTCTTCCTCACCGACCCTGCTGACCTCGATGAGCACATCGCTGAATACTTCGCCGGCGGCGACCCGACTGATCGGATATTGATCAACGTCCAGCGGATGGTTGTTGCGATAACGCAGGGAAAATTTCTCGCGATAGGCCTCGCCGTTGGCCCCCAGCTCGCTGATCTCCTCGACACCGTGCATCAGCAGCGCCGCTTCATTGGCCCAGATGATGGTCTGGTCGACCTCTACCAGCATCACCCCGTCCGACAGGCCGGAAATGATCTGCTGCAATTGGCGGCGGTTGGTTTCTCTGGCGAGGATGGCCTCGGACATGCGTGTTCTCCTGACGTCTCAATGCGATCGGGCTTCGCTCAGCCGGGCGCTCCACGCTATCGGACCGGCCGGCAAAAACTTAGTGCTGCAGCTTAGTGCAGCGCCGCTCGCCAAGGTCGGTGCGAATGCACCAGACGAAGCGGTGCAAATGCGCCATCACAGACTTCCACGCGCTGATCAAACTGATTTCACGTCCGATCAGACGCGGCAAGCCCGCCCTCGCAGGCTCGCCCTTATCAACGCAGGTGGTGCATATGCACCGCATGTCGGTAGCACGATCATGTGTACCCCTGCACCAGAGGAAATTCTTATGGCTACAACCTACTCAACATCTGCCGCACTGGGCAGCGCTTCTCCATTTCGGGTGTCTTGGGGGTCGGTGTTTGCCGGTGCGGCGATCACGCTGGTCACCTATCTGGTGCTGAGCGTGCTGGGCACGGCGATCGGCGCTGGCGCGCTGGACCCGATGGCCCAAGGCAACCCGTTGAGCGGCTTCGGCAAGGGCGCCGGCGCCTGGCTGTTCATCAGTACCCTGGTGGCGATTGCCGCCGGTGCCTGGGTGTCGGGTCGCACAGCGCCGGACCGTGGCGGCCTGCACGGTTTGCTGAGCTGGACAGTCAGCACGCTGCTCACCACCTGGCTCATCGCATCGCTGGCCGGCTCGCTGGTAGGCACTGCCGGCAACATTGCAGGCAAGGGGCTTTCCATGGCGGCCGATGGCGTCGCTGCTGCCGCACCGGGCGTGGGTCAGAGCATCAAGCAACAACTGGATAAAAACGGCATCAGCCTGGATTGGGACAGCCTGAAATCGCAGCTGGACACCACGCTGAAGCAGTCCGGCAAGCCAGAGTTGGACCCTTCGAAGCTGGATCAGAAAGCTGACGTAGCGGGTGCCGATGCCAAGCAGACAGCAGAGCAGGCCTCCACTGATCCAACCCAGGCGGGCGACCAGTTGAAGCAATGGTTTGATCGCGTGCAGAAAGCGGGCGAACCCGCCCTGAACGCTGCCGACAAAGATGCGCTGGTCAACATCGTGGCCGCTCGCACTGGCAAGAGCAAAGCCGAAGCGCAGCAGATCGTCGATAACTATGCGCAGGCGTATCAGCAAGCAGCTGTGAAAGTTGCAGAGCTGAAAGCGCAGGCCGAGCAACAGGCCCGTGAAGCGGCGGATGTCGCCGCCAAGCAAGTCTCCAAAGCGGCGTGGGGTACGTTCTTCATGCTGATCATCGGCGCTGCGCTGAGCTTTGGTCTGGCACGCTATGCCCTGAGCTCGCGCCCTCGTCTGCTGGTCGAGACCGTTTGAGGGTTTCAGCAATCGCCCGGCGTGTCGGTTCTGGATTTTGAAAAATTGAATCGCTGACTCAAGCCTCGGCCCGGTGCGCACATATGTCGTGCCGGGCCTTGTGCCGTTCACGTCGTCTGATTCAAGCCTTTCTGCTTGAGCGCGTGCGACCCAACGCATGTTTCAACTCTTGGAGTACAATGCGCGCCACCGTGATTTCGCTCAAAAAGGTGCGTCATGCAGCCCTTCGCTATTGCTCCTTCGATTCTGTCCGCCGATTTCGCCCGTCTGGGACAGGAAGTCGACAACGTCCTGGCCGCTGGCGCCGACATCGTCCACTTCGACGTCATGGACAACCACTACGTCCCTAACCTGACGATCGGACCGATGGTCTGCGCCGCGTTGCGCAAATACGGCATCACCGCGCCCATCGATGTTCATCTGATGGTCAGCCCGGTGGACCGCATCATCGGTGACTTCATCGAAGCCGGCGCCACTTACATCACCTTCCACCCGGAAGCGACCCAGCACATCGACCGCTCCCTGCAACTGATCCGCGAAGGCGGCTGCAAGGCGGGCCTGGTGTTCAACCCGGCGACCCCGCTGAACCTGCTTGAGTACGTCATGGACAAGGTCGACATGATCCTGCTCATGAGCGTCAACCCTGGCTTTGGCGGTCAGAAATTCATTCCCGGCACGATCAACAAGCTGCGCGAGGCCCGCGCGCTCATTGACGCATCCGGTCGTGATATCCGTCTCGAGATCGACGGCGGCGTCAACGTCAACAACATCCGGGAAATTGCAGCAGCTGGCGCCGACACCTTTGTCGCGGGCTCGGCCATTTTCAACGCGCCTGATTACCAGGCAGTCATTTCAAAAATGCATGAAGAACTGGCGTTGGCCCGCCGATGAGCGGCTTCGAGCAGCTCTTTCCGGGCCGTTTGCCCAAGTTGATCATGTTTGACCTGGACGGCACCCTCGTCGATTCGGTGCCTGATCTTGCGGCCGCTGTGGACAAAACGCTTCTTCAGCTCGGTCGCCCCCCGGCGGGTATCGAGCGGGTTCGCGACTGGATCGGCAACGGCGTACGCGTGTTGGTACGCCGCGCTTTGGCGAACGGCATGGATCACTCCGCCGTGGATGAAGAATCGACGGAAGCGGCCCTCGCCATTTTCATGGAAGCCTACAGCGGCAGCCATGCGCTCACCAAGGTCTACCCCGGCGTGCGCGAAACCCTGAAGTGGCTGCAGAAGATGGGCGTCGAAATGGCGTTGATCACCAACAAGCCGGAGCGCTTCGTTGCGCCTTTGCTGGACGATCTCAAACTCGGCCGCTTCTTTCGCTGGATCGTGGGCGGCGATACGCTGCCGCAGCAAAAGCCAGACCCGGCAGCGCTGTTCTTTGTGATGAAAATGGCCGGCGTACCGGGCTCGCAGTCGCTGTTCGTGGGTGACTCGCGCAACGACGTTCTGGCGGCCAAGGCAGCGGGCGTGGCCTGTGTGGCATTGAGTTATGGCTACAACCACGGACGCCCCATTGAAGAAGAGTCCCCGGCGCTGGTCATCAGCGATTTGCGCATGCTGATTCCCGGCAGTTCTGCCGGTTGCCTGGAGCAGGGCGCTGAGATAACGTTGCCCGACATCAAGTCTCCCTCCTTTAGAGAATCCATCGTGGTGGTCACTCGCAAACTCTGGATGAAAGTCATGAAGGCCCTGGCCCGTTGGCGTTGGCGCGCCTGACCTGATCCCGGCCTTCCGGCACGTTTGCACACCGACCGTTTTCCCCTCAGACCACGAGGCTGATATGACCCGCGACGAATTCCTGCGTTTGGCTGCTGAAGGCTACAACCGCATCCCCCTTGCCTACGAAACCCTGGCCGACTTCGACACCCCGCTGTCGATCTACCTGAAGCTCGCTGACGAGCCCAACTCCTACTTGCTCGAATCCGTGCAGGGCGGGGAAAAATGGGGGCGTTACTCCATCATCGGTTTACCGTGCCGCACCGTCTTGCGCGTGCATGGCCATACAGTCAGCGTCACCCACGACGGTGTCGAGATCGAGCGCCTGGAGGCCGAAGATCCGCTGGATTTCGTCGAGACTTTCAAAGCTCGCTATAACGTTCCGACGATTGTTGGATTGCCTCGCTTCAACGGCGGCCTGGTCGGTTATTTCGGTTATGACTGCGTGCGTTACGTCGAACAACGGCTTGGTGCCTGTCCCAATCCAGACCCGCTTGGCGTCCCTGACATCCTGCTGATGGTCTCCGATGCAGTCGTGGTGTTCGACAACCTCGCGGGCAAGATGCACGCCATCGTCCTCGCCGACCCGGCGCAGCCTCAAGCGTATGAGGCAGGCTTGGCGCAACTCGAAGCATTGATGGAAAAGCTGCGCCAGCCGATCACGCCGCGCCGGGGCCTGGACCTGACCCGACCGCAGGCATCCGACCCGGTTTTCCGCTCCAGTTTTACCCAGGCCGATTACGAGAAAGCCGTCGACACGATCAAGGAGTACATCCTGGCCGGCGACTGCATGCAGGTTGTGCCGTCGCAGCGTATGTCGATTGATTTCAAGGCCGCGCCGATCGATCTGTACCGCGCGCTACGCTGCTTCAATCCGACGCCTTACATGTACTTCTTCAACTTCGGCGACTTCCACGTCGTGGGCAGCTCGCCCGAAGTGCTGGTGCGCGTTGAGGACAATCTGATCACCGTGCGCCCGATCGCCGGGACGCGACCCCGGGGCGCTACCGAGGAAGAAGACTACGCTCTGGAAGTCGATCTGCTGTCTGACGATAAAGAGATCGCCGAGCACTTGATGCTTATCGATCTGGGGCGCAACGACACCGGTCGCGTCTCGGAAATTGGCTCAGTGAAGCTGACCGAGAAGATGGTCATCGAGCGTTATTCAAACGTCATGCACATCGTCTCCAACGTGACTGGCCAACTGAAAAGCGGGCTGACGGCGATGGATGCATTGCGCGCCATCCTGCCGGCGGGGACGTTGTCGGGCGCGCCGAAGATTCGCGCGATGGAAATCATCGACGAACTCGAGCCGGTCAAGCGCGGCGTGTACGGCGGGGCTGTGGGCTATATGGCCTGGAACGGCAACATGGACACTGCGATTGCCATCCGCACGGCCGTTATCAAGGACGGTGAGCTGCATGTGCAGGCAGGTGGCGGCATCGTCGCGGACTCGGTCCCGGCCCTGGAATGGGAAGAAACCCTCAACAAGCGTCGCGCGATGTTCCGTGCCGTCGCCCTGGCCGAGCAAAAGCCCGAAGCCTGACGGTTTTGTTTCAAAAGAAACGGCGCCCAGGGCGCCGTTTTTTTTATGCCGAAGACACATCCCGCCGCGGCGGCTGGCTTCAAAAATCCAGACTCACCGCCAGGTTCACCCCTTGCTGCGTGACGTCATCATTCTTGCGCCAGTTGTAGCCAGCACGCAGGGTCAGGTCCGGCGCCAGCTTCTGGCTCAGGCCGACGCTGGCGCGATTCAAGCTGCGTTGCGGTTCATACCCCTTGAGGTCGAAATCGACGCCCGGCACGCTGTTCAGCGCGATGGTCACGTCCTGTTGGTCGGTCTCGAACTCGCGCTCATGGGCCACTTCGCCGAACACTTGGGTCTGCGGCGTGACGTCGAATTTGCCTTGCAGGCCCGCGCCCAGCCGCTTTGACTTGCGCGTCTGGTCGTCGTAATTGAGCGCCGTCGCGCGGGCACTGTTCTCCGAATAGCCATCGACGTTGACGTGGGAATAGTCGGCGCTGATGAACGGCGAGAAATGCCAGCGACTGCTCGGCTCGGCGAGATCAAAGCCCACTCGGCCACTGAGCGCCCACAGGTCGCCGTTGGTGTCGCCTTTCTCCGCGCCTTCGCTGGTACCCAAAGCGAATTTGCGCTTGAGGTTGTCGTAGTCGAGTTTTCCGCCCGAGGCTGCCAGGTCTGCCCACCAGTGTTGCGCCTGATACTGCACGAACGCGGTCGCAATATAGCTGTTGAGCTTGTAGTCCGAATCGCGCGCGCCGGCTTCAAGTGTCTGTCGGTACGCGCCGGCGACCAGCCCGGCTCTCCAGTCTTCGGCAAAGCGGTAGCTCCCGCCGACGGTAAGGTTGTAGCCATGGCCATCGGCGCTGGCTGAGTGGCTTTGAGCGTCGAAGTCCATTTTCTGACCGCCACCGGCGACTACGGCCCGCCACTCGCCGACGTTTTGCCAGTTGCCCCAGTCCGCCAGCCATTGGCTGCGCAGCTCGTCCTGCTGCGCGCGCAACGTACCGTTGGCCATTTCCGGCAGCAGTGTGATTTCCCACGGAGCGGACAGAATCGAATACCCGTAGTCGGCGATCAGGCGCTGACCCGCGACGGTGGGGTGAACGCCATCGTTGAACAGCAGTTTGGTCGGATCAGGGGTCAGGCCGCCAATCCCGTAAACGCTGTTGGCGGTGCAGTTGTTGCCGTTGAAGCAGGTGCCAACCAGGTTCTGATCGGCCGCCAGCCCATAGCGCGCCGGATCGGTCAGGACATCGCGTATCAACCCCGGCACATTGAGCGGAATGACTTCGGCATCGATTTGCCCAAGACGGTTGACCAACTGCTGGTTGAACACCCCGCTCAGCAACGTGGAAGGTACCTGCAATGGTGTGCCGGACACGGCAGGGGTACGGCCAATGTCAGGCAGCAGCCAGACCATGATGTAGCGCGCTCCGGCCTGGGACAGGACTTGCGCGCCGTTGGCCAGGTTGTTCGCCGCGCTGATTGCCTGTCCGGGGCTCAAAATCCGGCCCTGCAGAAAGTCGTTGCCGCCCCCGGTCAGGTAGTAAAGGGCGTTGGGATCGGCCCGTGAACTGTTTTCAACCAGATACCCGGGTCGCGTCCGAAACACGGTGGTGACGCCAGTCGAAGCATCGGTGTTGGCAACCTGAGATCGGGTGGTGATCGCAGCCAGGATCTGATCCGTTCGGTCGCCGCCCACGGCCCAATTGTTGCCATCCGCCAGCCCTTGCGCCGCGCGGACAGGAGACGTCGATGCCTGCAAATCGCCGGGCGCCACGCCCAGCTTTCCGCCCAGCAAGGTCGATGAGTTCAGGCTGAATGCTTCGCCGCTGCCGTTCACGTACGTCGGGCCGGTGCGGTTGGTGAAGCGTAAGGTTGAGCCCGGTGGCCCGCCCGCATCGGGAAACTGACCGGCGTCGGCCAGACTGTCACCGAACACGATCATCGTTGAATAGGGAGAGGAGGCGGCCAGGGCCGAGGAACACGCGAGGGAGAGCAGGCAAGCCGCGAACGGCCAGCGCAGTGTTGCTTTGAGCATGGGGGCATCCCTTATTGTTTTCAGTGCTGTACGAGAAGGTAGCAGCCGCGACACAAATCGCCCACGATGCCGTGGCATTCACGGCGAATATTCTGTACCGCCCTTCAGGCTGCAATCTGCATCTTGCGGACGTTCGGCTTCTGCCAATCGGCCGCGGGCCCGGGCTATCCGGGTACTGCGATATTGCGCGCCCTGCGGCGGTACGCTACTGTGCGGCAACGTATGAACGAGACCTTTCCTGTGTCGATTGTCAGCAGCTTCTTGATGCGCGTTATCAAGGGCCACGCCCGTTGGCGTTGGCGCGCCTGACTATTTCCCCCGCCGGCCTTGCCGGATCTGTATTGATACGCCTCCTGATGCCTCAGTTTTGCAGTGCCTCGCCGGACCTCTTCCTGCGGCTCTCTGCGTGCAACTGCGGCAGAAGACGGAAGGCCACGCTAGAAGTCAGTAATTCAAAAGGTTAAGCACCATGCTGCTGATGATCGATAACTACGACTCCTTCACTTACAACGTCGTGCAGTACCTGGGTGAACTGGGCGCCGACGTCAAAGTGATTCGCAACGACGAAATGACCGTCGCCGAAATCGAAGCACTTAACCCCGAACGCATCGTCGTTTCACCCGGCCCGTGTACGCCGAACGAAGCGGGCGTGTCCATTGATGTGATCAAACACTTCGCCGGCAAACTCCCTGTGTTGGGCGTCTGTCTGGGCCATCAATCAATTGGCCAGGCGTTCGGCGGCGACGTGGTGCGGGCGCGTCAGGTCATGCACGGCAAAACCAGCGACCTGGCTCACGAAGACCAGGGCGTGTTCGAAGGCTTGAAGCATCCGCTGACCGTTACCCGCTACCACTCGTTGGTGGTCAAGCGCGAGACGCTCCCGGATTGCCTCGAAGTGACCGCCTGGACCCAGGCAGAAGACGGCTCTGTCGACGAAATCATGGGCCTGCGACACAAAACGTTAAACGTCGAAGGTGTTCAATTTCACCCTGAGTCGATTCTTTCCGAGCAGGGCCACGAGCTGTTCGCCAACTTCCTCAAGCAGACCGGCGGCACCCGTCAGGGTTAAGGGCAATTCGACATGGCAATGGATATCAAGACGGCGCTCGGCCGAGTTGTGAATCAGCTGGACCTGAGCACCGATGAAATGCGCGATGTCATGCGCGAGATCATGACGGGCCAGTGCACCCAGGCGCAGATCGGCGCATTTCTGATGGGCATGCGTATGAAGAGCGAGAGCATCGACGAAATCGTCGGTGCGGTGTCGGTGATGCGCGAGCTGGCGGATCAGGTCCAGCTCAAAACACTGGACGGCGTGGTCGACATCGTCGGCACCGGTGGTGATGGAGCGAATATTTTCAACGTATCAACCGCCGCAGCGTTCGTGATTGCGGCTGCGGGTTGCACGGTGGCCAAGCACGGCAACCGGGCAGTCTCCGGCAAAAGTGGCAGCGCCGATTTGCTGGAAGCCGCTGGCGTCTATCTCAGCTTGACCCCTGTGCAGGTGGCGCGCTGCATCGACAGCGTCGGCATCGGCTTCATGTTTGCGCAAACTCATCACGGCGCCATGAAACACGCTGCCGGGCCGCGCAAGGAGCTGGGCCTGCGGACCCTGTTCAACATGTTAGGGCCATTGACCAACCCTGCGGGCGTCAAGCACCAGGTGGTGGGCGTGTTCAGTCAGGCACTCTGCCGACCATTGGCCGAAGTGCTGCTGCGCATGGGCAGCAAGCACGTGCTGGTGGTCCACTCCCAGGATGGCCTGGACGAATTCAGCATCGCTGCACCTACGTTTGTTGCGGAACTGAAGAACGGCGAAGTGACCGAATACTGGGTGCAGCCGGAAGACCTGGGCATGAAAAGCCAGAGCCTGTTCGGTCTGGTGGTCGACAGCCCCGCGCAGTCGCTGGAATTAATACGTGACGCGCTGGGTCGGCGTAAAACCGAACACGGTCAGAAAGCCGCCGAGATGATTGTGCTCAACGCAGGCGCAGCGCTGTACGCGGCTGATCATGCGTCGTCGTTGAAGGAGGGCGTTGCTTTGGCTCACGACTCATTGCACACCGGCCTGGCCCGCGAAAAGCTGGAAGAGCTGGGTGCCTTTACCGCGGTATTCAAGCAGGAGAATGAAGGATGAGTGTACCGACGGTATTGGAAAAGATTCTGGCCCGTAAGGCTGAGGAAGTCGCTGCGCGTCGTGCCAGCGTCAGTCTTTCCGATTTGGAAAAGCTGGCCACCGCAGCCGGCGTTTCACGGGGTTTTGCCGGCGCCTTGATTGCACAAGCCAAGCGCAAGCAGCCGGCGGTCATCGCTGAGATAAAAAAGGCGTCCCCGAGCAAGGGTGTCATTCGTGAGAATTTTCATCCGTCCGAGATCGCCAAGAGTTATGAAGCGGGCGGCGCCACCTGCCTGTCCGTGCTGACTGACATCGATTTCTTTCAAGGCGCCGATGACTATTTGAAGCAGGCCCGCGCAGCGACTTCATTGCCGGTGATCCGCAAGGATTTCATGATTGATCCCTATCAGATCATCGAAGCGCGGGCATTGGGGGCCGATTGCATCCTGTTGATCGTTTCGGCGTTGGACGACGTGAAGATGGCCGAGCTGGCCTCGGTCGCCAAGGACGTTGGTCTGGACGTGCTGGTCGAAGTGCATGATGGCGATGAACTGGAGCGAGCTCTCAAGACGCTGGACACTCCGCTGGTTGGGGTTAACAACCGCAATTTGCACACGTTCGAGGTCAATCTGGAGACCACACTCGATTTGCTGCCACGTATCCCGCGTGATCGTCTGGTCATCACCGAGAGCGGTATTTTGAACCGCGCTGACGTCGAGCTGATGGAAATCAATGATGTCTACTCCTTCCTCGTGGGCGAAGCGTTTATGCGCGCTGAAAAACCGGGCGTGGAGCTGCAGCGCTTGTTCTTCCCGGAGAAAGGCGCCGCGATCAAATCCGGGGGGCTGGATTGAGCCGCAGCACCACGGCGTAACAACCATCGCTCGTCATATCAGGAGGCAGCATGACCCTTCAGCTTTTGGAAACCTGCGTTGAGGCTGGCCTAAAGGCTGAGCAGGATCTGCTGGCTTCTGTGTGCGATGGCGAGTCAGACCATGGGCTGCTCTTTTGGCGCCCCTCTGACCATGCATTGGTCATGCCTCGCCGGTTGAGTCGTCTCCCCGGGTTTAGCGAGGCCAGCGAAACCCTCGGGGACATTGGCTGGCCGGTCCTGCTCAGGGAAAGCGGCGGCGAGCCTGTTCCGCAGTCACCCTCAACCGTGAACGTGGCACTGGTCTATGTTCAGCCCGACACCGATCTTGATCGCGACCGCATCGAAAATGCCTACATGCGTTTGTGCCAGCCCATGCTCGACGTGCTAAGTGGGTTGGGTGGGGCTGTCTCGCTGGGCGAAGTGGCCGGGGCTTTTTGCGATGGCCGCTTCAACGTCAATCTCAACGGCCGCAAGATGGTCGGGACCGCTCAACGCTGGCGCCAGACTCAGGGTGGCAAACGGCCGGTGGTGCTTGCGCACGCTGCGATGCTGCTGGATAACGAGCGCGTCGGGATGGTCAACGCCGTCAACCGGTTCAACGAAACCTGCGAGCTGGAGCAGCGCTGCGAAGCAGACAGTCATATCGCCTTGCATGAACTGTTTGCCGCGCCTGATTTCCTCGAACAACTGAGCGAGCGTTACAGGCGGATGCTGGCCGGGATCTGAGCGTGCTCATGCTCTTCTGGCGTATGCATCATGTGGAACTCGGTGCGCGATAGCAGGGTTAACAATTGGCCGCGTCGCTATCGAGTGCCAAATACGACCATTGTTTTGCCGCGGACATGCACCAGGTTCTGTTCTTCGAGCGACTTGAGCACGCGGCCAACCATCTCTCTCGAACACCCTACGATCCGACCGATCTCTTGACGCGTGATCTTGATCTGCATGCCGTCAGGATGGGTCATCGCATCAGGCTGTTTACACAGTTCCAGCAGGCTGCGGGCTACCCGCCCGGTGACGTCAAGGAACGCCAGATCACCCACCTTGCGTGTGGTATTACGCAGCCGCTCGGCGAGCTGCCCGCCGATGGCATACATCAGTTCCGGATCCTGCTGGCTGAGCTCACGGAATTTGACGTAACTGATTTCCGCCACTTCACATTCTGTTTTAGCGCGGACCCAGGCGCTCCGCTGCGCGGCGACAGCAGTCTCCGCAAACAGTCCCAGTTCGCCAAAAAAATCGCCGCTATTGAGGTAAGCCACGATCATCTCGCGGCCTTCCTTATCCTCGATGAGGATGGTGACCGACCCTTTTATGATTAGAAAAAGCGAGTCCGATTGCTCGCCCGCACAGAGAATATTGCTCTTGGCCAGGCAGCGCCGACGCTGGGCATGGGGTAGCAATTTGTCGGCGACTTTCGTCTTGTTCGGAGGAGGCATGGCGAGCATCGGTATATCCCGTAAAAAACTGCGCCCTGAGGCATTCCCTGAGGTATCGGCAGTATTTCCCATTTGATGCAGCCCCAGACCGGCAAATAGGTCTTTTTTCAGAGATTTCCTACATTTTCCCGTTCGGAGCGGCCTCCGGCCCACACCCGGCGCCGGCAGAGCCCTGTGCTAAGCTGTCCGCCTTTTTTCAGGCATTGGAGTCCGGATAATGAAGGCGCGTATTCAGTGGGCGGGTGAAGCAATGTTCCTTGGTGAATCCGGCAGCGGCCACGTCGTTGTTATGGATGGCCCGCCCGAAAGCGGAGGCCGTAATCTCGGCGTGCGCCCGATGGAAATGGTGTTGATTGGTCTGGGCGGTTGCAGTAACTACGACGTGGTCAGCATCCTCAAGAAAGCGCGCCAGCCCATCGAAAGCTGCGAGGCGTTTCTGGAAGCCGAGCGGGCTAATGAAGACCCCAAGGTGTTCACCAAAATCCACCTGCATTTCGTGGTCAAGGGGCGTGGTCTCAAGGAAACCCAGGTGAAGCGTGCGATCGAATTGTCGGCCGAAAAATACTGCTCGGCGTCGATCATGCTGGGCAACGCCGGTGTTGAGATCACCCATGACTACGAGATCATCGAACTGGGCTGAGCAACGCCCAATTTTCACAAAAGCGGTGCAGGCTATGGCATGCGACTTCTGACGTCTGCATAATGCGCCCCTTTTTCAGGGCGCGACTGCCGGATAGCCGGCTCGCCTCCGACCAGACAACCAAAATCGCCAACGCGAAGAGGTGTTAACCGTCCTACGCAGCTGAGCCGGGCTCAGTTGACGGGCATGCTTGATCACGCGGCCAGCGCCGCACCCATATAGAGAGTTTTAACGGTGAAAAGCAAACTCAAGCTCCACGGGTTCAATAACCTGACCAAGACCTTGAGCTTCAACATCTATGACATCTGCTATGCGGAGACCCCGCAGGACCAGCAGGCCTATGTCGAGTACATCAACAGTGTGTACGACGCCGAACGCCTGACGCGGATTCTCACTGATGTCGTCGACATCATTGGCGCGAACATCCTGAACATCGCTCGTCAGGACTACGATCCTCAAGGCGCCAGTGTGACCATTCTGATCTCCGAGCAGCCGGTGACACCTACCGACAGCCAGATCGAAGAATCACCAGGTCCGCTGCCGGAAACCATCCTTGCGCACCTGGACAAAAGCCACATCACGGTTCACACCTATCCCGAAATTCACCCGGTGGACGGTATCGCCACTTTCCGTGTGGACATCGACGTGTCGACCTGCGGTGTGATTTCCCCGTTGAAAGCACTCAACTACCTGATCCACAAGTTCGAGTCGGACATCGTGACCGTTGATTATCGCGTGCGCGGTTTCACCCGTGACGTCGAAGGCAAGAAGCACTTCATCGACCACGAGATCAACTCGATCCAGAACTATCTTTCCGATGACACCCGCGACAGCTACCAGATGACTGACGTGAACGTGTATCAGGAAAACCTGTTCCACACCAAAATGCTGCTCAAGCAATTTGAGCTGGACAACTACCTCTTCGGCGATGCCACCAGCAACCTGTCGGCTGAACAGCGCGAGCAAGTGACTGGCCGGGTGAAGCACGAAATGCTCGAAATCTTCTACGGCCGTAACATGCCTGTCTAAGAGTATCCGGCACAAAAAAAGGCGCCATTCAGGCGCCTTTTTCATATGAGTGTTTTCGGATGATGTGTCGCAAATGCCTCCATCCCCGCTCAGCTGCGCTTAGATTCTATAAGCCGTCTTCGTCATCACCTTGGCGATGAGACTCATGCCAAACTTGACTGGCGCCGGGAAGCGAAACCCACCGGCCTTGATGGCGCTTTCTGCGTGATGCTCTTCGTCGTCGCGCATCTGTTTGAGAATCGCCCGGGACTTCTCGTCTTCGAGCGGCAATTGCTCCAAGTGCTCATTGAGGTGCTTGCACACTTGGTCTTCGGTTGCGGCCACGAAACCCAGGCTGATCCGGTCACTGATCAGGCCAGCCACGGCGCCGATGCCGAATGAGGCGCCGTAGAACAGCGGGTTCAGGACGCTGGTGTGGCTGCCCAACTGATGAATGCGTTGTTCGCACCATACCAGATGGTCGATTTCTTCTTCGGCGGCATGCTCCATCGCCTTGCGCACCTGCGGCAGTTTCGCAGTAAGCGCCTGTCCCTGATACAGCGCCTGTGCGCACACCTCACCCGTGTGGTTGATTCGCATAAGACCAGCCACATGACGAGTGTCTGTCTCATTCATCTTTACATCAGGTTTGATAACGGCAGGAGAGGGGCGGTGTGCGTGAGCGCTGACGGGCAGTAGTGTCTTCATCGCAGCGTCGGCTTGCAGAAGAAGGCGGTCGATAGGGGAATAGTGACGTTCGGTAGCCATGGGCACCTCCGGGTAAATCCAAGGCGGCCAGTTTAACCCAAACGGTGTAATCCGGCGTGCCCTGCGTCAGCCGGCCAAGTGGTTGGCACGCACTCGGCCTGTACGAATGGGAAAAACGGGAACTCAGCCCGGCGGCCAGTTCATCTGGCGCTGACCCA
This sequence comes from Pseudomonas lutea, assembly GCF_000759445.1. Classification (NCBI taxonomy): domain Bacteria; kingdom Pseudomonadati; phylum Pseudomonadota; class Gammaproteobacteria; order Pseudomonadales; family Pseudomonadaceae; genus Pseudomonas; species Pseudomonas lutea. Next base: position 359,788 of record NZ_JRMB01000004.1, read on the forward strand.
GAACATGCATGTGAATGTGATAGACCGTCTGACCGCCTTTTTCGTTGGTGTTCATGACCACGCGGAAACCGTCCTCGCATCCAAGCTCTTTTGCCAAGCGCTGCGCCGTAAAGAGGATATGGCCTAACAGGCCCTTGTCTTCTTCAGTGACGTCGTTGAGGGTGCGAATCGGTTTTTTGGGAATGACCAGAAAATGCACTGGCGCCTGCGGGGCGATGTCGTGAAAGGCCAGCACTTGGTCATCCTCGAAGATGATTTTCGCCGGAATCTCGCGATTGATGATCTTGGTGAACAAAGTATCCACAGCCGTTTTGCTCCATTTTAAGGGGATGAAGGCAGTGTACTGAGCGTGCAAGGCCACGCCCAGTCGTTTATCACAGCGGCTGACATCAGAGGGATGTGCGTGATTTAAGCGTCATGGCCCATAGTTTGCGGGTCATCCAGCGGCTGAAGAACCGCGGGAGGCGCGTCAGCAATCTGTTACGCCAACCGGGGATGATCACCGCACGATTCTTCTCTAGCGCTCGTACGGTGTACAAAGCGACTTCCTCGGCGGTCATGGTTTTATCATCCACGAATTTGCCGGCGTCCAGTTGTGCCGAACGGAAAAACGCAGTGCGCGTCGGACCCGGGCACAGCACTGAAATCTTCACGCCGGTTTTGTGCAGTTCTTCGCGCAGACCTTCCGAAAAATGCAGTACGTAGGCTTTGCTCGCTGCATAGGTGCTCATCCACGGCCCGGGCTGAAAGCTCATGACTGATGCAACGTTGAGGATCTGCCCGCCGCCTTGCACCGCCATCAGATTGCCAACGGTGTGACACAGGCGAGTCAGGGCGAGTACGTTAAGGTCGAGCAGGTCCTGCTCTTGCGCCCATTCTTGAGCGAGGAACGGGCCGCTGTTTCCAATGCCTGCGCAATTGACCAGCAGATCGATGTGTCGCACGCCTTCTTCAAGCTCAAGCAGAAAGCCTGAAAGGCGCAGCGGCTCGCCCAGATCACAGGCGCGAAACAGCACCTCGACGCCGAAGCGCTGGGTGAACTCGATCGCGATGCTTTCCAGCATCTCCCGGTGCCTGGCGACCAGAATAAGGTTGCGACCCCGACGAGCAAGCGCTTCGGCCATCGCCAGGCCAATACCGCTCGATGCACCTGTGACCATGGCGTAACGGGTCATGCAATTCTCCAGTCGTGTGCAGCTCGTATTGAGGCAGCGTCCTGGCTGCCAGATAGTTATTGGTCGTCGGTGCCGCCTGGCGAGTCACCATTATCAATGGCATCAGCAGGGTCAACAGGTACCGTCAGTTGCTCCGGGTCGGTGGCGTCATCGTCGTAGGGCAGCGCTTCTTCGTATTCGCTGGTGGTCGCCTCTACTTGCTCCTGAACCGTTTCGATCCCCCCCATCATCGCCGCGACGAACACCAGCGCGAGGACAACCAGCCACAGCACGGCGAGGATTTTGACGCGCGGCGTGTTGGGCGGTGGTGGCGGGCCGTACCGATTGGGACCGGTATTGCCCGGGACCGCCATCATCAACAGCGGGAAGAAGCTGCCCACGACCGGTACCAGATTCAGCAGCAGTAACCAGGCCGACCACCCGGCGTCGTGCAGGCGCTGGGCGCCGATCTGGATGCTGACCACCACGAATGCGACCAGCGCGACGGTTCCGAGCAAACCGCCCGCTACGAGCGAAACGCTGAGGATACCCACGCATAGCGCGGCGACCAATAAACCGACTGCCACCAGCGCAAGGCTCCAAGCCAGGTAGCGCAGGCGACCTATTCGACCCTGAACGGAGAACACCTTCAGTTCGCCCACCGCCGGAAAGTCTTGCCCAACCGGTGCGCGTGGAGGGGCGTAAGGCGATGCAGCAGGGTCAAAAGCCGAGCCAGGAGCAACGTCGTCGACGACCTCTGCCAGACTCAGCGTCACGGGTAGCTCAGGCTCGATACGACCTTCAACTCCAGCATCGTTTAGCGCCGCGAGATAACGCTGCGCGTCGTCATTGGTCAGGCCACGCTTGATGGTGACAGGCTTGCCAGTGAACAGCCGGTCCACGCCGGTTGTGTCGGTCTTGAACAGCTGGGCCAGATTCAAGCGTGCTGTTTCCAGCTCAACGCCCGGCCGCAGTAGGCCCTCGAAAACGATTTTGAAGTGCTCCGCCATGCTGGCTTCCTTGTCTTGAGTTCATACGAGCCGAGCATCAGGCTTCAGAACGGTTTAACCACCACCAGAATGACCACTGCCAGCAAGATCAACACGGGGACTTCGTTGAACCAGCGATAAAACACGTGGCTGCGTCCCGGCTCTCCTCGCGCGAAGCGTTTGACCTGGGCGCCGCACACATGGTGATAGCCAATTAAAAGCACAACCAGGGTGAGCTTGGCATGCAGCCAGCCCTGCTGCAGAAAACCTGGGGATAGCGCGACCAGCCAGATACCGAACACCAGGGTGGCGATCATGGAGGGAACCATGATGCCGCGATATAACTTGCGCTCCATGGTGCAGAAGCGCTCTCGGCTAACGGTGTCGTCGCTCATCGCGTGATAGACGAACAGTCGCGGCAGATAAAACAGGGCGGCGAACCAGCACACCATCGCGACGATGTGCAGCGCTTTGATCCAGAGATAGAGCATTTTGGTTTATTTCCAGGGACACGGTGCCAAATAGTAGTGGCTTCGCTGCCCGTACGTCACGTTCGCGGTTGTCCCATAGGCTATCGACCCATATGATCACCGGCTTTCCAGTGGTTTCGTTGAGGGCAGATTATGGTCAAGGTCGGTATCGTCGGCGGTACGGGTTACACCGGCGTCGAATTGCTACGTCTTCTTGCGCAGCACCCACAGGCAGAAGTGGTGGCGATCACCTCACGCTCAGAGGCAGGCCTGCCTGTCGCTGATATGTACCCCAACCTGCGCGGTCACTACGACGGTCTGGCTTTCAGTGTGCCGGACGTGAAAGTGCTCGGCGCCTGCGATGTGGTGTTCTTTGCCACGCCTCACGGTGTTGCTCATTCGCTGGCTGGCGAATTGCTCGCGGCGGGCACCAAAGTCATCGACCTGTCTGCCGATTTCCGTCTGCAGGATCCCGTTGAATGGGCCAAGTGGTACAACCAGCCCCACGGAGCGCCGGAGTTGCTCGACGAAGCGGCATACGGATTGCCAGAAGTCAATCGTGAGCAAATTAAGGGCGCGCGCCTGATCGCAGTGCCGGGTTGCTATCCGACTGCGACGCAATTGGGTTTCTTGCCACTGCTGGAAGCGGGCCTTGCTGATCCGCTTCGGCTTATCGCCGACTGCAAATCGGGTGTCAGCGGTGCAGGCCGCGGCGCCAGTGTGGGTTCGCTTTATTCCGAAACCAGCGAGAGCTTCAAGGCTTACGCCGTAAAAGGGCATCGCCATCTCCCGGAAATCACCCAAGGGCTTCGCCGTGCGGCGGGCGGGGATGTCGGGTTGACGTTCGTGCCTCACCTGACGCCGATGATCCGTGGGATTCACGCGACGCTGTATTCAACCGTAGTCGACAAATCGGTTGATCTGCAGGCGTTATTTGAGAAGCGCTACGCCGATGAGCCGTTCGTCGATGTGATGCCAGCAGGGAGCCACCCTGAGACACGTAGCGTGCGCGGGGCGAATGTATGCCGCATGGCAGTTCATCGCCCGCAGGATGGCGATCTCGTCGTAGTGTTGTCGGTCATCGACAACCTGGTTAAAGGCGCGTCGGGCCAAGCGGTGCAGAACATGAACATCATGTTCGGGCTGGATGAGCGCTTGGGTCTGTCTCACGCAGGCATGCTGCCTTAACAGGCGAGCATGTTGCCATTTGCAGTTCATCGTTTGAGGGGTGTGGCTGCCGTGAGAATAGTTGACCGATTTTCTAGGAGAAGCGGATAATGCGCGTCATTACGCATTACGACGGCTTAACGCCGGGAGATTTTCAGCATGAGCGTCGAATCCTATACCCCTGTGGCTTTGGAATTCACCCACGGTGCTGCGCACAAGGTGAAGACTCTGGTCGATGAAGAGGGCAACGACCGCCTGAAGCTGCGCGTCTTCGTGACGGGTGGCGGTTGCTCTGGCTTCCAATACGGTTTTACGTTTGATGAAGACGTTGCCGAGGATGACACCATAGTCGAGCGTGAGGGCGTCAGCCTGGTGGTTGACCCCATGAGTTTCCAGTATCTGGCGGGTGCGGAAGTGGATTACCAGGAAGGGCTTGAAGGCTCACGCTTCGTGATCAAGAACCCCAACGCTGCTACTACCTGCGGCTGCGGATCGTCCTTCTCGATCTGACCTTACAGTGATAAAAAAACGCCGCGCATTTGCGCGGCGTTTTTCGTGGTGGCGGCGACGCTTACGCCGGATAGATCGCGCCCAGTACACGCAATCCCTTGGCGCCGGTCACGCTCGGACGGTTGGCGGGCACGCTTTCGAGCGCGCAGTGAGCCAGCCAAGCGAAAGCCATTGCTTCGACCCAGTCAGGGTCGACGCCAAACTCGGCTGTACTCGACACCTTTGTGTTGGGCAACAGGGCTGCCAATCGATCCATAAGCGCCTTGTTATGGGCACCTCCGCCGCATACCAACAGTTCTTTGGTCTGGGCCTGTGCCGACTGGAGTGATTCGGTAATGCTCAACGCTGTCACTTCCAGCAGCGTCGCCTGTACGTCTTCCGGTCGCAGGGTTGGCATCTGAAACAGGTGATGATGAACCCAGCCGAGATTGAACACTTCCCGACCTGTGCTCTTCGGGCCTTTGGTTTGAAAGAACTGATCGCTGAGCATGGACTTCAGCAGCACATGGTCGACGGTTCCGCTTGCGCCCCATGCGCCGTCCCGGTCATAGCTGACGCCGCGCTGTGCCTGAATCCAGGCATCGAGTAATACGTTGCCCGGGCCCGAGTCGAAGCCGGACACAGGTTTATCGATCTCGATCAGGCTGAGGTTGCTGAACCCTCCAACGTTCAGGACAGCACGGTAGTCCTTGTTGTCGTCGAACAAAGCTTCATGGAACGCGGGAACCAGAGGCGCGCCCTGGCCACCGGCAGCAATGTCGCGCTTGCGGAAATCACTGACCACCGTAATGCCTGTCAGCTCGGCGAGCAGGGCAGGGTTACCGATCTGAATGGTGAACCCACGCGCAGGCTCATGACGAATCGTCTGGCCGTGGCTGCCAATGGCACGGACTTCACCGGCCGATACATTCTGCTGGTCCAGCAACGCCAACACACCCTGCGCAGCGAGGCGAACCCACTTCTGCTCGGCGATACCCGCGCGTGCCAGCTCATCCGGCCCACTGGAGCAGAGGCCCAGTAGTTCAGCTCGCAGATCATCAGGCATTGGGATGTAGTAGGTGCCGAGCAGACGTGGTCGGTCATCCTGTTCTACCAGCGCGAAGTCGAGTCCGTCCAGACTGCTTCCGGACATAACACCTACATATAAAGTCATGGGTCAGCGCTTACTCGAGGCCAGCATGGTGGCCTTTTCCTGGTCCATGCGAGCCATCAAGGGTTGGCTCTCCTGCATGAACCGCTGTTTTTCGGACTTGGCGATCGGGTCAGCCATCGGCAGCTTCTGGCCCAATGGATCAACGTGTACGCCGTTTACCTGAAACTCGTAATGAACATGAGGACCAGTGGACAGGCCGGTGGTTCCAATATAGCCAATAACCTGACCTTGCTTGACGCTGGACCCGGACTGAATACCTTTGGCAAAGCCCTGCATGTGGCCGTAGAGCGTCCGGTAGGTTTCGCCATGCTGGATGATGACAGTATTACCGTATCCGCCACGACGGCCGGCGAGGATGACTTTGCCGTCGCCTGTCGCCTTTATCGGCGTACCACGAGGTGCAGCGTAGTCGATGCCTTGGTGTGCGCGAATCTTGTTCAGAATCGGATGCTTGCGCCCCGACGAGAAAAGCGAGCTGATGCGGGCGAACTCCACTGGCGTACGGATAAACGCCTTGCGCATGCTGTTGCCGTCTGCAGTGTAGTAATTGGTATTGCCCTGTTTGTTGGTGTAACGCACCGCGGTATAGGTCTTGCCACGGTTTACAAAGCGCGCCGACAGGATATTGCCTGTGCTTACGGTTTTGCCGTTGATCACCTTCTGCTCGTAAATCACGTCAAACTCGTCACCTTTGCGGATGTCCTGAGTGAAATCGACGTCATAACCAAAGATATTTGCCATTTCCATGGTCATGGTATGGCTGAGCCCGGCGCGCTGGGCAGATTGCGACAGCGAATTATTGATCATGCCGTGGACGTAAGCGGTGCGGACATTGGGTTTGCTCACGTCGCGCGTGAAGGCGTAACCCTTGTCAGTGCGGGATAAGCTGATGCTTTCAGTTTCGCTGAGCTTGCTGTGCAGCTGTTTTAGATTGCCTTCAGGGGATAGCTCGAATTGCAGAACCTGGCCATTCTTCAGTTGGCTGAACAGCTTGGCCTGTTTGCCGCTGGCGATGACTTCATGGACTGACGACGCCGGCAATCCGACTTTTTCAAACAGGGTAGACAGCGTGTCGCCCTTCGACACGACCACCTCGCGATGAGCAGCGCTCTTGGCTGTCGCCACTGTGTCCTTGGCTGCGATCTTTGTTTCGTTCGGGGCCTTCGCCGTCTCCACGGGCTCGTCCGCATTCCCTTCGATTTGAGCAAATGGGGAATCTACAGGCGCCTCTGTGGCTTGAGTCTGTTCTTGAGCGTCTTGTTCTTGCTTGATCTGATCGTCTGGCGTGTCCAGCTCCAGAGTCAGGTTGGTTCGTTTGGCTTCGACGTCGCTGGATGGGAAGACGAGGAGAGCCAGGCTCAGCAGGGCCGCTATACCGCTGGCTGCGAGCAGGTGACTCTTCGGATAAAGCGGTGGCGCTTTAGGCGGATTGGCTTTCATAGGTAATTTTGACTTTGAAAAGATGAAATGGAAAAGATGAATGCACATGATGAAGATGAAATAACTGTATAAAATATAACCAAATCTGCCCTGAGGCAAGCCTGTGATCCGGCGTCGTCGCGATTCGCCGATCCCGCATTGTCAGAACTTGAATTTGGGCGGTGATCTTGTATGGTTGTCTCCCTTTGAAATAAGGCATTACGGGGCGGTTATGAAGTCGGTTGAAGAGCAGCTAGCGCTGATCAAACGTGGCGCAGATGAACTCCTGGTGGAGGCCGAGCTGATCGCCAAGCTCAAACGTGGGCAGCCACTTCGCATCAAGGCAGGTTTCGATCCCACTGCGCCTGATCTGCACTTGGGGCACACAGTGCTCATTAATAAGCTGCGCCAGTTCCAGGATCTCGGGCATCAGGTGATCTTCCTGATCGGAGACTTCACCGGCATGATTGGCGATCCGAGCGGTAAGAGCGCCACGCGCCCACCCCTGACTCGCGAGCAGGTGCTGGACTATGCCGAGACCTATAAGGCTCAGGTCTTCAAGATTCTGGATCCGGCGAAGACCGAGGTCGCTTTCAACTCGACCTGGATGGATCAGCTGAGTCCTGCTGACTTCATTCGTCTGTCTTCCCAGTACACCGTGGCGCGGATGCTGGAGCGTGACGACTTCGATAAGCGATACAAGTCAAACCAGTCGATCGCGATCCACGAGTTTCTTTATCCGCTTGTGCAAGGGTATGACTCAGTCGCGCTGCGTGCAGATGTAGAGCTGGGCGGAACCGATCAGAAGTTCAACCTGCTGATGGGGCGCGAACTCCAGCGCGCTTATGGTC